>CANQRR010000032.1 GCA_947626285.1 uncultured Lachnospiraceae bacterium
ATTTTTAGCTAATAAAAATGCGGGGAATCCTTGGAATTATCAAGTTTCCCCGCATTTGAACTGTCAAAGATGGGATTATAGTATCATATGCATGCGTTGTCAATATGCATTTCTATCAGGAAGCAAAAATGCAGCGGTCCGATTTCTGATTGAGGTTCCGGCTAGGAAATGGTATAATCTCGGCAGAGATTATACCGGCGCCGGTTCATGTCGCGCGAAGCGGGACAATATACATAATTGAACCGTGCGCATCCCCTCGGAGGGTGATTTGAAAATAAACGATGGAGGATTCATATGGATAAGAACAGATTTGCCACAACTCCGCCGATGGGCTGGAACAGCTATAACTACTACGACACGACCGTGACGGAAGACGAGGTCCGGGCAAACGCCGAATACATGGCGAAAAATCTCAGACAATACGGCTACGAATATGTCATCATCGACATTGAGTGGTACTCGAACGCCGCCGGGACAAGACGCGATACATATCAGTATATTCCCTTTGAGGACTTTGAGATCGACGAATATTCGCGGCTTCAGCCGTCGGTCAGGCGCTTCCCGAGCTCCGCCGGCGGCAAAGGGTTCGGACCGCTCGCGTCCTACATCCACAGCCTGGGGCTCAAGTTCGGCATCCATATCATGCGCGGGATTCCGCGAATTGCCGCGCACCGGCACCTGAAAGTCCTCGGGACAGATGTGAACGCAGGCGACATTGCGGATCCTTCCTCGATCTGCGGCTGGAACCCGGATATGTACGGCGTCCGGCATACGGAAGCCGGGCAGGCCTACTACGATTCGATCATTCAGATGTACGCCGACTGGGGCATGGATTTCATAAAGTGCGACGACATCTGCGACAGCTGGATGTACCCGGTCGAGCGCTTTTCCGGCTGGGAGGAGACGCGGATGCTCCGCAGAGCGATCGACAAGTGCGGGCGCGCGATCGTACTGAGCCTCTCGCCGGGGCCTGCGCATGTGGAGAACGCCTGTCATTACACGCAAAACGCAAACATGTGGCGGATCACGGACGATTTCTGGGACAAGTGGGAGCTTCTGAAGAATATGTTCTGGCGCTGTGAACAGTGGCAGGATCACACCCGCGAAGGCTGCTGGCCGGACTGCGATATGCTGCCGATTGGAAAACTCGGCAAGGGGCACGGCCATGAGTGGTATTCAAACTTTACCGACGACGAGCTTCGGACCATGATGACGCTTTGGTGCATCTGCCGCTCACCGCTGATGATCGGCACCGACCTGCCGCAGCTCGATGAAAAGAATTTTAAGCTGCTGACCAACCCCGCTATCCTGGAAATGCTAAAGGACGGGAAAGGCGTGCAGCTGAAGCGTTCCGACTGTGAGGCGGCGTGGATATCTGAAGGCGCAAACTGCGTGCGGATCGCACTGTTTAATCTCTCGGACGATGCGGCAGAACTCTCTGCCGACCTGCCGGAAACGATCGCGGGCACAAAATTGCAGCGAAAAGATCCTGAGACAAAAAAATCCGCCAGTCATCCGGATCCGGCCCCGGGGCAGGGCCGCGAACTCTGGGGCGGGAGCGCCTGCCGCATCGACGGGAACCGGATTTCCGCAGACGTCCCCGCGCACGGCGTAAGAATCTACCGCTTCGACCGTCTCCGATCCTGATCTGCATATGGTAAATCTGCGTAAGGCCGACCCTGCTCTCACGTCGGCCTTAGCCGGATCGTTTGGACAAAAGTACGCACGTTTCCACATGCCTTGAGGCAATGGCATTGATGTCATCGGTTCAGCCGAAAAAATCGTGAAGCAAAGCTGTCTGACCGAAAAAGTCGTGATTAGTCTTCTTTTGTTAATACTTTTTTCTGCCAACTTCGTTTTCCGCATTCTACCGCTGGTTGAGTCCGGTAAAATGTGTTCCCCACCGCCTCTGATGGCCGTGTAGGAGCCCTGGTCTGTCTTATAAGAACAACTCCATTATATCGAAATCGATCAGTTCCTCACCAATCTTGAAATAACCTTTGAATGTTCCGATCTTTTCAAATCCGAACTTCCGGTAAAGATGTATTGCAGCCTCGTTATCGCTTCTGACTTCGAGAGAAACGATCTCAGACCTTGCAACATTTTTAGCAAAATCAAGGATGTGTTCCATAAGCATGGTACCGACTCCTTGATTCCAGTATGATTTTCTGACGGAAATTCCGAATTCACCTCTATGTGCCATTCTCTTTTTAGGAAAGGAAGTGTAATTGCCTGTTCCCACAATTTCTTTTCCGTCTCTGGCCACTAAAAAAATATCAGTATCTGAATTTTCGACAGATGCTATGTAGGAAGCCTCATTTTCGACTGAAACAGGAATACCACTTTCGCCGAAGCTCAAGTTATCAGTTTCAGAGCCGCATACCTTTGTTAGATTCAATATTGCCTCCGCATCTTCGGCTTTCGCCTTTTCAATAATAATCGCCATTCACTTTCCTCCATGAAGTCCGCACTTTATACGCTCTCCGACGCTAACAGACCAATGCCCGAAAAGCCCGCAAATACGCCACTTTTTCGGCGGTCAGTCTTTAACCCATGACATCAATATTACCGTCTCTACATGAGAATTAACGTCCAAACCAATACTCATATCTTCCTCTATAATCGGCAGCTTGAATTTAATAGACTTCAACCACTGTCCGTTTGGCTGCCTGTCCTCAAATATCTGTATTTCAGAAATCAATGCTTCGATACCTGTCTACCTACAAACGCAAATCCTTGTCCTAATTCAAGCAAGAAATTTTGGATATGTTCTGTTAATTTCCGTTCAATCTCCACCTCGCGTCTTGGCATATCCGTACCCAAAAAATCAAATAAGTAAGGATCTTTGAATATCTGGTTTGCCATATCTGAATCTATCGGTGGTAATGCAGACGGAAAATTATTGACCGCCTTACCGGTTCGCTCCATTAGTCTACTTTGAATCTGCAGTTCAAGTATCGTCTTACTCCAACCATTCTCAATGTTTTCTCTTGATTTTGTTTTCCATTTCTTTCCTCCAAAGTTATATTCGGAGGGTTAGGAAACGTGAACCCTCCATACACGATTCTTTTTCATATGACATCACCCTTTCTTTTTCGCATTTGTATTCATACATCAAAAATGATGCTGATACCTGTTTGCTAAAGTCCATTGCCTCAATATTTCGCAGCGATCATCCAGTTTTCTCTATAATTTTCTTGCCTTGAATAAAACTGAAATAGGAAGCATTTTTGCTTTTTGGGCTTTGGCACTGATATCGCCTTCTGCTTGCATCGTTGCATCATCGGTCTGCTCAACCATTTGCTCGATTACAAATCCCGCCTTTGCCAAAGCGTTGACATAGGTGGATATTTTTCGGTTGCACAGAAAGATTTCGCTGCCGTCTACCGGCATTCTGAAGTAGGACTCGTCAAAATAGCTTTTGTTCATTATCAAGGCTTCATTTTCAATTACATCTTTCCGTTCATCACAAGACCAGGCAATACAGTAATTGAGGGTATGGTGCCAGCTGAAAATGAAAATACCGTCTTTTTTTAGGTATGAGGCTATTTTCTGGAAAGTACCATCAAGATCAGTCGTCCAACCAATCCCGTAAATTGAATAAACGAAATCGAAATACTCTTTCGGAATACCCATCGCGACTTCCATTGGAGAGCAGATGAGCTTCGCATGGTAGCCGTTTTCGCTCAAATACCGCTCAGCATTTTCAAGTTGCTTATGAGAAAGATCTACGCCCCATAATTCACCGGCATTTCTGTCAGCAAGATACTTTAAGGAATGACCGCTGCCGCAGCATATTTCAAGTATTTTCTTTCCAGAAACATCGTCAAACAGGTGTAATTCATTCTCTGTTACAAAGTGTACTCCGTAAGTAGGGAGCGCTGTAGTTCCAAACCACAAATCTGCGTAAGTATCCCAGTAATGCTTATTGGTTTTCAATATTTCGTCTCGATGCATTTGTATCCCTGCTCCTTCGGTAATTCGTATTTCGCCATTAGTAAATGTATTGGTTCCGAGTTTGCTCATGTCACGCAACGACACTTATATCATTTTGAAATGCTCCAGCGCCGCCCTAATCGCCGCCTCCTTCTCTGGCGGGCATTGTGGCTGTCTGGCATTCTCTGACTTCGGTTTGTTGTAATTCTCCCGTTCGATAATGCCGCACTTACGCTTAACCTGTGCGATATACAAGTGGCTGACCTTCATCCCGAATTTCTCCAGAACATACTCCTTGATTTCCTCATAGCTGGCTTTCTTCTCGGCGGCGGTCAAATCCATCTCGTCCAAGGTGAGTTCCACTTCGATATGCTGCTTGACATTGAGTTTGGACAATAGGCATACCGTCTCCACATGCTGGGTTTCGCAGAACATGTCTACGCAGGTCATCCTCTCCAGGCGGTATCCGTTCTCCAGAAATGCCTTCAGATCCCGTGCCAAGCTCGTCGGCTTGCAGGAGATATAGACGAGACGGTCCACTCCGTAATCGATGATCTTCGAAAGCGCCTTCGGGTGGATGCCGTCACGCGGCGGATCCAGGATGATGAAGTCCGGGCGCTCGGGAATCTCATCGATGACTTTCAATACATCCCCTGCGATAAATGTGCAGTTTGTCAGTCCGTTGCGCTTCGCGTTCTCCCGCGCGGCCTCGACCGCTTCCTCCACGATCTCCACTCCGATCACTTTGCGCGCGACGGGCGCGATGAGCTGGGCGATCGTACCTGTCCCGCTGTACAGGTCGAACACGGTCATGTCCTTCGTGTCTCCGATGTAATCCCGCGCTGTGCCGTAGAGTACCTCCGCGCCTTTGGAATTGGTCTGAAAGAAGGAAAACGACGTGATCTTGAACGTCAGCCCAAGGATCGTCTCATAGAAATAGTCCCGACCGAAGATCAGGCGGCTCTCGTCGCTTCGCACGACGTCCGCGAGCGAATCGTTTGTCATGTGCAGGAATCCGATGATCTCTCCCTGCAGGGAGGAAACCGGCGAACCGCTCTCTGTGCACCGGGAATTCTCTGCGGATCTGCCGCCATGTCCGGAGAGCGCCTGCAGCGCCGTTCCCAGCGGCGTGAAGTCGTGCCGTTCCTGGCTGGTCGTCACGAGACAAACCAGAATCTCACCGGTCGTCTCCGCGCGGCGCACCAGCAGATGGCGCAGGTACCCCTGATGGCTCATCTTGTGGTAATAGGCGAAGCCCTGTGCGCGGCAGTATCCCAGAACCGTCTGCACGATGCGGTTGAAATCCTCATGCACGATCGCGCAGTCTGTCACCGGCAGGACGTCATAGGTGCTGCCCTTCTTGTGCAATCCAAGCACGAGCGGTCCGTCCTTGTATTCATCCCCGAACGAAAATTCCATCTTGTTGCGGTAGGCGAACTCCCGCGGACTGCCCTTGATGCCGTCATACCGATAATCCGGCACAAGCGCCGCGCCCACAGTACCCGCTTCTCCATCCATGATTTCTGCTGTACTGATCTGTGCAGCCACATCAAGTGATCTCATCTGCGCAGCCTTCTCAGACAGTCTCACCTGTCCTGCCTCCACAAGCACTGGCTCGATCAGCGCTCTCACCTGCGCGCTCTTCATGGCAAGCTGCTCCTCGTAGGACATCGTCTGATACATGCAGCCGCCGCAGTCCGGGAAAAGGCTGCACGCCGGAGCGCGCACTTCAAGTGGCGACGGCGCAAGCACCTCGAGCAGCCGGCCCTCCGCCCGGTTTCCTCGCTTCTTGTTGATCACGAAACGAACCTTCTGTCCCGGGATGGCATTCTTGACGACGACCTTTCCCTCCTCCGTCCGGACGATCCCCTTATTCGGAAAATCCACGCGTTCGATCACGCCTTCTGCTATCTGCCCTTTTTTCATGTCTGTCCCCTTTTAAATCACATATTACGCCAATCGACCTAATTCCATTTCCTCCTGTTCGCCGCCGTAGGCCTTTTCTGAACAGGAATCATTCAAAAAACTCGTTCGATAAAAAGAGCTCCGCAAAATACAATAATCTGCTTTGCGAAGCCCCTCTTGTTTTCTGATTGACCCATTATCATGCTACTTTTCGAAAAAACTATCCCTGCCGCAAGGACGTCAGGCCTGTTCCTCATCCGACTCCTCTTTCTCCCCGGAAGCCTCTTCCTTCGCGTCCTCTTCCTTGTCGTCCGTCTTTTCCGCATCCATCTCCGGGAAATCGTCATCCTCGAAGAAATCCTCGAAATCGTCGTCAAAATCGTCCTCGAAATCCTCAAGATAATCCGGAGCAAAATAGCGATAAACCGCGTACGCAATGCCCGCGACCGCCGCTATCGCGCCGATGATCGCAAAAATCCAAAGCAGATTATTCTTCCGCTTCTCGTCTTCTCTCTTCTGCAGCGCCGTCAGAAAATCATCAAATTTATTCATACTCTCACACGTCCTTTCTGGGAAATCTCCATTTGCTTTCTGTTAGTATATCACAGCCTTAGCCATTTTACTATATTTATTTTCAAAAAGTTCAGCCATGCACAATAATTCAAAACAGTCTGTACAGACCTGTCTGTAAAAGACTTATATCTTCACCAGCTTCGCGAACGACGCGAACATTTTCTTCCGGCCGACGCGGTCGAACTCAACGGTGACCTCGTAATCCCTGCCACCCTCCACAATATCCTTCACAGTCCCGTCGCCAAACTTGACATGGCGCACGCGATCGCCGACTCCGTAATCCAGACTCTGCGCCTTCTTCACCTGAAACTGCTGCGGCACAAACACCTTCGCCCGGAACGCCTCGCGCGCCTGCTGATACGCCGTCTGGTTCTGCGCTCTCGCCGGGCGATCCGACTGCTTCGATTCCCGGAAAGCCTCCTGCTTCACAAGCATCTCGTCCGGAATGTCCTCCACAAAACGCGACACCCTGCTGTAATGGGTCTCGCCGCGCACCATCCTCTGCCGCGCGCTCGTGAGCGTCAGCTCCCTCTTTGCCCGCGTGATTCCCACATAGCAAAGCCTGCGTTCCTCCTCGATATCCATCGGATCCTCGGAGGAAATGCTCATATAGCTCGGAAACAGGCCTTCCTCCATGCCGACCAGAAAGACGACCGGGAACTCCAGCCCCTTCGCGCTGTGCAGCGTCATCAGCACCACATGATCCGGATTCTCCTCCAGGTCGTCAATGTCCGCGACCAGCGCCACCTCCTCAAGAAACTGATCCAGCAGCGGCCGGTCGTTCTCCTCGTCCCCGCCGAATTCCTCGTCAAAGGCCGCAGCCTTATTCAGAAGCTCGTCGAGGTTGGCGATGCGCTCCTCCGCCTCCTCGGTGCCCTCGTTCTCCAATTCCTTCATATAACCGGTCGTCTCCAGGACGTCCTCGATCAGTTCCTTTATCGTATAGAACTCCGCCTTGCTGCGAAGCGTCTGAATCAGGTCCACAAAATCGCGCATCTTGAGTCCGGTCCGTCCGACGCCCGGAATCTTGTCCGCATCCTTCAGCACCTCATAAAAGCTCGTCCCGTGCTCGATCGCGTACTCCTGCGCACGGCTGACAGAGGCCAGGCCGATGCCGCGCTTCGGCACGTTGATGATCCTGCGCACCGCCAGATCGTCCTCCGCGTTCGCAATCGTCTTAAGGTAAGCCAGAATGTCCTTGATCTCTTTTCGCGCGTAGAAATTCACGCCACCCACGATCTTGTAGGGAATGTTCGCCAGCAAAAATTTTTCCTCGAACAGGCGCGACTGGGCGTTCGTCCGGTACAGCACCGCGCAGTCCCCGTACTTCCACGCGCCGCCCCTGGTTCTGTCCGCGATCGTCCCGGCGACGTATTCCGCCTCCTCAAAACCGTTCATGAACTGCCGGAATCTGACTTTCTCCCCATCCGGATTCGCGGTCCAGAGCGTCTTGCTCTTGCGCCCCGTGTTATGCTTAATTACCTCGTTTGCCGTGTCCAGGATACTCTGCGTCGAGCGGTAATTCTGCTCCAGACGGATCACCTTCGCATCCGGAAAATACTGTTCAAAATTCAAAATATTGGCAATGTTCGCGCCGCGGAACTTGTAGATCGACTGGTCGTCGTCGCCCACGACACAGAGGTTGCGGTATTTCGACGCAAGCAGGCTCACCAGCTTGAACTGCGCCATGTTCGTATCCTGGTACTCGTCGACCAGAATGAAACGGAAGCGCTCCTGATAGGACTCCAGCACCTCGGGCACCTTCTGGAACAGCTCCACCGTCTTGCAGATCAGATCATCGAAATCCAGCGCGTTGTTGCTCTTCAGCTGCGCCTGGTACTCGCGGTACACCTGCGCAACCTTCTGCATCCGAAAATCGCCCTGCGCCTTCCGCTCGTACTCATCCGGATTCGTCAGCTCATCCTTGGCCGCGGAGATCGCGCCCAGGAAAAAACGCTCCTTGAAGATCTTCGTATCCACCTGGAGACGTTTGCAGACCTCCTTGATCACGGTCTTCTGATCGTCTGCGTCGTAGATCGTAAAATTCGTGCTGTACCCGATCTGGTCTATGTACCGCCGCAGAATACGGACGCATGTGCTGTGGAATGTGGAGACCCACACGGTCCCGACGTCTCCGAGCATCTGCTCCACGCGCTCCCGCATCTCGCCCGCCGCCTTGTTCGTGAACGTGATCGCCAGAATATTCCAGGGACTCACGCCCTCCTCCTCAATCAGTCGCGCGATCCGGTGTGTCAGCACCCTCGTCTTGCCGGAACCCGCTCCCGCCAGGATCAGAAGCGGCCCCTCAAAGTGTCGCACCGCCTCGCACTGCTGCGGATTCAAAGAATCGTATATGTTCATGATCGTTCACCCTTGTCTGTTTTTTATTCGTCAAATTCCGCGACCACCGTGTAGCCGCTCTCATCCGTGCGCACCTCGACGACCACGCCCTCCCGCGTGGTCAGCCGCTCCCGGTTCTCATAGTTCGCGGACATGGCGACCGCCGGCTCGATCGTGTAATACCAGCTGAAGGGCAGCACGCCCTCCGAGACCGTGATCTTGTCGCCGGGCTTCACCAGCCCCTCCCGCTCCATCTTGAATTCCATTCTGCGCATCGTATCGCTTCCTCGACTTCCGGCGATTTTTCGTCCGCTCTTTTGCCCGGCCTGTCTTTGAAACTGGTTCGTGCAGGCAGGGCAGATCTGTTTTCTATTCTACCCGATACCCATTTCACTTGCAAGCACATTTGTGTATTTCCTCTTGCTATCTTCGCTCAAAAACCTTATAATTAGTATATCTGTAGTTAATATAACTATAATATGAGTTTGAGATCTTTTCACATATTTCGATAATATAAGGGGACTTCCTCATGAACCAGAAATACACGAAACTGCTCGGCGATGTTCTCAAAGAGATGGCAAACACCGATCAGATCCGTCTCTCCGACATCCCGAATATCGATCTGTACATGGATCAGGTGACGCATTTCATGGAGGATCACCTGCAGGGCTCCAGGCGCTATGAGGACGACAAGATCCTCACAAAGACCATGATCAACAACTATGCAAAGAACAAGCTCCTGCCGCCCCCGGAGAAGAAGCGCTACTCCAGGGAACACATGCTGGTGTTGATCTTTATCTATTACCTGAAGGGATTTTTGCCGCTCAACGACATCCAGGCGATCCTGAAGCCGGTGACAGACCGCTTTTTCAACGCGGACCAGAAGTTCAACATACAGAACATCTACGAAGAGATCTACAATATAGAAAAAGAGCAAATCGGGGAAACCATCCGCAGCGTGATGGACAGTTACCACGAAGCGTCGCACTCCTTTGACAATGTCCCCGCAGAGGACCGCGAGTTCCTGCAGCTTTTCTGTTTTATCTGTCTGCTGAGTCTGGATATCTACCTGAAAAAAGAAGTGATCGAGAAGATCGTCGACTTCATGAACACAGGAGACGACACAAAATAACTCGTTCGGTACCCTCCCCGGGGCGCCAAACGAGTTTTTTATTTCTGTCTTACTGCTTTTCCTGCCTGTCACTGAGCCGCGAGAACACCATGTCATATCCGTCGTTCCCATAGTTCAGCGAGCGGTTCACGCGGCTGATCGTCGCCGTCGACGCGCCAGTCTTTTCCGCGATCTCCAGATACGTGCGCTTCTCCTGCAGCATGCGCGCCACCTCATAGCGCTGTGAAAGCGAAAGCAATTCGTTTACCGTACACACATCCTCAAAAAACAGATAGCACTCTTCCTTGTCTTTCAGACACAAAATAGCCTCAAACAACGCGTCTACCGCCTCTGTCCTGACTTTCTTACTCATAATCCGTCCTCTCCCTGTACCTCCATGAGTATATTTCTGGCTATATTGTAGCACTATACTTTAATGCTGTAAAGTATTTTCGTAATTTTAACCCCTCTTCTGCACCCTGCTTTCACATGTCTTTCCCACCCACATATATTACGGTAGCTGAGAAAAAAGGAGAGACATCATGAGAAAAAGAATTCTGTCATTTATGCTTGCGTCGGCGATGATCCTGGGCGCGACGCCCTGCGCTGCCGGCGCGGAAGAAGCGGTAAAAGTCACCTTGAATGAGGTAGCGCACTCAATCTTTTACGCGCCGCAGTATGCGGCGATTGAGCTGGGCTATTTCGAGGAGGAAGACATCGACCTCACACTCGTCACGGGCTTCGGCGCGGACAAGACGATGACCGCGCTGCTTTCCGGGGAGGCTGACATCGGCTTTATGGGATCGGAGGCGTCGATCTACACGTACAGCGGCGGCGCGGCGGACGCTCCGGTCAACTTTGCGCAGCTTACACAGCGCGCCGGAAATTTCCTCGTCGCGCGCGAGGAGCTGCCGGACTTCAGCTGGGAGGACTTAAAGGGCCGGGATGTACTCGGCGGCCGGAAAGGCGGCATGCCGGAGATGGTGTTTGAGTATATCCTGAAGCAGAACGGCATCGATCCGGAGAAGGATGTGAACATCGATCAGTCCATCGACTTCGGCTCGACCGCGGCGGCGTTCTCCGGCGGGCAGGGGGAATTCACTGTCGAGTTCGAGCCGGGCGCGACCACGCTGGAACGGGAGGGCGTCGGCTATGTCGTGGCATCCCTCGGAACGGATTCCGGCTACGTGCCGTACACGGCGTACTGCGCCAAATCCGGCTATCTCGAGGAGCACCCGGAGGTGATTCAGGCGTTCACGAACGCGCTCCAGAAGGGCATGGACTACGTGAACAGCCACACTCCGGATGAGATTGCGGAGACGATCGCGCCGCAGTTCGCGGAGACGGACCTCGACACGCTCACGGCAATCGTGACACGCTACTATGAGCAGGACACCTGGAAAGAAGATCTGATCTTTGAAAAAGAGAGTTTCGAACTGCTGCAGGATATCCTGGAAAGCGCAGGCGAGCTTGAGACACGCGTCCCGTATGAAGACCTGGTGACAACCGAGTTTGCTGAGGCGGCGGCAGAAGAACAGAATTAAGAAAAGGCTGAGAAAAAAGGGACTACGGCAAAACAGCGCAGTCCCTTTTGATATTTTTTACCCACGCCGGAAAATCATGAAATGAGATCCGTCCTCCCTGCTTCAACAGGATCAGGAAGGAAACTTTCTGATCGGATTTTCCCCATCAGCCTGTCCTACTCAGAACACCAGCTGCACCAGCACCATGTAAAAGACCGTACCGGCCAGAATCGACAGCAGTGTGTTGTGCTTCCACTTGTGCAGCAACGCGGTCGCCGTCACGGCCAGCGCCTCCGGGATCGCGTGCGTGCTTCCCGTGATGGAAATGTCCTTCAGGCAGTAGACGACCAGCATGCCCATGATCGCGTACGGCAGGACTTCGCCCAGATAGAGCACCGTTTTCGGCGTGCCCTTGTGGAACACGAGGAACGGCAGAAAGCGGATCAGCGCCGTCACCCCGGCGATCACCGCAATCAGTAACAAAGAATGTACCGGTTCGATCATCGCTCATTCCCTCCTTTGCCTGTCTCATTTTTATCGCCAGAATTCCCCGCTTCATGTCCAGACCGCCAAGTGTCGTCCGGACTGCGCGTCTCCTGCGCATGCGCATCTGCCGCAACGGCTTCATTTACAGGATTCAGTTTGCCCTGGAAGAGGAACATCGCCGCCAGGATCCCGATCATCGACGGGATCAGGAAGCTCTCCGTGCCGAACAGCAGCCGGCAGACGACGGTAATCACGACGCCCGCGACTGCAGGAAGATGCTGCTTTGTCTTCTCCCACTGCTCTACGAAGATCACGACAAACAGCGCCGTCATCGCGAAGTCGATTCCCGCCGAATTAAACGACAGCGCAGCTCCCGCCGCGGCCCCGAGAATGCTCCCTGTGATCCAGTAACACTGGTTCATCAGCGAGAGGAAAAAGTAATAATTTTTCCGGTCGACATTCTCCGGCAGCTCCGGCGAGCACACGAGCGAAAAGGTCTCGTCCGTGAGCGCAAAGATCAAATATGGCTTCCGCCAGCCGGTATCGCTGTATTTTTCCAGCATCGTCAGCCCGTAAAACAAATGCCGGATGTTCACGAGCACCGTCATCAGCGCCGCCGCGATCAGCGTCGCGCCGCCCGAGAGCAGATCCACCGCCACGTACTGCATCGATCCCGCGAAGATCGTCACGCTCATCAGCGCTGCCCACAGCCAGTTGTAGCCCTTTGCCTGCAGCAGCACGCCAAAGCCCGTGCCGAGCACGAGATACCCGGCCATGACCGGGAGGCTGGCGACGAACGCGTACCTTACGGTGCTGCGAAGATTGCCGGAACCGGAGGCCGCCGCCCCGTTTGATTTCACTGAGTTATTTTTTCCCATACTCTATGTACCTTCTGTTTTTTCAGCGCAGTTTCTTCTGCATCAGCTCATACACCAGCACTTTTCCGTTCTCCACCGGCGTGATGCAGTGCCGGATCGTCTTATAGCCTCTCTTCTCGTGGAAGATGCAGCCGGGAAGGGACGTCTCGATCACCGCGTCCTTGAAAAGCTCCGCCGCCTTGTCCTCCATAAACTGCATGATCGCCGTGCCGTACCCTTTGTTCTGGCAGTTCGGCAACACGTACCCCCTCTTCAGATGGCGGCGCGCCACCGTGCCGGTCCCCACAAATTTTCCCTCATCGCACAACAGATAAGTATATCCCTTCCGGATATCCTCCAGAATGTGCTCCATGTCGTGCTGCTCCAGGAAGAACTTCACGACCTCCTCTGTGTAGTATGCCGGATAGATCTCGCGGATCGTCGTCTCCACGATGTGCAGCACCTCCGGCGCGTGCTTCTCCTCTGCCTGTATAAATTCCATGGCTGTCTCCTTTTTCTTGAATCCGTCTCCCATGCCCCTGCAATCCTGAGGGCGGATTTTCCCTGCTCGCTGCGCGACCCGCGTGCTGCGGCAGCAGCAAATTTTTCCTCTCGCGGGTCTGCGCATAAAAAAGGACGACTCGTTGCGGAGCGTCCCTTTTTTCTCTGTATTCCTCTGTAGCTCTGTTCAGTGCAAGGTGCTCAGATACTCCTCTATATTATGAACAGCTTCCGTCTCGTCTGCCCCGTTGGCAGTCACAACGATCTTTTCGCCGGCGGTAAGCCCGAGGGTCATCATGCCCATGATACTCTTCGCATTGACTGTCTTGCCCTCGCTCTCCAGATGGATCTCACTCTGGTACTGGCTTGCCACCTGCACCAGAAGCGCTACCGGCCTGGCTTCCAAATCGCTGGGAAGCTGAATCGTGATCTCTTTTTTTGTCATAATCATATTCCTCCTTGTCTTGCCCTTAAATCCTCTGCCAGTCGGCTCAATTTCCGCAGCCTGTGGTTCACGCCTGATTTCCCGATCGGCGGCACAAGCATCTCCCCCAGCTCCTTCAGCGAAGCATCCGGATGAGCCAATCGCAGCAACGCTATATCCGCAAGTCCCTCAGGCAATGTCCCGGCATCTCTGCCCGCCAGAAGATAACGGATATCTTCCATTTGCCTTACCGCCGCGCTTACCGTCTTGTTGATATTCGCGGCCTCACAGTTCACCTTGCGGTTCACCGTGTTTCTCATATCCCGGACGATCCGGATGTTCTCCAAATTCATCAGGGAAATGTGCGCTTCCATGATATTGAGCATATCAACGATCTGTGCTCCCTCTTTAATATACACAATATAGTATTTTTTACGCTGTACATATTTGGCATCCGGGCCAAACGAATGGATCAGCGCGCCAAGCTGCCGCGCCCGCTCTTCGGACGTACATACGATCTCAAAATGATAAGACCGCTCCGGATTGCTGATCGACCCGGAGGCCAGAAACGCGCCCCGGATGAAAGCTCTCCTGCAGCATGACTTTTGCACCAGAAGCTGGTTCGTCGGTGAGACCTGCTCTGCCACTTCTCCCTCCTCATCGAGAAGCTTCAGCGCCCGGAGAATGTGCATAACTCTCTCATGGTCCCTCACCAGCAATGTGTATATCTGGGTGCTGTTTCTACCGCCTTTATGTAAATGCACGGAAACGTCACTACATATATTAAATGTTTTTTGCAATAATGTAAAGCATTTTCTTGCCACACTGATATTTTCTGTGTGAAATTTGATGCTCCAGCGCCCGGCCGCGGAGATGCAGACCGAACCGCACATGCCCGTGATCGCCGCTAATTCCGCAAGTCTGCAGTGCCTTGCCTCCGGAATCTGGCGCGACAATTCTTCCTTGACTTCCCCTGAAAATGACATTTTTGCCTCCAAATCACTGGCCGGTCTTCCTTCCGCGTCTAGTCCCGGATGTCCCGATGCTCCAGCTTCACGCCATACTCCGTATGTTCGCTAAGCCTCCGGTACAGCTGTTCCGCGATCGTCACGGAGCGGTGCCTGCCGCCCGTACAGCCGATGCTGATCACCAGCTGGTTCTTCCCCTCCTCCACATAATAAGGAAGGGAGAACTCGATCAGATCCGTGAGCTTATCCAGAAACTGCCCCGCCGTCTCCGTCTGCATCACGTAGGCCTGCACATCCGGATCCTTCCCGGTCTTTGGCCGCAGTTCCTCCACATAATACGGGTTCGGCAGGAAACGCACGTCGAACACCAGATCCGAATCCGCCGGGATCCCGTATTTGAACCCAAAAGAAAGGATTGTCACGTAAATGTTGCGGTAATCCTCGCTGTCCACAAAGATCTTTTCGAGTTCGCCCCGCAGCTCTCTGGTTAGCAGCGTGGACGTGTCGATGATGTAGTTCGCCCTGCGTTTCAGGAAGGCAAGCGCTTCGCGCTCCTGCGCGATGCCCTCCGCGATCCGCGCATCCCGCGCCATCGGATGGCTGCGTCTGGTCTCCTTGTAGCGCCGCAGCAGCACCGCGTCGCCTGCGTCGAGGAACAGGATCTCCCCGGAGATTCCCTGCCCCGTCAGCCGCTCCAGCATCGTCTGCACCGCCTCCGGTTCAAGCCCCGTGCGGCTGTCGATCCCGAGCGCCACCCGCTCGTGTCCGCCCTCCTGCATCACGGAGAGCTCCGCGAATTTCTCCACAAGCGGAAGCGGAATATTGTCCGCGCAGAAATATCCCTTGTCCTCCAGCACCTTCAGCGCAGTTCTCTTGCCGGCTCCTGACATCCCGGTCACGATCACAAATCTCATTCGTCTCTCCTGTTTCTTCTCCGATGGTTCAATGCCACATATGCAGAATCTTTCTCATTTGATGTCTGAGCCCCGGTAAGCGCCGTCCGGACCCTGCTCAGGAAAACTTCCGAGCAGCTTCACCTCCGGCTCCAGCGTGACGCCGGAGTGCTCTTTCACGCGGTCGGTCACCGCCCGGATCAGCCCGTACACATCCGCGGCGGTCGCCGCGCCTTTGTTGACGACAAAACCGCAGTGCTTTTCAGACACCTGCGCGTCTCCGACCGCAAATCCACGCAGCCCCGCATCCATGATCAGCTTTCCGGCGAAATGTCCCGCCGGGCGTTTGAACGTGCTGCCCGCGCTCGGCAGGTCCAGCGGCTGCTTCGACACGCGCTGCTGTCTCAGTTCCTCCATGCGCGCACTGATCTGCTGCGGATCGCCCTTGCGGAAGCGCAGCCTTGCCCCGAGGACGATCCAGCCATTCCCCGGTATCGCGCTGTGCCGATATCCCAGATCCAGCTCCTGCGCTGGGACGGTCCGCAGCTCTCCCTCAGGCGTCAGCACCGTGACCTCCTCAAGCACATCCTTCATCTCGCCGCCGTACGCGCCCGCGTTCATCACCACGGCGCCTCCAATCGTGCCCGGAATCCCGGACGCAAACTCAAATCCGGCCAGCGAACAGGCGAGCGCCCTTTTCGCGATCACGGAGAGCATCGCCCCAGCCTGGACCGTCATAGTATCTCCATCCACGGAAATTTCACTCAGATTTTTATAGATCTGCACGATCACCCCGCGGTATCCGTCGTCGGAGACCAACAGGTTGCTCCCGTTGCCGATCACGTAAAACGGCGCGCCCTCTTCCCGGCAGATCTTCACGATCTCCGCCGCTTCCTCTGGCGTCCGCGGCACCGCGAAGACGTCCGCCGGGCCCCCGATCCGGAAGGTCGTGTGCCTGCTCATGTCCTCGTTCGTCAGAATCCGGTCTTCGCCTATCTTCTGCATCAGCAATTCCGCTATATTCCGCATCTATTCCCTCCCATCACAGACATTATATCCTTTCGTTTTTAAACAGACAGGAACCGCAGGGATTTCCGGGGCTTTTCCGGCACAAACTGAAAAAAGAAAGTTTTTCGATTCCCAACATGTATCTACAGTTTTGCCGGGAAAGTTCCAAGGAAGGGTACCGTGCGGTTCCATCCGGAAATTACTAGACACGGTCTGCACGGATGATCCCACTCTCGCGGATGCTCTCCACCGCCTCTCTCAGCTTCTCCGGCGGCAGCACCAGCGCCAACCTTACGTAGCCCTCCCCGAGGCTGCCGAAGCTCGTGCCCGGCACGCAGATCACGCCGGACTTCTCCATCAGCTCCAGACAGAACTTTTCGGAATTCGTGTAGCCCTCCGGAAGCGGCGCCCACACAAACATTGTGCCCTCGCTGTCCGGCACGTTCCAGCCGATCTCACGCAGTCCCCCGCACAGCGCCTGGTTGCGCTCCTCGTACTTTGCGCACTGCTCGATCACGCAGTCGAACGGCCCGGTCAGCGCCGCGATCGCGCCGTACTGTACCGGCAGGAACGTCCCGTAGTCAAACTGCGTCCGCATCGCCTTGAACTTCCGGATGATCTCGGCGTTTCCAATCGCGAAGGACGCCCTGGCGCCGGTGTAATTGAACGTCTTGGAGAGGGAGTAGAACTCAATCCCCACATCCTTCGCGCCCTCATGGTTCAGGAACGATGCTCCCTTTCGCCCGCCGAACACCAGATCCGCGTATGCGTTGTCGTGCAGAAGAACAATGTCATATTTCTTCGCGAACGCGATGAGTTCATCGTAAAAGCTGTCCGGGGCGAGCTTGCACACGGGATTGCCCGGATAGCTGAACACCATCAGCTTCGCGTCGCGCGCAACGTCCTCCGGGATTGCTTCGAGATCCGGCAGGTAGCCGTTCTCCGCGAGCAGCGGGTACTCCCAGATCTCCGCGTCGCACAGCTGCGGACCGATGCTGAAAATCGGATAGCCCGGGTTCGGCACCAGCACCAGGTCTCCGGGGTTGCACAGCGCCCACGCGATGTGCGTCATGCCCTCCTGGGAGCCGTACAGCGCCATGATCTCATCCTGCGCGAGATCCAGATCAAATCTACGCTTAAAGAAGCCCTGCGCCGCCTCCAGAAGCTCCGGAAGCTCCACGAGCGCGTACTTGTAATTCTCCGGCTTCTGCGCCGCCTCGCTCACCGCGTCGATGATGTGCTGCGGAGGGCGGAAATCCGGCGTGCCCACGGAGAGATTGTAGATCTTCTTTCCCTGTTTCTCCAGCTCATTCTTCTTCGCGTTCAGCACCGCGAAGATTCCAGTTTCGATTTTCATCGCCTTATCTGAAAAGTGCCTCATATCGTCCGATTCTCCTTCTCCTGATTTATTCGTAAGCCAACCCTTTCGTTTTTCCAATACGCCGGAAACCATGTAAAGCGCGGCGCACAGCAGCGTGAGGAACGTGCCCGGCCACAGTCCCCGCGGCGTGTATTTCATTCGGATCTCATGCGCCCCGGCCGAAAGGTGGATCCCCGTGAGCGCCTGTCCGACGGCGTAGGCTTCCGTCTCCTTACCGTCCGCCAGAATACTCCATCCACTGTCGTACGGAATCGTCAAGAGCAGCGTCCCCTCCTCCTTCGCGTCCACTTTTCCGCTGACGCGGTTGCCGTCCACGGCCACATCGGTCATCTGGCTCTCGGCAAGCTTATCGTGCACCTGCTCATAGACGTCGTTCGGGCAGGTGTAGACCTGCGCCTGCACCGTCGACTGCCCGTCCTTCAGCTGCACCGTGAAATCCGCCATATCGCTCTCGTCCGACGCGTTGATCACGTAGAGGTGGTCGGTGAAATCGTCGAACGACTTCGTGTACTCCGGCGTGTTGAGGTTGATGTTCGCCACGCGCGTGTCGATGCAGAGATAGACCTGCTTGTTCTCCGGGATCTTGATCCCGTAATTCTGTCCGTCCTCCATGTCGATGTAGCGGTCCAGCACGAAGATCGGCTCAAGCCCGGTCGCGAGCTCCACGAAG
This sequence comes from uncultured Lachnospiraceae bacterium, assembly GCA_947626285.1. GTDB lineage: Bacteria > Bacillota > Clostridia > Lachnospirales > Lachnospiraceae > Choladousia. The sequence goes on from CANQRR010000032.1 coordinate 18,577, forward strand.
CTGTTCTGTACCTGCAGCGGCTCTCCGGCCTCAATGTCCCACTCCCTGATGTCATCCCGCACCATGAAACCGAGGGAAAGCGCCCCGTCGTTTTTGTACAGCGCCAGCTCCCCGTCCTCCGCGACGCGTTCAAACTGATACATTGTACGCGCGACCTTCGACGGAGATGCCAGATAACGGATGCCGAACACATCGTTCATAAGCTTCGTCACGCCGAGATAGCCGTTCTTGTTCGTGCGCGCCTCGATGCCGAGGCTGTCGCAGAAGTGAATGACCGACTGCTGCATCGTGGAGTTGAACATCACCATCGCGTTCCCGCCCGCGTACATCGTCACGTTGCGCATCCTCTGGCGGTCGACCTCGCTGCGGAAGAAATCGTCGTCATCCTGCTGCGCCATCATCGTCCGGTAGGATTTCTGGTCGTCGATGTAGATGCCCCTCGTCACGCCGTCGTTGCAGATGATGCCGTAGATCGCGTTCGCCGACGCCTCAGCCAACGCGACCGCCGACACGACCGCGCAGATGACCTTGTACCGCACGCGCTTTGCCAGCCGCCCGAAGAGAAACAGGGCAAAATACAGCGTGAGCAATCCAAAAGAAAGATAGTATACATACTCTTTGATCTCTCCGCTTCGCTGCGTGTAATCTGCCGCCACAAACCCGGCCGTGGCCGCCCACGCGAAGAGCAGAGCCGGGACCGGCACGCTGCGGATATGCCCAAGCACGTCGTACGCCATCCCGAGCAGCACCGCGATATACAGAAACGCAAAGCGGTTCGGCAGACCGTTCTGCACATGGAACCCGTGCCAGATGTAGTTCAGCATATTGAAGGAAAAACTCAGCAACAGCAGGGCGCACAGTCCGAAATGCGCGAGCCGTTCCCGCAGGCGCAGCTTTCCGTCAAACAGATACAGCACCGCGAGCAGCACGGCGGACATCCCGCAGTAGACGTTGAGCCCGACCTGTGAATTGGAGATGTTGATCGGCGTCATGAACGCCATGTGGTTCTCCAGCAGTCCCCAGAGGCTCTCATAGAACTTTACCAGCGTCGGGAACGTGTTGCTCTGCATGGATTCGGAGGAACTCAGGCCCATGTAAGCCGGGAGCAGCACGAGCGCCGCCATGCCGCCCGCCAGCAGCGCGTACCAGCCGAAGGACAGACAGCTTCGAAACACCCTTTTCGCGGTGATCCTGCGGCTGCCGATCCAGCACACCAGAAAATACAGGCAGGAGAAGACACAGAGCATGAAACCGATGTAGTAGTTGCACCACAGCCCGTAAAACAGGGACAGCCCGAAGAGTCTTCCGCTTCCGCCCTTCGTGATCCGCTCGATCCCCAGCATGATCAGCGGCAGCATCGCGATGCTGTCAAGCCACATGAGATTGAAATAGTAGCCGATCATGAAATTGCTCAATGCAAACATCACGCCGAACACGGCCGGCAGATAGTTCCGCTCCGGGTCGCGCTTGTGCAGGTACCAGGAAAAGCAGCCGCCGCACAGCCCGATCTTGAGCAGGATCGCCAGGTCCATGAAATCGCAGACATTCTCCCGCGGGATAAACGCCATCAGGAAGTTCAGCGGACTTGCCATATAGTATGCGTAGGTAGACCAGAAATTGTAGCCGAGCCCTCCCGAAAAAGAATACAGCAGCGACTGGCTGTTCTGCAGCTTTCCGTGCAGATCCGTATAAAACGGCAGATACTGGTGCAGGGAGTCGATGATCAGCACCGTGTTGTCCCCGAACGGCCACACGCGCAGCACGGCAAAGCCGATCGCCGTCACGAGCGCGGAGAGGAAAAATCCCGCGAAGAAAAACTTCTTCGCGCGCCGTTTCTTCGCCTTCTCCGCCTCCGACGAAGCGCCCTCCTCCGTCTCGTCCTTAAATACGACAAAGCGGCTGATCAGATAGTTCAGCACCATGATCACGACCTGGATCACCAGCTTCGCGATCATATCGTTCAGTCCCCAGACACTGTTGAGCAGGACGACGCCGAACACCTCCACGACCATCGTGCCCAGCCGCATCCCGATGAAACTGCCGGCTTCCTTCAGAAGCGCTCCGAAAGAACCGGTCCGGTGCTCAAACACAAAGAGCTTGTTTACCACATAGGCAAACAGGATCGCCAGCAGAACCGCCGCCGTATTCGCCACTGTGACGTTCAGACCCGCTACATTTCTCAGAAGCCAGGTGCAGACCAGATTGAACCCGGTCGTGCAGAAACCGAAAAATATGTAGCGAACGCCCCGATTATGTATCAATTTCTTCATAATGAATCTACTCCTGTTACCAGACGCCCCTGCGCTTCCTCTCCGGGACGCCTCTTCGTTTTATTTCACAGAGCGATCTCTTCTCCCAGATGGAAAGAATAGATGATGCGCTCCTTCACCGCACGGCCGGTCAGCCGCTCCAGCGCCAGCGCGTAATAGTCGAGCTGCACGCGGTACTTGTCCACGAGCGTCTGCGCGCAGTCCACGCGGTCCGTCTTGTAGTCCAGCACGACGATGTCGTCCCCCTCGATGAAATACGCGTCGATGATGCCCTGCACGAGCACCGTCTCCTCACCGCTGAATCCGTCTCGGATCGTATCCGCGGGAACGCCCAGGACAAAAGGCCGCTCCCGGTACAGGACTCCGTCAAGCGCCGCCCGGCGCATCCGCCTGCCGACACTGCTGCGCAGGAACGCCCGGATGTCTTTCAGAAAGACCGCCGCCGCTTCTTCCCCGGACATTTTACCACAACTTATCATTTCTTCCAACTGTATTTGTAAGAAATCCGGTCCGTCCCGACCATCCGCCTGCGCAGGCCTCTCTTCTGCCGCGCCCAGCTCCGGAATTCGCCGGAAATCCAGATTCTCCATGAACGCATGGTAGACCGTACCTCTGGCCGCCCCGACGACTTCTTCCTTCTCTTTCCGGAAGGCAGGAATCAGCGGGATGACCGTCTCTGTGCGGTACAGTTCATCCATCTCCTCCTCTTCCGGCATCCGGGACAGCTTCTTCAGCTCTGAGACCGAAAGCTTGCCGGGAATCCCGGCGTCCGCCGCGTACGGGTATTCCGAATCAAATACCTTTCTCAGATAATTGCGCGCCCTTTCGTCGTAACAGGCGTCGGGATCCAGCTGCAAAAGCTCCCGCAGTCCCAAAGCGGCGTCACTGCTCTCCAGGCGCTGTTCCTCCGTCTCTTCGCCAGCGTCCGCGATCCGCCAGACGAACGGGGCGTTTTCCCGCAAAAGTGCGGGCATGACCCAGTCCAGGTAAGTGGACGCGGAGGAAAGCCATGCGTATGAGAGCTGTCCGCCGCGCTGCATGGCCGCAGTCCGCCAGCGCTCCATCTTCTTCTCAAGATCGCCCGCGCTGCCCGTCAGGATCAGTTTTTCCTTCGCGCGCGTCATCGCCACATACAGCACGCGCAGCTCCTCACCCAGACTCTCTCCAGTCGTCTTCTGCCGAATCGCGCGTTTCAGAAGCGTCGCGCGGCGCGTTCGCCGCTCCGCGTCCACATAGTCGCAGCCAATGCCGAATTCCGGGTGCATCACGATCCGGCTGCGCGCATCGGATTCATTGAACTGCTTGCCAAGCCCGCTCACAAAGACGATCGGGAACTCTAATCCCTTGCTCTTGTGAATGCTCATGATCCGGACCGTATTCCCTGCCTCAGAGTCGACGTTTGCCTCCCCGTAGTCGACCTCATATTTTTTCAGATTCTCAATGTAGCGCACAAAATGATACAGGCCGCGGTAGCTGGTCGCCTCGTACGCGATCGCCTTCTCCACCAGCATGTCGAGATTTGCCCTGCGCTGCTGCCCCGCCGGCAGCGCCTCCGCGTACGCCCCGTATCCGGTGACGTCAAGGATCTCCCAGAGCAGCAGATGTACCGGCGTGTGCGCGCATTTCTCGCGGAAGCGCTCCAGCGTCGCAAAGAAGCGCTCCAGCTTCTCTCTCAGCTGCTCATCTTCCCCCGCTGCGCGATACTCCTGGCAGCAGTCATAAAAATAGCGTTTCCGGGAGAAGATGCGGATCCTCGCAAGCTCCTCATCACTGATCCCGCCGATCGCGCTGCGCAGCGCCGCCGCGAGCGGGATGTCCTGCAGCGGATTGTCCAGGATCTGCAGGTAGGACAGTATCGTCCGGATCTCCACTGTCGAAAAATATCCCTTCTGGGATCCGGTCACGCAGGGAATTCCCATGTCGGCCAGGACCTCTCCGAACGTCTCCGCCCAGCCGCTGACCGTGCGCAGCAGGATCACGATATCTCCATAGCGGACCGGGCGGTAAGCGTCCTCCTCCCGATCCCAGACGGTCGCGTTCCCGACCAGCTCCCGGATGCGCCATCCCACAAGGGCCGCCTCCTCGCGCTGCCTCTGACCGCTCTCAGCCTCCAGCAGAAGAAGTTCCGGGGTGAGAAAGTTCTCATCCGCCCCCTCCATGAATTCCGCGCCCGGATACAGCGCGGCATCCGCGTCATAGACGATCTCCCCGGGGTGCTCTGTCATGATCTGGCGGAAGATGAAATTCACTCCTTCCAGCACCTGCGGTCTGCTCCTGAAGTTCCGGTGCAGGTCGATGCGGCAGGCGTGTTTCCCCGCCGGTCCCTGCTTCAGCTCCTCCTCCCGATAACTGCGGTATTTCTCCATGAACAGCTCCGGCCGCGCCAGCCGGAAGCGGTAAATGCTCTGCTTGACGTCCCCGACCATAAACAGGTTGGGCTCGCCCCGCCCTCTCCCGGAGACGCTGTTCAGGATCAGCTCCTGCACCAGATTGCTGTCCTGATACTCGTCGATCATGATCTCCTCGAACGTCTCCGCATACTCCAGCGCGGCGGCGCCCGGAACTGCCCGCCCGTCCTTTTTCTCCACAAGAGCCCGCAGGGCCAGGTGCTCCAAGTCTCCGAAATCCACAAGGTTCTGCGCGGCTTTCTTCTGATCCAGCCGCTCCATGAACGCTTCCGTGAGCCTTGTCAGCACGCGGATGATGAGTCCGCTCTCTTCAAATTCCCACCGCAGTTCTTCCGGATCCCCGTAATAGTATCGCTTGCGAAGCGCGGCAAGCCCGTCCTTGACATCGCTCCTCATCGCCTGTACCTGCAGCTTTTTCGCTTCGCTGATGCTGTCGTCCTTTTTGGCGCCTAGCCGCGCGAACGGCTCCATCTGCGCAAAGGCGCGGGCGTATCTTTCGTAAACTCCATCCGCCTCACCGCCTGCGTCCGGCCCGGACTCTGACTGCAGGAGCCTGTCCAGAAGCTCAAGGTCAGATTCCAAAGCGCCGCTGTAGGGATAAGGTCCGTCCGGCTCCCGCGCGATCCGCAGCGCCTCCTCGGTCTGCTCGCGCATGTCCGACAGCAGCCGCACGGTGTCCTCCAGAATATACGCAAGCCATGCGGGAACTTCCCTGCGATCCTGCTTCACAGCCCCCGCGGTCTCCTGCGCTTCGCTCTCTTCCGTCTGTGTCGTCCCGTCGGCCTTCTCATACTGCTCCCGGCATTCCCTCAGCCAGTCCAGCGGCCAGGGCTGTCCGAGCGCAAAATGATAGATCTGCAGAACCGTCTCTTCGAGCGCCTGATCTCCTTTTCCTGTCGTGAAGACCTCCAGAAACTGATGGAACTCTTCGTCCGCCTCCTCATACGCGGCGTCTATCGTCTCCTTCGCCGTATCCTGCTCAAGAAGCATCACCTCGCCCGGGTCGGCGACCCGGAACGCGGGGTCTATGCCAATCGTCTGGAAATGACTGCGCAATACATGGAGGCAGAAACTGTGGATCGTCGTGATCTTCGCGTTGTGCACCAGCACAAGCTGACGCTGGAGATGCTCATTCTCCGGCTCCGCTTCCGCACGCCGCTCCAGCGCGTCGCGGATCCGCTCCCGCATCTCCGCAGCCGCCGCGTTCGTGAACGTTACCACAAGCAGCCGGTCGATATCGACCGGCTTTTCCCCCGTGATCATATCCAGGATCCGCTCCACCAGAACCGCCGTCTTACCGGATCCTGCCGCCGCCGATACCAGAATGTTGCAATCGCGCGTCTCTATGACGCTTCGCTGTTCCTCCGTCCACTTCACTGCCATGCCTTCATTTCCCGCTTTCCGCCTGTTGTTTTCGGCGCTTTGTTCCCAATCTATTCCGCCTCTGTCTCCGCATCCGGCGCTTCCGCCGCGATCCGCTCCCACGCCTCTTCTTTCGTCAGCTGTGCCGTCCGTTTCCTGCACCTGCCCGGGATCCTGCGGTCGAATCCGCAGACGTCCGCATAGGAGCAGTAATCGCAGGCGCTGTGCGTCTTGTCCTCAAAAGGCCTTGCCTCAATCGTCCCCCGGCGTATCTCCCCCGCCATGTCCGTCAGCTTCTTCGACACGAACCCGGAGAGCCGCGCGAACTGTTCCGTCGACGCCGCGCTGGCCGCCGCTTTCAGCGTTCCGTCCTTCTTAAATCCCGCCGGGATCACCAGCGAATCGCCCCCAAGATTTTCATCCAGCATCCGAAGCACCCCCGGGTCGCTGTTGACTACCCCGTCCGGGCGCAGCTTCTTCAGCAGCTTTTCCTGCATCTGCGCGTCGGTCGCGTCGTCCTCCCGCTCCAGAACCGGATCGTCCAGATGGTAATAGAAGATTCCCGCCGGAACCACGTTTCTGTCGCTGTCCGCCTGCAGCCTGCGCTCCATCTCAAGCGCCGCGTTCAGATAGACGACGAGCTGAAGCTGCAGTCCGTAGTAGAGGGAAACCGGATCGAAGCGGGTCGTTCCCGACTTGTAATCCACGATCTTGACATACACCGTGTCGTCCGACTCCGCCGTATCGATGCGGTCGATCCGCCCCTGAAGCCGGATCTTTCCGTTTTCTCCGAATTTCACATGCACGGCCTCGAGATCTCCCGCGTCCGCAAAGGATATCTCGAACCCCGCAGGGCGGAATCTGCCCGCGCAGAGCTGCTCATGCATCGCCCAGGCGGCACGGCACAGGATCCGTTTGACCCGGCGCAGCGTGTACTCTTCCCGCGCGCTTCCGTGCAGCACGTCGGCCCCGCGCTCCTGCGCCACCTCGTCTACGCAGTTTTCCATAAGCGCGCTCTGCTCCTCGTCCGTGAGATCGGTCCAATCCCGCCCGTCCCCCTGCAGCTTACGCGAAAACAACTCCATCGCCCGGTGAAAGAGAATGCCGAGATCTGCCGGCTTAATGCCGTAGAGCTCCCTCTCTGAAAGGCGCAGTCCGTAGGAGACAAAGTGCGCAAACGCACATGCGGCAAACTGCTCCAGCCGCGTCACGCTCGCCGTCAGCATTTCTCCATACAGCTCTCTGGAAACATGATAGGACAGGCTCTCCTGTCCGCCCTGCACAAACGCCGCGCGCAGAAGCTCCCGCACGCGCTCCCGATACGCTCCGTCGCGGAGATAAGTCGCATACAGCTCCAGCCATCCGACATCCGCTTCCCCTTCTCTGAGCGCCTGCATTCCGCGCGTCAGATACAGCATCCCGTTCTCCCGCGAGGTCACCTGGTAGACCGAGCTCCCCGCGTCCGGCTCCTGCACAGGCGTCATCCCCGGAAACAGTTTTTCGATCACGGACACCAGATAAGAGGGGCGCATCGCCGTGCCGTCCCCGCCCACCGCGCACCAGGACAAGTACAGATGGTCCTGCGGCTTCGTCAGATTCTGGTACAGATAAAAACGCTGCGTGTAACTGTTCTCTCTCTGGGACGGCGCCAGCTCGACGCCCGATCCCTGCAGAAGCTCTCTCTCCAGATCGGAGACGATCCCGCCCCCGTCCCCGCGCGACGGCACCCATCCATCGTTCAGGCCGAGGAAAAACAGGACCTTCACATGCGCGAGACGCGAGCGCTCAATGTCCCCCACCTGCACCTGGTCGACGCCGGGCGGAATGATCCCGACCCGCGCTTCCGCGAACCCCGCGTCGAGGATCTCGGCGAACTCGCTCCCGCTCACCTTTTCATCCCCCAGCAGGTCCACCATCTCGTCGAGCAGCGCGATCAGGATCCCGTAGATCTGGCTGTACTCCCGCGCCTCTTCCCGCATGCCCTCCGCCTCAAGGGCCAGCTCCCGATCCTTGAGCCGCTGCTGCACATGGAAGGCTTCCAGCAATTCATACAGCGCTTCCGCATACTGCCGCAGCGTCGCGTCCTTCCGGCGCATTTCGCGCGCAAAAGGAAGGAGGCGGCACATCGCCCGCTCCCGCCATTCATTGCACTGCGCGAGTTCTTCCGGAGCCATATTCTCCGGCAGGTACGTCCACTCCCTCTCCCAGCGGCTGACGCCCCGGATCCCCGCGGCGAGCGCATAGTTCTCCAACCGGTCGATCTCCCGCGGCGTCAGGTCGAACATTCCCGTGCGCAGGCAGCGGAAGACCGTCTCGCAGGAGAAATCCTTCTCTGCCAGCGAGAGCGCGCCGCGCACAAACTCCAGACACGGATTCAGAAGAATATGCCTGGTCTCGTCGAGAAACGCCGGTATCTCATACATTGGGAATATTTTTTTGATGTAATTGTCGTAGGAACTCAGATTGCCCGTGATCACGGCGATGTCCTGATAGCGGTACCCGCTCTCCCGCACAAGACGGCTGATCGTGCGCGCCGCGAAATGCACCTCCTGCGCCGGAGTCGACGCCGTGTGCAGGGAGATCTCAGCGCCCTCTGTCTTCAAAGCCGCGCCGCCCTTCGAAGCGGGCAGATATGGGTTCCGCTTCCTCCGGAACAGGTTCTGTTCCAGATGGCGCAGCATTCCGCCCTCACGAAAGCGCGGAAGCTCCGCTTTCCCCAGCACGATCGGCTCCTCGATCGCCGTGACCTCGCGCGCCGCCTCACTGACTCCGCGTATCATCTTTTTGCTCAGCGCAAACAGCTCATGCTCCCGGATCTCCCCGTAAAAGGTTTCCCGCGCATCGATCGTCACCGTCACCCATATGCGCGGGCACAGCGCGAGCAGTTCGCGCAACACGTTCATCTGCGACGGCGTGAAACCGGTAAACCCGTCAAAGGCAAGCGTGCTCCTGCGCAGAAGCTCCGAGTTCCCCGCCAGCCGGCACAGCACGTCCATAAGCTCCTCCGGCTTCATAAACCGGTCTTTCTGATACTCCAGAAACGCGCGGTAGAGCAGGCGCAGATCTCCCAGCTTCGCGTGCAGCAGCGGCTTCTTTTCGGCAAACTCCATCATCTGCTGCATCTCAAAATCCGTGACCTCATACTGCATCAGCTCCGAGAGCATGGACTTGACCTCCGAGACATAGCCCGGACGGTTCATCCGGCTCCCGAGCACCTGCAGGGCGTCCTTCTGCTCCAGCGCCACCTTGCGCAGCATCAGGTTCTTCCCGGTCTCCGTGAGCACGCTTCGCCGGTCCGCCCCGACCTCCTCAAAAATGCGGTGCGCAAGCCGGCGAAAACTCAGGACATCGATGTTCATGATCCCGCCGTCCGGGTGCAGCAGAACGAGATCTCTCTGCGTCTGCATCGTAAACTGCTCCGGGACGATCACGATATAGTTGCGCTCCGGGTGACGGCGCGACTCTGCGATCAGATTCTCATAGAGAAGATGTGATTTTCCGCTGCCGGAATTGCCGAAAATGAACTGGAGTGACATCTGGGTACCTCTATCGTAAGAATATTCACCGGACGGAACTGTTCGGTACGTTTATATATTCAGTGTTTAGTGAACTCCGTATGTTGTACCCGGACGGAACCGCACGGTACCCTTCCTGGGAACTTTCCCGGCAAAACTGTAGATACATGTTGGGAAACGGAAGACTTTCTTTTTTCAGTTTGTGCCGGAAAAGCCCCGGAAATCCCTGCGGTTCCTGTCTGTGGTAATCTGTTTATTCGTCCTTTTCGTAAGCGGATGTCTCCACCGGGAGATTCTGTTTTCTCAGCGAATGCTCCGCGAGGCGCTTCACCAGATAGTACAGGGTTGCGAAGAGCGGAACGCCGACGATCATGCCGAGGAAGCCCATCAGTTTGCCGAAGAGCAGCATCGCGACTGTCACGTACAGGGCGGAAAGCCCGGTCGAATTGCCGAGGATCTTCGGTCCGATGATATTGCCGTCGATCTGCTGCAGGGCGATGACAAAGATCAGGAAGATGATGCATTTCACCGGTGAGACCAGAAGGATCAGAAACGCGCTCGGGACCGCTCCGATGAACGGGCCGAACATCGGGATGATGTTGGTCACGCCGACGATGACGCTCACCAGAAGCGCGTACGGCATCCGCAGGATCGTAAGACCGATAAAGCAGATCACGCCGACGATCAGCGAATCCACCAGCTTGCCCGAGATGAAGCCGCTGAAGATACGGTCCGTCTGTCCGACCGCCTCAAGCACGGCGTCGTTGAAGCGCTTGTTATGGCTGACCGCAAAGAACAGCTTGCGGCACTGCGCGATGTAGCGCTCCCGGTCCAGAAGCAGATAGATCGACACGATGACCGCCACGCCAAGGCTGACTAGCATGGAACCGATCGACAGCACCTGCGCGGAGATCGTGGAGACTGTGGAGAGCAGATGGGTCCGGATCCATTCCGTCAGATAACTCTCTGCGGATTCGATCATTTGCATCACCGCGGCGCCCGCCTCGCTGTCTGATTCCAGATAGACCCTCAAACGGTCGAGCTGAGCCTGCAGCTGTCCGGGCAGGACCCTCACCAGCTCGCTGACGCTCCCGGCCAGCTGTGGCAGGACGATCGCACAGAACAGCGCCACCACGGCAAACGCGAAAAGCATCGTCACCAGCACCGCCGTGATCCGCGCGAATTTCCCGAGCTTTCCAAACGCCCGCTCAAGCGGCCGCGCGATCGGGGTCAGCAGATACGCCAGCACCATGCCGATCAGCAGCGGCTTGAGCGCCGACAGAATGACCGCCGCTATTCTTTGGATCCCATCAAACCTGAAGATCAGAAAGAAAAATACGATGGTCGCCGCCAGACTGGCAAAGATGGTCACTCCAAGCTTCCAATAATCCTGATCCTTCTTTTCCATAACTCAAATTCCCCCCCCAGCTTTACTCTAAATTAGCTTCTATTCATTCTGTGTGCAAGACCTGCACATCTGAATCTGCGAATCGCCGACACCTATCTGAAATACTGCTTCAGCGCCTGCATGTCCTTCTTGCCGTTCGGCAGAAGCGGGAAACGCTCAAGGTTCACGGCCCTCCCCGGGGCCATATACCCCGGAAGCGTCCTTCGGAAGTAGACTGTGATCTCCTTTGGCTCCGCCGTCCCCGTGTAGAACAGATACAGCTTCTCTTTCTGCGCGTCATACAGCGCGCAGCACTCCTCGATCTCCGCGATCTGCTTTGCCGCGTTCTCGATCTCATCGAGCTCGATGCGATGCCCCAGATGCTTGACCTGGCGGTCTTTCCTCCCATGAAACTCCAACAGTCCATCCTCCCGGTATCTCCCGAAATCGCCGGTCTTATAGATCAGCTCCCGGTATTCGGAATTCAACGGATTCTGGATGAACAGCTCCGCCGTCTTCTCCGGATTGCCGTAATAGCCGAGCGCCAGCCCCGCGCCGCCGACGCAGATCTCCCCCAGCTCCCCGGGGGCCGCCTGCGTAAGATCTTCCCTCAGAAGCAGGATCTTGTAGTTCTCATACGGCACGCCGATCGGAAGCACCGTGTCGTCCGTGACTTCCCCGTCGACCACATAGTAGGTGCAGGAGGCCGTGGTCTCCGTCGGCCCGTACTGGTTTACATACAGAACACCCGGCAGGTTCTGCTGCCAGTAACGCAGGTCACGCCCCGGCATTACGGAGCCGGAGAAACAGACCTTTTTCAGATATTGCGGCTTCGATGTGCCGAACGCGCGGAGTCTGGAGAGGAGCTCGATTCCCGCAACGCTCCAGCAGAGCGCCGTGACCTTGTGCGCGTTGAGCCGTTCAAAGAGCTGCCGCGGCATCGAGAATTCATTCTTCGGGATGATTACGGTCGACGCGCCCGCGCGAATCGGCAGATAAATGTCGCGGACCGCCGCGATGTAGTCAAGTGGCGACTGGCTCCCGAAGACGTCCGTCTCGTCGACCTGCAGCACCTTGCGCACGGCGTCGATGTAGCACATCAGCGAATGATGCGACGTGACGACGCCTTTCGGGATCCCGGTGGAACCGGAAGTGAAGATCACATAGAGCGGCGACTGGTCCGTGAGCGCGCGCTCCGCCCGTCCCAGCAGCTCCCCGTCCTGCGGCGCGTGAAGAATATCCTCCATGACGACGATCTCACCGTCGAAGTCGAGCGCCCGGGCGATCTCAAGGTTTTCCCGGTCGACCAACATACAGCCGGCCTTTATGACGCCCAGCGTCTGATTGAGCCGCGAGGGCGGTACCGTCGCGTCCATCGGCGCGTAGAAGCAGCCGGCCCGGACAACGCCCAGAAAGCACGCCGGAGTGAAGAGATGCCGGCCCGTCATGACGACGACCGGGCTGCCCGCAGGCACTCTTGCCGCGAGAAAGGATCCAATCGACTTCGTAAGGGCGTCAAACTCTTTAAATGTAACCGAAGACCGCGCGTCGATGAACACTGTCTTATCCGGGTAACAGGTCACCGCTTCGTCCAGCCAGTTCAAAACCGATGTATCCAAAATGTTTTCCTCCGATCATCTGATCTGCTTCATTTTTAACTGTGCAGTACTCCCGTCCTGTTTCTGTGTCCTCAGCGGCAAGTGCTCCAGCCTATGCAAAACAGATATGTCTATTCTACACCAGATACACACTGAATGCAATAAAAGCCGCAGGGCGAAATTCCCGCGGCTTTTTAAGCTGTATTCTATTCCAGGATCATTTCCTTCAGAATCTCCACGCAGCGGTCGATGCCGAAGCGCGAGGAGTCGAGGCACACGTCGTAGTATCGGGAATCGCCGAACTCCGTGTGCGTGTGATAGGTGCAGTATTTTTTGCGCTGTTTGTCCACCCTGCGAATGCGGTCGAGAATCTGCTGATCCGTCTGGTCCGGCATCTCCTTTTTCATGCGCGCCAGTCGAAAATCAATGCTCGCGTGGATGAAGACATGCAGGGTCTTGTCGTATTCTTTGAGGATCGTGTTGGCGTTGCGGCCGACGATGATGCAGTTTCCCTTCTCTCCGACCTGCTGGATCGTCTCCTTCTGCGCCTGGAAAATGCGTTCGCTCAAGGGGCGGTTGTAGAAGTCAAAGAGACTCTGCGTGAAGCCGAAATTGATCGGCACACTCTCATCCCACTTGATCAGGCTGTAAAGGTCTACGTTGCCCTTGCCGGCCCTCATCAGGATCAGTTCCTTGTCGTAATATTCAAGCCCGGTCTCCTCCGCGAGGCGGTAGCCGATCGTGCCGCCGCCCGCGCCGAATTCACGGCTGATCGTAACTATCTTTTTCATGGAAGTCTCCTTTCCACTTTTTGCTCATCCATGCACATCTCAGGAAACAGAAATTCTGCTCGATGTATGCAAGCATACACGATCAGATTTTTGTTTCCTGCATGGCTGAGCTTGTTATAACACCTTGTTGAGGAAATCGATCGTGCGCGCTTCCTTCGGATGGTTGAACACTTCGTCCGGCGTCCCCTCTTCCACGATGTAGCCGCCGTCCATGAAGATCACGCGGCTGGCGACCTCCCTCGCGAACCCGATCTCGTGCGTGACGACCAGCATCGTCATGCCGGAAGCGGCAAGCTCCTTCATGACCTGCAGCACCTCGCCGACCATCTCCGGGTCAAGCGCGGACGTCGGCTCATCAAAGAGCATGATGTCCGGATTCATGGCAAGCGCGCGGGCAATCGCCACACGCTGTTTCTGCCCGCCGGAGAGCTGGGGCGGATAGACCTTCGCCTTCTCCTCCAGGCCGACTCTCTTCAGCAGCTCCATGCCGCGCTTTTCCGCCTCTTCCTTCGTCATCTTCTTGAGATCCACCGGCGCGAGCGTGATGTTGCGCAGCACGTCCATGTGCGGGAAGAGGTTGAAATGCTGGAACACCATGCCGATGTTCTCGCGGTATTTGTTGATGTTCGTCTTTTTGGATGTGATGTCAATGCCGTCCACGACCACTTCTCCCCCGGTGATGTCCTCCAGACGGTTGAGGCAGCGCAGGAACGTGGATTTGCCCGAACCGGATGGCCCCAGGATCACAACCACTTCGCCCTCATAGAAATCGTTGGAGATGTCCTTGAGGACCTCCAGACTGCCGAACGATTTCTTCAAGTGCGATACATGGATCTTTACGTTGTTCTTATTGACGTCCACGGTTCAGCCTCCTCTCCAGACGCTTTGCCGCAAAGGACAGAAGCGTGATGACGATCAGATACATGACGCCGACGATCAGCCAGGTCTGGAAGGACATGAACGTGATCGCGACGACGTTCTTTGCCGTGTTGACGAGCTCCGGGAAGCCGATGACGGAAAGAATCGAAGTATCCTTCAGAGTAATGATGAACTGGTTGATGATCGTGGGGATCATCGTGCGGATCGCCTGCGGAAGCACGACGCGCACCATCGCCCGCCAGTAGGGAAGCCCGAGACTTCTCGCCGCCTCCATCTGACCTGCGTCCACAGACTGAATGCCGGCGCGGATGATCTCCGCCATGTACGCGCCGCAGTTCAGGGCGAGACAGGCGGTACCGGCCTGTAGCGCCGTGAGCGTGAACCCGCTCGCGCCCAGAAGATTGTTGACGGCAAACGGGATGCCGAAATAGATGAAATAGGCGAGAACGATCAGCGGGACCCCGCGGATCACATCCACGAATACGCTCTCGATGATGTTGCAGAGCCTGTTCTTCACGACGCCCAGAAGGCCGAAGCACATGCCGATGATGCAGGCAAAGAACAAACCCCAGAGCGCAAGCAGCAGCGTCTGTCCCATCGCGCGCAGCAGAAGAGGGCCGTAGCCTGTGATGATTTTAGCCATAGACAGCTCCTTTCAAAAAAGGGCGCTGAGCAAAACCTCAGTGCCCTTTGGATTACGTCTCTGTAATCAGTTCAATTCTTAAATTATTCCGCAAGCTCAGCCGCTGTGAGATCAGTCTCCACCTCGGTCTCAGCTTCCTCAGCGCCGCCAAGATACTTCGCAAGGATCTCGTCGTATGTACCGTTCTCCTTGATGTTCTTCAGACCTTCGTTGAACATGTCAAGCAGCTCCTGGTTGTCCTCGCTGAAGATTGCGAAACCGTACGGTGCGCCCTCATTCTCGGAGCCTTCTACGATCTGCAGAGCAAGGTTGCCGCTCTTGATGGAGTCCGCCATGATCGGCGTATCCTCGAAGCAGGCCACGACCTGTCCGCCAAGCACTGCCTGGTACATGGTCGGTGAATCCTCAAAGTAGGTGATCTCGAAGCCGTTCTCCTCCTTCAGGCTCTCCGCATAAGCAGCGCCCTGGGTACCGGTCTTGACGCCGACGGTCTTGCCTTCCAGATCTGCAAAACTCGTGATGTCGGAACCTTCCTGAACCGTCATGGACTGCGTCGCATTGTAGTAGCCGTCAGAGAACATCCAGCCGCTCTCTTTTCTCTCGTCGGTGATGGAAGCGCCTGCGATCATGCCGTTTGCCTGACCGGACTGGCAGGCCGCGATAGCGGAATCCCATCCAAGGCTCTGCATCTCATACTTGAAGCCCTGATCCTCTGCGATCGCTGCCACGATGTCAACATCGATACCCACGAAATCGCCGTTCTCATCCGTGAACTCAAACGGGCGGAACACCGTGTCCGTAGCGATGATCCACGTCTTCTCCTCCGCCATAGCCGGAGCAACGGTGGACACCGCAAGTGTGCCTGCGATCGCAAGTGCAGCAAACGCTCTTGTCAATTTTCTCATAATAATCATCCTCCTTGTTTGAAAATCTCGGCATTTCTGCCAACATAATAAATAATAGGATAATGATTATCTGTTGTCAAGTTTTTTTGAAAAACTTACATCGTTCCACTCTTCTAAAATTGAAAATAGATGAGCGCGCTCACATCGTGCCCCGACCCGTACACACCGAAGAACAGCACTCCGAAGATCGTCGCATAGTAAACGAGCCAGCGGAACCAGGCAGAGAGTGAAATGTACCAGCGTCTCCAGAAATCCGCTACAGAGATCTCAGTAGATCTGAAACGCGAAGCAGACCGTCGCCACCAACAGCTGGAATGATCCTCCCGGCCGGCTGCTCCCATACAGCGTTCGAATGAAGTCTCACGCATGGTTTTCCTCTGTCTCACTGATACCCCATCTTCACTTCGTAATTCCAGATCGTGTCTATATTCGCCTTCTCAAATTCGTTAAAAAAGGAATCTGTCATGCTGTCGAATTCTTCCGGTTCATAAAGCTCCTGATACCAGGATTTTGAGAGAAAATAATCCCTGATCCGCTCTGTCGTGAATTTGCGGCCATGCCGCGCATAGATCTCATTCCGCGCAAGCTCCAGCTGCTCCTGTGTAAATCCGGACAACTCCTGCTCTGAAAGGTACACGGAAGCACTGTTTGGCAAAAGATATTCCGTTCCTGTCTCCGCACCGCTTTCCTGCGGTAGATCCGCAGGCGTTCCTTCCGGCTGTTCGGAAGCGTCCGGGACTGCCGCACTCTCCTGTCCTTCATATGTCGTCTTTTGCAGGGTCAGATCCGCCAGCATAACGCTGACGCTACTGAATGTATAATACCCGCCTGCCATATAGATTCTCAGATCCTGAATTCCCGTCACGTCAAGCTCAAACTGCTCCGGCCTCGTCCTTCCGTCCATCTGTGTATTCTCCCAGAGAAGACGGTCGTCCCCGAAAATCTGTATTGTGCCATACACATCTGTATCTCCCTGTTGAACGGCAGCTACCCCCTTCAAGACATCATATTTGCGATCCAGATTGTAATATGCATCTCCGGAGAACACAGACCCGCATACAATCCCCTTCTCATATTGATTGCCAAGGTTATCGGTCACGCTCGTCGCCGCAGACGGATACCAGGTCGAAGAGATATACGGCTGCATCGTAAAAAGAGGAAGCGGCGCATATTCCATGTACCAGTCGTACAGATCCGAAAGTTCCTGTGAATCGCGGTACTGGCCTAACAGCTCCAGCAAATCCTTAGACGCCGCTTCGTAATCAGCCACCGGATCAGGATACTGTTCCTTTATTCGCTGTATCTGCTCTGCGACAGCCTGCTTCACAGCCGCCTCATCTGTCACATTCTGACCCGCATCGATGACCTCCGACTCGCTTTCCACAGCAGGCGTGTTTTCTCCCGGCATGATACGCGGAGTTAGATATTCCGTCGTCTCATTGCCACGTACCAAGACGATATCTGTATTCGTCGAACCACTGTCTCCCTCATAGTAGTCGATGTCGTTGTACACATAATCATAGACAAGCTCCGTTCCGTCATACAGACCGTAAAGCCCCGTGTCCGGATCCTCAGCGATCACGCATGACGACATCGGAACAAATATCGCGAATTCACATTCTTTCGTCTCAAGCGTCTCCAGGTCAAGCAGCTGACTGCCGCCGAACGCAAAGTAACCGTTACACTCTGTGTAATAGCTTTCTGGAAGCGTGCAGATCTCTCTTCCGTCGCCCCTCACAACCACTGTCTCCGTGCTGTCGTAATAGTTATATGGATTCAGCCGATACGTAGCGACGGCATAATCCTGGCATCCGAATGAGTTTATCTTCTCATAGCATGCGTCGGAAAGAGGAGTAAAATCGCTTTTCAGATACCCATACCATTCTCCGGACTCATATCCGTATTTATTCGCTCTTGGCTCTCCATAAAAATGCGTGCTGTAGATTTTGGTTTCTTCCGGAAGCTCCACCGCATACGCCTCTGGCAAAGCGGACCCTTCTCCTATCACCGGATTCCCCTGTGAATCAAAAACCGTGTACCAGCCATTGTCCGTTTGGAGAGGCAGATCAGCAAATATGTAACCATCCATCAGAAACAGGTCTTCGAATTCGGGCTCTATCACAATATTTCCCGCAGTGTCGCAGGCACCGAACCAGTAATGCTCGTCTTCCACGGCAAAAAGCGCGTCGCCCAACCTGCTGATACTCCTGTACATCGGCTTTATGACATAACCTCCGCTCTCGTCGATCGCGCCCCAACGCTCATCCGTCTTCACAATGGCGATCCCGTTTTCAAACGACTCTGCTTCCGTAAAATAAGCCCCTATGACAAATTCTCCCACCTCATCCACATAACCGTACAGCCCATCCTGATATTGAGGAAAGAGTTCCGCTCCGCTATCCGTGATACCAAGATCTTTATCGGCAGCTTTTACAGAAATTTTAAATCCACCTGTCCCGGCAGCCAAAATGCAAAAGCATACAAGCAAAAGGCTCAAAGTAAGCTTTCCATTCCTTTTCATTCTATCCGGTAACTGTCTCATACTACAGTCCTCCACCATATCTTTTTCATAACCGGAGCAAAATATTACTCAGACTTAATATTGTGTAGTTTTGGCGAATCTGTAACAATCATCACAGAACTACCTCACCGTGCCGCCTTTATCAGGTTTCCAAATCTCATGCGTCCTCCCTCTCTGCCTTATAGATCGTGTATGCCCCATCCTTGTAAGCATAAATATAATCATATGCAGCCATGATTTCATTGTAATCATAATCCAGGAGCTGTTCACCGGTCACTGTATCAAACAGCGCATATTTCCCAGTCTCCGGATCCTTATCCTTCAAAAGACCAGATTGTATGCTGCTCGGAGTATTCAATTTCAGCGTAAACCCTGCGTCGTTTATGACATACGCCAATACGCCTGCACCACTTTCTTTCCACACGCTCAGATTAGAAACCATCTCATTTCCGCCCTCTGCGTTCATATCGCTGCAGATCGTACCGTTCGGTCCGATACATGTGGTTCTCTTATTGCCGTCCGCATCCTTTTTCTCACATTCCAGATAACCGTTCTTGCGCTCATAGATATAATCATATTCACAGGGCAGTACTTCATCACCCGTCAGGGTAAGTACGCCCTTCTTTCGTTCTTTGTTCTCGTCATAATTCCACACCTGAACAAATCCTGAATCCACTCCGTCTATCCCATCGTATGCTGCTTCCAAAACAATATTGCCGTCGGCATCCAGAAGTCCGTATTTGTTATTTCCGTCATTGTATTCGATGTAGTCTCCAAGAGCTGTACTGCCCATCAGATTATAATTTGACTCAAACAAACGGTTAAATCTGTTGTCATACGCAATATACATATCACTCTGCCTGCTCAGGAAGAACGCGCCCGACGGACTGATCGCAACACTGTCAGCAAGCACAGTGCCGTCCGCGTCATAGAGAACTCCATCCTTTTCCGGCTCTTTGACCCAAATCGTCTCATCAGCGCAGATCTGCACGTCCGTACTGTTCGATGTAAACGTAAGCGCATCCACAAACTGCTCTGTCTGCAAGTCATATATCTTCCAATATCCCTTGTACAGAACGTCCTGATCCGACGGAGCAAATGAAACCATCGCAGATGTCGTGTAAAACATTGCTTCATCCTCATTTTCTGTCTGTTCTTCCGCGTATATCACTCTCACAAACCGTTCTGAATAATCCATCATCTTTATGATCGCGGGACCGGTGGGAATCAGCATTGTTCCGTCCGCCTTCATCAAACCGCTCTCAGAAATCTCCGTTCCCGGAACGGTAATGATACAATAACCGTCTGTCAGTTTTTCATCTTCCCACTGATCGCCTACGTCAACCGTTTTCCCATCATAACTATAAAGCTTCTTCTCATCCGCGCTTTCTTCACAGAGAACATAATGCCCGGTTCTGATCTTGCCGTCCGGATCTTCTACAGAGCCGACCTCTGTCAGGACGGCCCCGCTCTCTTTTGCCAGCGCCGACATGCCCGCCAAAGCTACCGCGCACGCAATACTTCCGATCATTGCTATCTTATTCCAGTTTTTCATTGTAAATCTCTCCTTTTCTTTTATTTTTTATGAGTTATTTTTCTCACCATACATCTCGAACCAGATAATTCTATTTCGCAGAACTTCCATTCCGTTTAATTTTGACGATGCAAGAGAGTCGCAGACCATCTCATTCTGAAAATTTGGCTGGTGTTTTCTCCAACATGCATTCCAGAAATGTGCTTACATAGTGATCATGGAGGGGGAGCAGTTTTGACTTAAAGTAAAACAAATCGGTTCCATAGCGCTCCTTATTTGGCGGGAGGAACGTAACTTCGTCATTCCAATTCAAAATATTATGGACATTCTTATATGCGCTGCGGTTGCCTATCGTATCATATCTGGCTGATGCAAAGGTGTAGTCAAAAATCGTTTTCTTGCTGCCGTACTTCCCCTCCAACATCTGCGCAAGCTGCCCTGCGACTGCCCCTCCATAACTGTGTCCTGTGATGAACAGGATGGTATTGTCCTTGGTAACATGAAAACCATAGTGATTATCCAAAGTTTTATAGTAATCCTTAAACGAATTTTTTACATTTTTCGCTGCTGTGCTGAATCCGTTTACTGCGGACCATAGATCCGTGAGAAAATCCACTGCAGAAGATGTGCCTCGAACCACAATTGCTACCACGACCATCCTCTTCCCATTCATGTTGATTGCCTGCGATGCAAAAGTAGTGCCAGGTTCACTTATCCCACCATTGTACCACTGCGACTTGATATAACCAAAGCCAAGCTTTTCTAATCGCTCTTTCGCCTTTTCCTTGGATAACTCTGCCCCATGACTCAGGTAAAGTCCTGCCATAGCAATGTCGTGGTCGTATTTTGCAGCATTTTTATTGAACAGGTTCCAACCCCATTTCAATTTAACATTCCTGCCGCAAAATTTTACGGAAATCTTCTGAACTTTGTTTTCTACCTTGGGCGCATCATTTTTGCTTGTTTTCTTGTCCGTCGTTGTCTTTTTATCTGTTGTTTTACTGGTCGTCGTCTTCTTATCTGTCGATTTCTTCTCAATCTTAAATGTTATCTTGCTCTTTCCGGTATACTTTCCCTT
>CANQRR010000033.1 GCA_947626285.1 uncultured Lachnospiraceae bacterium
CTGTCTCTTAGACATGAAATAATCCCTCCTAGTAGATTTTGGATATTTCCATTGTCTACTTTAGAGGGATCATATCAATGATCGCCTCGGCCTTTTATTTTTTTCATATTCTTCAGATGCATCAAATATGATCTTGTCAAACTCCAAAATATATTTTTCGAACAGAGCAATCCTATCCCCGCATGAACCGGCTCAGGAATTCCTTCGTCCGCGGGTTCTGCGGATTGCTGAAGATCTGCGCGGGGTCGCCCTCTTCCGCGATGACGCCGTCCGACATGTAGACGACGTGGTTGGAGACGTCGCGCGCGAACGCCATCTCATGCGTCACGATGATCATCGTCATGCCCTCCTGCGCAAGCTGCTTCATGACGTCCAGCACTTCTCCCACCATCTGCGGGTCCAGCGCGGACGTCGGCTCGTCGAACAGCAGAAGCTCCGGCTCCATCGCCAGAGCGCGCGCAATCGCGACACGCTGCTTCTGTCCGCCGGAGAGCTGGCGCGGTTTCGCATTGATATATGGAGCCATGCCAACCTTCTCAAGGAAGCGCAGGGCGTTCTGCTTTGCCTCTTCCTTGCTCTTTTTCAGCACCTTGATCTGCCCGACCATACAGTTTTTCAGCACAGTCATGTTGTTGAAGAGGTTGAAGCTCTGGAACACCATGCCGACCTTCGCGCGGTAGGACGCCGCGTTCGTGTGCGGTCCCTCAATGTTCTGTCCGTGGAAGAGGATCTCGCCGGTCGTCGGCGTCTCAAGCAGGTTGATGCACCGCAGCAACGTGGACTTGCCGGAACCGGAGGCGCCGATGATGCAGGTGACGTCGCCGGTGGAGACCGAAAAATCGATGTCTCTCAGCACGACGTTCTTGCCGAAGCTCTTGCTCAAGTGGTTGATCGCGATCACTTGTTCTCTGTCCATTCGTCCTCCTCCTTCCCCGGATAGTTATACAGCCCGCTCGTGTGCGCAAGCGTGTCTGTCGTCGCCAGATCGTAGCTGTCCGATCCGTCCATCTTGTCCTCCCAGAAACGAAGGATTCGTGAGCACGCGAACGTCAGCACGAAGTAGACGACCATCGCCACCGTGAACGATTCAAAATAGGTGTAGTATGCGCCCGCCACGCTCTTGGCCGCGTAGAACAGCTCCACGATGCCGATAACGGAGAGCACGCAGGTATCCTTGATGTTGATGATCAGGTTGTTGCCGATCTGGGGCATGATGTTGCGCAGCGCCTGCGGCAGAATGACATAGAGCATCGTCTGCACATGCGTCATGCCGATCGCTTTCGCGCCCTCCGTCTGCCCCGGATCGATGGAAAGAATGCCGCCGCGGACCGTCTCGGCCATGTACGCGCCGGTGTTGATCGACACGATGAAAAACGCCGCGAACCACATCGACATGTTGATGTTAAACAGCACCGACGAACCGAAATAAATGAACATGGCCTGCGCCATCATCGGCGTGCCGCGGAACACCTCGACGTAGGCGTTCAGCACCAGGCGGACCACCCAGAGCAGTCCGCGCTTGATGATATTGTCATTTTTGCTGACCGGGATCGTCTGCACGATACCGACCGCGAAACCAATGATGCAGCCGATCAGGGTACTGACCAGGGCGATGATCATCGTGTTCTTAGCGCCGTCCAGATAAGACAGCCCGCGTGTCTGCAGGATGTACACAATTCTGCCAAAAAAATCCTGTGGCATACCTTTCTCCCTTTCTATTGGAATTCACACGGGCATCCCATAGACAGCTGCTTCTCTGCACGCCATCCATGGGACGCTCTGCATACTGCTTTGTATGCTCTTATGAATAATCCGAATTTACTCCTCCGCGTCCGAAAGCGGCTGTACGGAGATTGCTTCGTTCATCATTTCCTCGTAATCCTCTACGGTCATATCGGCAAGCACGCCGTTGATCGCATCAAGCAGCTCCGTGTTGCCCTTCTGGACAGAGATACCGATGTTGATCTCCTCCTCGGACACCTCAAAGTCGTCGTCCGATTCCGTGAAGTCAAGCAGCTTGAAATCCGGGTAAGCCACGCAGGCGGCCATGCCGGTCGGCATATCCGTCACAACGATGTCGCACTTGTCCGCGTCAAGGGCTACCAGCATCGCCGGCGCGGACTCCTGTGCCGGAAGAATATTCGCGTCCGGAATCTGCGGCAGGCACACATCGTACCATACCGTGTTCAGCTGGGAAGTAGCCGTCGCGCCCGCAAGATCCGCGACGCCCGCCGCGTCCGCGTAATCGCTGTCCGACTTCGTCAGCGTGATGATCGACGCATAGTAATACGGCTCCGTGAAATCCACCATCTCAAGGCGCTCGGACGTGATCGACTGGCCCGCGATCACGCAGTCCACCGTGCCGGACTGTACCGCCGGTACAAGGGAATCCCAGTCAAGCTTCACAATCTCCAGATCCCAGCCAAGCTCCTCGCAGATGTGCTTCGCCATCATGACGTCGTAGCCGTACGCAAACTCCTTGCTGTCCGCGATCGGCACCGCGCCGTTGGAATCGTCCGCCTGCGTCCAGTTATACGGAGCGTAGCCGCACTCCATCGCGACGCGGAGTGTCTTCGTCTCCTCGTCCGCAAATGCCGTCATGCTCATCAGAGCCGCCATCGCCGCCGCGCACAGCAGCCCAACTGTCATCTTACCGTTTCTCTTCATAATCTTCTCCTCCATTTTCTTAATGATTCTACAAAAAGGGACAAAGCACCCCATGGGATCGGGGCTTCTTTGTCCCTTGCGCTCCTAAATATAACATAGAATCGCGAAGAATACAATTCTTTTTTTACATCGTAAAGTCGATCTGAATGCGTCCGTTGTGCGTCTTCGCCAGAAGCGTCTTCGTCCGCCCCGGCTCGTTTACGCTCTCCAGGTTGTTCATGCCGTTGCGCGTCGTGCTGTTGATGTTGTAGTCGGCCGGGTTTCCGATAATCGTGCCGGAGACGACGCCGTTGCACGTCTGCATGGAGACATGGTCGCTGATCAGGTGGCGGCCGGACACCGCGCCGTTCTGTGTCTGCAGCGACAGCTTCTTCGGAAAACTGCACTCCTTCGCCGTGATCAGGCCGTTTCCAGCGGATGCCTCCAGTTCCTCGCCGCGCGCATTGGAGAGCTCGATGCGGGCGTTGTTAGACGTAATGTGCAGCCGTCCGGCCTGGCAGTTCTCCACGCGGATCGTCCCGTTGTTGCTACGGATCTCTCCCGCCACAAGGTTCGCCAGACCGGCAGCCTTGATCGTACCGTTCGTCGTCCGCAGGCTGAGTGTTCCCGCGTAATTCATCGGAAGCTCCAGCACAAGGACATTGTCGTCCCAGAGGAAATTGAGCCAGTTCAGGTGAACGGGGCCCTTCATCTTATGGAGAAACGAAAATACCCCGTCTTTCTCCTCAAAAGTAATGACATCTTTCCCCTCCCTCGGCTTGAAGAAAACGCGCACGGGTCCCTCTTCCACCGTGCGGACGCGGATGCGCAGATTCTCCGTCTCCACCTTCACCGTGTGGATCAGCGTGGACGACTCATACTCCTGCGCGCTCTCCCGGCTCGCGGACTTCGCGGTATAGACCACCAGGCCGCCGTACTCCGCGCGGATCTTCTTCGCGACCTCCTCCGGCGCTTCCATACGGGCAAGGATCTCCTCCTCCGAACAGCCCTGATCCATCCCGTCGTAGATCAGCTCCTCATAGAAATCCTCGATCTGCTCCAGATCCCCGGCCGGCAAATCGATCAGCTCATATTTCAGTTTTCTCAGGTATTCTTCTTTTTTCATGGCCCTATTCCTCCTCACCCTTTTCCCGGTCTTCTCCTGCGGACGATTCATCCGACTCTGTCGCGTCTGCTTCCCGCGCGTACTCTTGCGTGCCAGTTTCAATCGTCTTCGATTCCGCGTCTGCCGGTTTCTGTTCTGCGATTTCAACCTCCGGCTCTTTCGCATTTTGCTCCGCGACGAACTGATACATTGTACGAAGCTCGTCCCACTCGCCCAGAAACGCGTCGATCTTGCGCTGACCGCCCTGCGTCAGCCGGTAATATTTCCGCATCCGCCCGTTGTACTCCATGCGGTAAGTCTCAAGGCTTCCTCCCTGCTCCAGACGCTTCAGGATCGGATACAACGTTGACTCCGAAATGTCCACGCAACGCTCCAGTTCCCGAATGATCAGGTAGCCATAGGACGGGCCTTTCTTCAGTACCGCAAGGACGCAGACTTCAAGAATTCCCTTTTTTCTCTGAACATCCATGCAAATCCCTCCTGCTCTGTGATGGTAGTTTCTGTTTGTGATAATATATACTATGCATTGTATATTATGTTTAATATACTATTCATTGCATAGTATGTCAAGGGAATATTTCATGATTTTCTCTGCTCGGGATTTATATATCTTTCAGTTTTTCCATGCATGCCACAGACCGCCTTTCGCTTCGCTCAAGGCTATCCGCTGCTGTCGCAGCTCCTGTCTGCGGCTGATGGGCGTTCCGCCCATCACACAAAAAAGGCCGGTCCGTCCGGCTCAGATAAATCTGACCGGCCTTCCCGTCCTTTTCCATGCATGGCAAAACTGTTAATTCACATCCTCTCGGGGGCTGAGAAGCCCAACAGGTCGATGCTCGTCTCAAGCACCTCGCGCGTCAGATCCAGCAGCTCGATCCAGCTCATCTGCTGCGCGGCGTTTTCCTCGCCCAGAATCCGCGTCTCGTGATAGAAGCGGTTGAACTCGTTCGCAAGGTCGTAGATGAACGCGCAGACTCTGTGCGGCGCAGTCTCCGCTAACGCCTGCTCGATCATGCTGTTGAACTTTACAAGTTCCATCATCAAGCCCTTCTCGCTCTCATTCGCGGGCGCAAGGATATGTCCTTTCTGCACGCTTCCCCCATTCTCACGATACTTATTCAAAATTGACTTGATCCGGACGATCGTGTAGAGAATGTACGGGCCTGTATTTCCCTCAAAGGACGTAAATTTGTCCGTGTCAAAGATATAGTCCTTGGACGCCTGGTTTGAGAGATCACCGTACTTGATCGCGGAAAGCCCGACAAGCTTTGCCGTCTCCTGCGCCTCCTGCGGGTCCACCTCATGGTTCTCGACGATCTTCTTGTACATCTCCGCGTTGATGTCCGCGATCAGCGTCTCCAGCCGCATCACTCCGCCCTCGCGCGTCTTGAACGGCTTGCCGTCCCTGCCGTTCATCGTGCCGAAGCCAAGGAACGTAAGCTGCGTGTCTTCCTTCACAAGTCCGGTCCTGCGCGCGCAGCGGAACACCTGCGTGAAGTGCATCTCCTGCCTCTTGTCCACGATGTAGATGATCTGGTCCGGATCGTACGCCCGCATCCGGTCGACGATCGTCGCAAGGTCCGTCGTCGTGTAGAGCGCCGCGCCGTCCGACTTCAGAATAATGCACGGCGGCACCTCCTTCGTGTCGGACTCCTCCTTCACATCCACGATCAGCGCGCCCTGATCCTCGTAGGCGTAGCCTCCCTGTTTCATACGCTCTACCATGTCCGGTATGTAAGTTCTCGCGTCCGACTCGCCCTTCCACAGGTCAAACTCCACGTTCAGGTTCCGGTAATTCTTTTTCAGATCCGTCACCGACACGTCCAGAATGTGCTGCCACAGCGCGCGGTAGCCGCGCACGCCGTCCTGCAGCTTCGCGGTGGCTTCCAGCGCCTCCGCGCGGTAAGTCTCGTCCTCCTTCGACTTCGCGCTCGCGGTCGGATAGATCTCTTCCAGTTCTGAGATCGTAAACGGCGCCTCTTTCGGGTACTCGCCCGTGAAATTCTCGTCAAAGTAAGGGAGCTCCGGCTGACGGTGCCTCACTTCCGTGATGATAAGCCCCATCTGCAGCCCCCAGTCACCCAGATGCACGTCGCCGATTACCCGATGTCCCGCGAAACGCGCGATGCGTTTCACGCTCTCGCCGATGATCGCGGAGCGCAAATGCCCGACATGAAGCGGCTTCGCCACGTTCGGCCCGCCGTAGTCGATCACGATCGTCTTCGGCTGCTGCGCCTTCTCGACCGACAGATTCTCATCCGACTGCATCCTCCGCAGATAATCCGTCAGAAAATCGCCGGACACTTTGATATTGATAAAGCCGGGGTTGACGGCGTTCACCTCCGCGAAGACCTCATTGTCCTGCAGCTTTTCCGCCACCTCCTGCGCGATCACGATCGGCGCTTTCTGGTAGGCCTTCTTCGCCGCCATCGCACCGTTGCACTGATACTCGCACAGATCGGGGCGATTGGAGATCCCCGTCTTCCCGTAAGACGCATCGTACCCGCAGGACGCGAACGCCGCCATCACCTCCGCGCTGATCAGATCCAGAATTTTTTTCATAACTTTTCTCCACCTTTGCTGTATAGTAATTTTTCAAAGCACCGCAAACGGATGCAGTATCTCCGCTTTTCGCACGCTAAGCTCCGGGAATTCCGCCTGCAGATAGTTTCCCATCTGCTCAATAAAAATGTGCTCGATCCCGTAATGTCCGGCGTCCATCATCAACAGTCCCTGGTCGACCGCATCCAGTCCGTCGTGGTGTCCGATATCGCCGGTCACAAGCATATCTGCGCCGGACGCAAGCGCCGGAGCCGCCATGCCTTTCCCGGAACCGGGGCAGACCGCGATCTTTCGCACGCTCTTTTTCGGATCCCCGAACAGCCGCACGGCAGGGAGCGCAAACGCCCGCTTCACATATTCGCAGCAGGCTTCCGCCATCATCGCCTCCGGCAGCAGCCCCACAAAGCCTATGCCGTACGTCGCGCCGTCCTCGAATGTGCCCGTCGGCTCCAGCACCTGCGTCTCTTTCAGATCCAGCGCCTTTTGGGCAAGCGCGCTCATCTCCGTCACATCGTAGTTCGTGTGCATCGCGTAATGCGCGATCTTGTTCTCCGCCAGCAGAAGCACCTTGCGCCCGTGGAACTCCTCGCTGTTCACTTTTTTGATCCCGGCCATCAGAAGCGGGTGATGGGTCACCAGAAGATCCGCGCCCCACGTGATGCACTCCTGAATCACCACCTCCGTCGCCTCCAGCGCCACGTAGACCTTCTGCACCGGCCGCTCCATGTCGCCGACCTGCAGCCCAGGGTTGTCCCAGTCAAGCGCCAGCTGCGGCGGGTACTTTGCCGCAAGCTTATGTACGATCTCTCTTACTGTCATGTTGTCCTCCTGCATTCTCCTAGTCTTCGTGTTTAATTCATTCCGGACGGAACCGCACGGTACCCTTCCTGGGAACTTTCCCGGCAAAACTGTAGATACATGCTGGGAAACGGAAGCTTTTCTTTTTTCAGTTTGTGCCGGAAAAGCCCCGGAAATCCCTGCGGTTCCTGTTTACCTAAACACGAATCTGCTTAAGTGCTACCTCTACCAGCTGCAGCTCCCGGCGGATCTCCTGCGCGCGCGCGACAGCCGCCGCGCCGGTCTGTCCTTCCAGCGACGCAAGTATGCGGCAGTCCAGCTCTTTCTCGTGCAACAGGAATTCCCGCAGCACCGGATGGCCCTCCCGCAGAAGTACGGGGCCGAAGCGCAGCTCCATTTCATTCAGTTCGAAACCGGGCATATCCGTATCTGAGCGTTCTGCGCGCATCATCGGATAAAATTTTCCGTCCTCGCAGACCATATCCTCGTGGACGATCCGCCAGCCATTTTTCACCAGCCATGCACGCACCAGCCAGATCTCCGACTGCGGCTGCAGGATCAGCTCCCGGCAGCCTTCCAGCTTTGCCTTTCCTTCTTCCAGAATCCGGACCGTAAGCGCTCCGCCCATGCCGGCGATCACGATGCCATCCGCCTCTCCCGGCTGCAGCGCCGCCAAACCGTCCGACTGCCGCGTCTCGATCGATGTCCCCAGACCATACTGCGCGATGTGCCCGCGCGCCCGCTCCAGGGGCCCGGGATTCACATCCATCGCGATCGCGTGAGCGATCCGTTTTTCTTCCGTGAGATAAATCGGCAGATACGCATGATCCGTCCCTATATCGGCAACCGTGCCCGCAGATGTCACCAGCGCCGCTACCGCCAAAAGACGTTTTGAAAGCTGCATATGTAGGCTCCTCCAGGCATCTGTCCCGGCCGCCATGCCGCGCGCGGCCCGGACAAGATCCTAATCCAGATAATCTCTCAGCTTGCGGCTCCTGCTGGGATGCCGCAATTTTCGCAGCGCCTTCGCCTCGATCTGGCGGATGCGCTCCCGCGTCACGTTGAACTCCCGACCGACCTCCTCAAGTGTACGGGCTCGTCCGTCGTTCAGTCCGAAGCGCAGGCAGAGCACTCTCTGTTCCCGCTCCGTCAGCGTGGAGAGCACCTCTACGAGCTGTTCCCTCAGGATCGCGTAGGTAGCTGCCTCCGCAGGCACCGGTACATGCTCATCGCGGATAAAATCGCTCAAGTGGCTGTCGTCCTCCTCGCCGACCGGTGTCTCCAGAGACACCGGTTCCTGCGAGATCTTGAGAATCTCCTGTACCTTCTGGGCGGGCATATCCAGCCTGGCTGCGATCTCCTCGGCTCCCGGCTCGTGCCCCAGCTCCTGAAGCAGTGTCCGCGACGTTCGGATCACCCGGTTCATCGTCTCGACCATGTGCACCGGTATGCGGATCGTCCGCGCCTGGTCCGCGATCGCCCGCGTGATCGCCTGCCGGATCCACCAGGTCGCGTAGGTGCTGAACTTGTATCCCTTGCGGTAATCGAATTTCTCGACCGCCTTGATCAATCCCAGATTTCCCTCCTGGATCAGGTCCAGCAGCTGCATGCCCCGCCCGACATAGCGCTTGGCGATACTGACCACAAGCCTCAGATTGGCTTCCGCCAGCTTCTCCCTGGCCGCCTCGTCGCCGTTGTTCATGCGCTCTGCCAGACAGAGCTCTTCGCCCGGAGAGAGCAGCGGGATCTTGCCGATCTCTTTCAGATACATGCGCACCGGATCATCTGTGCCGATTCCTTCCGTAAGATCCGCTTCCGGCCGTACCTCCTCTTCCGGCAGCTCTTCCTCCGGCAGCAGAAGCATCTCCGGCTCGCCGGAGATCTGCAGCATATCCACGCCTCTCGACTCCAGATAATCCAATGCCCGCTCATATTCTTCGGCGCTGATCGGCTGCCCGTCGAAGAACTCTTGGATCTCTCTGTATTCCAGCATATTTTTCTTCTTTTCTGCCAGCTTCAGCAGCTCCTCCAGTCGCATTTGAAAGTCTGTTGTCGGCGCATTCATGCGTCCCGCTCCTCCTTCGGGGAAAATATATTCTCTTTTATTCTGTCCTTGTTACAGAGAAATATGCAGTCTGCGGATTTCCGGCAGCCGTTTCTTCGCGTCAACCAGTTCCTGCAGGCCTTTCATGTCCGTCGGATCCAACTCGCGGCTCTTCTGCGCGATCACCTGCTCCGCCACTTTGTAGATCGTCTCCTGCACTGCCTTCTCCATCTCCTTCGGGCTCTCCAGTTTCACTTCCGTGTTAAACAGCTGCGCCACCGTGCGCTGCTGCTCCGAATCGGCGAAATGGCTGATGATCTGCGCCGGATTGACCGCACCCTTTTCCTTCTGGGCGTAAAGCATCGCGGCCACCTCGCGGTAGAGCTCATCCGAAAAATCCTGCGGATGGATGTAGCGCGATATCGTGTCAAACAGCTGCGGATACTCTGTGATCCAGGTCAGAATCAGCCGCTGCGACCTGCGTATCCCGTCGTCCTTTTCCGGGCGCGCCTGCTGCCGCGCCACCGGAGCCTTTCGCGCCGGAACGCCCTGCATCAGCACGTTCATCACCATCCTGCGCAGTCCCTCGAATGAGATCTGGTATCTCCCGGTGATCGCCTCGATGTAATTCTCCCGCTCGATCTCCAATTCAAGCCCCGCGATCTTTGCCGCGACCTCCTGGAAAAAACGCGTCTTGCTGTCCGGGTCCTTCATGTCATAGGACTTCTGCAGCACCGACACCTCGAACAGGAAGCTGTTCTCCGCACGGTCGATCCGCTCCTGGAACGCCTCCGTGCCGAGCGCTTTGATGAACTCATCCGGATCCTTGTACGGCTCCATGTGCAGCACCTTTGTGGAGATCCCCGCCTCCTTCAAAAGCGGAATGGCGCGCAGCGCCGCCCGGACACCCGCCTCGTCGCTGTCATAAGTCAGGATGACTTCATCCGTATATCGCTTCAGAAGCGTCGCGTGCTGACTCGTGAGCGCCGTGCCCAGCGAAGCCACGGCGTTCGTAAACCCGGCCTGGTGCATGGAGATCACGTCCATATAGCCCTCGCAGACAAGCATATAGCGCTTCTTCGCGGTCCGCGCGTAATTCAGCCCGTAGAGATTCCGGCTCTTGTCAAAGATCACAGTCTCCGGTGAATTCAGATACTTCGGCTTGCCGTCTCCCATCACGCGCCCACCGAAGCCGATCACCTTGTTGTTGACATCCAGGATCGGGAACATCACGCGATTCCAGAATTTGTCGTACATCCCGTGCTTCTCGTTGACCTGCATCAGCCCGGACTCCCTGAGAAGCTGATCCGAAATGCCTTTCCCCTTCAGATATTTGTACAGCGCGTCGCTGTACTGGCCGGCGTACCCAAGCCCGAAGCGCTTGATCGTCCCTTCGGTCAACCCCCGGTTCATCAGGTACTGCAGCGCACGCTCCCCTTGCGGAGAGCGCAGCATATAGTAAAAATAATTTGCCGCCATCTTGTTGATCTCGCGCACGCTCTCCTTCAGATCTCTCTGACGCCTCGCCTCCGCGGAATATTCCGGCTCGGGCAAAGCCATCCCAGCCCGGTCCGCAAGCATCTTCAGCGCTTCCGGAAAGCTAAAGTTTTCATATTCCATGATGAAGCTCAGCACGTTTCCGCCCGCGCCGCAGCCGAAGCAGTAATACATCTGCTTGTCCCGGCTCACGGAAAATGAGGGCGACTTCTCGCTGTGGAACGGGCAGAGCCCGAAATACGAACTCCCCTTCCTCTGCAGTTTCACGTAGCCGGAGATCACATCCACAATGTCATTTCTCGACCGCACCTCTTCGATCACATCATCTGAATAATACATAAGCCACCTCTGTCGCAGCGCCCTTTTGTCTCATACAAAGCTTGTCCCCATACGGGCATTCGCTGTGCGCCGCTTTTACAGATCCGTCACAGTTCATACCGGATGCTGTTCGTCCGGAACCGTCTCGGTCGCCGAAAATCCCCACGCCTTCGGCACAAAAAGTTCTTTATAGACATGAATGGAGTACGAATCCGTCATGCCCGCGATGTAATCGCACACCACGCGCTCCTTCGCCTCGCCCTTTTCTCTCATCAGATACCGGTACTCCTCCGGAAGCCTGTCCGGGTTTTCCACGTAAAAATGGTACAGCTCCTGAAGCATGCGGACCGCTTTCGTCTCCTCGCCCTTAGCCCGACTGTTCCGGTACACATGCTGGAACATGAACGCCCGCAGGTACTTCATCGCGCTCTCCATCCGCTCCGACATGACGATCCGGCTCTGCCCCTCGCTGTTGCGCACGACGTCGTGGATCAGCGTGTTCAGCCGTTTCCTCGTCGTATCGCCCATGATCCTGCGGCTCTCCTCCGGGATGTCGGACTCGCTTAAGATCCCGGCGCGCTCCGCGTCGTCGATGTCGTGATTGATATAGGCGATCTTGTCGCAGTAGCGCACGATCTGTCCCTCCAGCGTCGCCGGAGTCCCGGCCGTGCGGTGATTGCGGATCCCGTCGCGCACTTCCCAGGTCAGATTCAGGCCCTCGCCCTTCTTCTCCAGCAGCTCCACGACGCGAACGCTCTGCTCATAGTGCGCGAAGCCAAACGGGCAGACCGCGTCAAGCGCGCGCTCCCCGGCATGTCCAAACGGCGTGTGTCCCAGATCATGTCCCAGGGCGATCGCGTCCGCCAGATCCTCGTTCAGCCGCAGCGCCTTCGCGATCGTCCGTGAGAGTTGGGACACCTCCAGCGTGTGCGTCAGCCTGGTTCGGTAGTGATCACCTTCCGGGATCAGGAACACCTGCGTCTTCTGCTTCAGCCGCCGGAACGATTTGCTGTGCAGGATGCGGTCGCGGTCACGCTGATACTCCGTCCGGATATCGCACGGCTCCTCCGCCCTGTCCCGTCCCCTCGTGTTCCTGCTGAACGCGGCGTACGGGCTGAATATTTTAAATTCCTGCTCCTCCGTCTGTTCGCGAATCGTCATATCCCCCCTCGCCGGGCACAGCCTGTCCCGACTCCCTCCTTTTTTATTATATTCCATGTCAGCTGTATTTTTCCATATTTTTTCATATTTTTTTTGATTTTAGCATATTTTTATGAAATCATCCTAAAATCCGCACCGTTTTACCGCATCCGCACTCAAAAAACAGGCGCATACCGTCCGTTCTTATCCGGTCCGCATCAAATGACGGCTATTCCGCCGTCCGATAAGGCTCTACCGTGTAGGTCTCACCGTCCGACTCGATCGTCACCGCTCCGCTCTGCGGCGTCTGCAGGATCCGGCATCCGGCGTCCCGCAGGCGCTCCATCGTCTCCTGCGCCGGATGCCCATAGGAATTGTTCGCTCCGCAGGAGATCACGGCGACCTGCGGGGAGACCTGCTCCAGAAATGCTTCCGAAGACGCGTTTTTGGAACCGTGGTGTCCGACCTTCAGCACATCCGCCGACAGATTCGCGCCGGACGCCGCCAGGCTCTGCTCCGCCGTCCCCTCCAGATCTCCGGTGAACAGCATGCGGAATTCTCCGTACTGCAGCATCAGAACCATTGAATCCTCATTGCTGTCCCCGGTCAGGCTCTCCTCGTCCGGCGCCAGGCAGCGGATGCTCCACCCCGCTTTTTGCCCTGCGTCCGCCTGTACCACGTCTGTGTTCCCCAAAATCGACTGTGTATCAGCGTCGTTCAGCTTCTGAGCAGTTCCGATCGCCGCGCCCGCCTCCATGCGCAGCACCCGGATTCCTTTCTCCTGCGCCAGCTCACGCAGCTTTGCGAAGTCCTCCGGATCCGCGGTCGGCGGGAGTACCAGATTTCTCAGCGTAACGCCGTGCACGTTCTCCCCGGCAAAACCCGGATCATATTCCTCCAGATATTCTTTGATCCCACTGATGTGATCCCCATCCGCGTGCGACAGAAAAATATAATCCAGTGCAGACACCCCGTAATATTTCACCGCCTGCCCGATCCGGTACTGCCAAAGCTTCGACTCGGAACTGCTGCCTCCGTCCACCAGACAGGAAACGCCGTCCGGCAGCCGTAAAAGCGCCGCATCGCCCTGCCCCACATCCAGGCAGGTAACTTCCAGAGTTTTCTGCGGGCGCTGGCACATCAGGCCGATACAAAGCGCACTGCACATGACCCATAGCAGGCACAGCCCCGGTACAGGATCCGTTTTCCGCTTCCCTCTCGCAAAGCTCTTTTCTCTCTTCGGCAATTGGCACGACACGAACCCCACCGCCAGCAGGATCCCATAGTACAGCGCGATCCTCCACAGCGCAGGTCTTCCCGCGACCCAAAGCGGCAACGGAAGTCCCTCCTTGAGGCGACAGAGAAATTCAAACAGATCCAGAAGATAGTATGCGGGCGCGGCAAAAAAGCAGCCAAACGGAATCGAAAGCAGCCCGACCACACCGGCAAGAAGTCCATAGAGCATAAGCAGCGACATCAGCGGGACCACCGCCAGGTTGATCAATACGCTCCACGTCACCGCCTGATAGAAAAAGTACAGCGTGAGCGGGAGCATTCCCAGCCAGATCCCAAATCCCTGGAGAAGTGCCTTGCCAAAATTTCGCATGGCGCCGAAGCCGGCCGCACGCATTCTTGCTGTCCTGCCCCTGCGCATGGAAATTTTTCCCCTGCCCTGATCCATTGCATCCGTTATCCTGCGAAGGCAAGGCAGCAACAGAGCGATCGACAACACCGCGCCGAACGAGAGCAGAAACGAAGACTGCGTCAGATACCGCGCATCCGCAGAGAGCAGCAGCATCGCTGCGGCTGCGATCGCCGTCCGCATATCGTACTTTCTGCCACAGAGCTGCGCGCCGAGCCAGAATCCGAACATGATCAGCGCGCGCACAGCGGAAACCGTCGCACCCACCATCCATACATAGAGTATGACGATTCCTCCGGAAACTGCGCAACTCACTCCAAAGGGCGCCTTCAGTTTTCGCAGCAGTCGGTACAGGCACATCCCGACCAACGTGATATGCAGCCCCGAGATTGCCAGAATGTGCGAGATCCCGCCCTCCTGATAGAGCTGTTTCCACTTCTGTTCAAGCAGAGCGCGCTCACCGAGACAGATCGCCCCCATAACCTCCGCCTGATGTTCCCCGAAAATCGCATCATAGACGGTCCCGAGCCGCCGCCGCACAAGACAAAGCGCTCGTGCAAGGCTCATCCCGCCCTGTCTCAGCACATGTATCTCCGCGCGGGAAAGGAAGCACAGCGTATTTTGGGCGTGATAATACGACTGCGCGTCAAACTGCCCCGGATTCGAATCCGGATCCGGAAAAGAGAGCTCACCGGAAACCGTGATCGCGTCGCCCGGGAGGAGCTCTGTGTGTTCAGTTGTAATCATTACGTTCAATCTGGGAAACAAAGCTTGTTCCGAATTGTCTTTTCTCTGAATGGTAAGATGATCGACTGACAGGCGTACGCCTGAAGATGCCGCGCTGCACTTTTTCACAGTCCCGGCGAGCGTGACCTCGCCTCCGCTTCCTGCCTCCCTCTGGAGCAGTTCAGCGGTTTCCCTCAGCGGGCGGTCTCTTTCAGACCCGCCCGTCACATATCCTGCAACCGAAAGCGCAGCGAGCAAAATGCACAACACTGCAAACGGTCTTTTCAACGCTCCTCCTCTTTTATTCCTCCACAGAGTCCTCTTCGCCCTGCATTTCTCTGGTCTCTATATAATCCCAATCCATCACAAAGACCTGTCCGAGATCCACTTCCTCCCGGAATTTCTGGTCGGATGCCCCCTCGATCTCAAAGCGTACCCCGGTGATGTCATCGCAAGTCGCGCAGATCGAGTCCACGATCGCGTAAAGCGCCGTCTCCGGATCCGGCGGGTTCTCCGTCGGCTGCTGGTTCACGGTCGCATTGAAGTTGATCGTGCAGACCCCATTTTGGATATACAGGCTCTGAATTCGGACGTCCCCGGAAAAGATCGGATTGGCGCCCTTCTCCTCCGGCCCATTGATCAGCTGCTCTACCACAACGCGCTCGAGCACCATGTTGCTGGAATAGTGCAGGTTTCGCATTTCTTTCACAAGCCTGCTTCCATCCGCATCGGAGAAGTAGAGCTCCAGCGTGGCGTACTGATAGGAATTGATACCGCCCTCCTTCGTGTCGATGAACGAATTCGCGTCCATCGCGGGGACAGGCTGACCTTCGAGATCCAAAAGCTGCTCTTTCTCGACCGTGATCATCACCTTCACGACGCCCGGCACCTGTGAAAACGTCTTGACGACGGCCGCCCGCAAGAGCACCTCCTGCGTGTTGCTCAGGTCATAATATTCCTTCGAAAAGTCAATGCGCAGCGCATCGATGCCCCTCTCATACCCGTTGAAGCCCACCTCCGAAGGGATCACGCTCAGATATCCGACCGGAGGCGACAAAAGCTGCTCCCACAGCTCATCCATCATCTCCTCAAACGTCTGCGCTTTCGGGCTGTAACTGCGCTCCAAAAGTCTCGTTCCGGTCGAATTAACGTAATATACGGTATAACTGTTGTCTTCTCCCTTTTTCCCGCCGCATCCGCCAAGCAGGACAGCCAGCGCCAGCAAAAGCCAGCATAGCGTTCTCTTTCTGTTCACAAGCTTCCTCCTGTCACGGTGTAAACTTCAGTGGGATGCGCACCGTGAACGTCGTGCCCTCTCCCTCTGTGCTGGAAACGTCGATCGCCCCGTGGTGCATCAGCACCGCACTGCGCGTGATGGCAAGCCCAAGCCCTGTGCCGCCGATCTCGCGTGAGTGTGATTTGTCCACCCGATAAAATCGTTCGAAAATGTTTTCCTGATCCTCAGGCGGAATCCCGATTCCGGAATCCTCCACCTTGACATAGAAATATTTGTTGTCCACGTTGAGTGAAATGTGAACCCAGCCGTTGTCCTGATTGTATTTGATACCGTTCTCGACCAGGTTGGACAGGGCGAGCGCCAGCTTCGTCTCGTCCACCTCCGCCACGACCGGCTTGAAGTCGTCAAAGACAAGATCCACGTCCTTCGTAGCCGCGATCGGACGCAGCCGCTTCAGGAGCAGTTCGATCAGATCGTTGATATTTGTCTCCTGAATGTTGACATCAGAAGAACGCCTGTCCATCTTGACAAGAGAGAGCAAGTCCGAAATGATCTTGTTCTCGCGGTCGATCTCCTCCGCGATATCCGCCATGAACTCCTTATACAGCTCGTTCGGCACCTCGTCCTGCGCAAGCAGGGAATCCGCGAGCACCTTCATCGAAGTGATCGGCGTCTTCAGCTCATGCGATACGTTTGATACAAACTCCTGGCGCGAATCCTCCTGCACCTTCAGGCGGTGCAGCATCTGATTGTACGCGTCGGCCAGCAGCTTCGTCTCAGTGTAATCCGGGATAGCGATCTCCTGTTCCGAAACATTCCCCCGCATACCCGCCAGAGACTGCGTGATCTTGCCGAAGGGCTTGGTCAGCACGCGCGCCACGTAATAAGCGGCGACAAAAATCAGGAGGGTAAGCACGATCTGGAGGATCAAAACGGTATTGCCCAGAGCATCTTTTCCATCCTTGACGTCCTGCGTCGTCACGCTGACGATCATGATCCCCTCGATCTGCCCCGTCCCCGGGTCGTTCACCGGGAGAGTGAGCTCAAGAAACTCATCGTCCGGATTATAGTTGGTGGAATCTGTGCCAAGAAAACACTGCAGCACTTCTTCTGATATAATGACTTTGTCCTCGTCTATCTCATACGTGTCCCGAACAATGCGGAAATTGGTGTTGACAATGATCACGCGCCCGTTGTAGATGTTCGCGAGCTGGGTGAGCTGTCTGTCCACCTGCCGGTTCCCCACATTGCGGATGTAGCCGGAGCTGCCGACCTGATCGACGATCTGCTGGCACTGGTTCTGGATCAGCGTGCTCTTCTGCTGGGCGGCCAGCTCCTCATAGTTCTCCAGGATCAGGTGCTTCATCAGAAAGATCGGAACCAGGCCTACCAGCAGCACGATCACAAAAATGCGCGCACGCAGGCTTTTGGCGTATTTGAGGACGGTATCTTTCATATTGGAAATGGTATTGTACCTCTCTGTTCTTCAAAATATAACCTACTCCGCAACCGCGTACAGGACTGTCTCATTGCGGTTGCGCGTGTGGTGTCTGATGTAGAATCTGTATTCCGGTACCATCTCTTTGATCAGAAACGGAACCTCGCAGAAATCGCCCGGATTGTGGTACAGGCAGATTGCCAGCCGAGGCTTGTCCCGGCAGATGACCTTTCTCGCTCCACGCAACGCCTCCGGCTCGCTCCCCTCGATATCCATCTTGATGAAGGTGACCTTGTCTCCTGCACAGACATTGTCAATGGAATCAACCTGGATCGACTTCGGTCCGTTGTCCGAAACATGGGAGCTCGCGTTCCCCAGCGCGCTGAAATGCAGCTCGGTCTTTTCGCTCCAGAGCCCGCAGGGGACGATCTCTATGTTGTCGTAGGATTTATAGCGTTCGGCCAGCTTGCTCCGGTTGGACTCGTCCGGCTCCCACGCATAGATCTTTTTGCAGTAATTGACGCCTTTTCCGAAATGCTTGATCAGATTTTTGATCGTGTCGCCGATGCAGGCTCCGCCGTCTATAAAGACCTCATTCTCCTTTGGCCCCCAGATGTCTTTCAGAAAATACTGCGGCTTGACGACCACCTTCTCAAGTATCTCCGGACGGATGGTCCGGTAATATTCAATGATCGCGCGCAGCGTTTCCCTGGAAAGATCATCCTCCAGCATTCCCTCCAGCTTGTCAAACTCATCCTTATGCGCTTTATAGTAAGCTTGAAAGACCCTGCCCGCCTCCCTGTCGGCGAGATATCTCGTGATCTTCATTTTCTGAATTTTGGGCACATATTTGCTGAATAAAGCGTTGCCCTCCATCCAGCCTCGAATTCTGTGCAGTATATTTTCCTCACGCGCCATACGTCTCTTCTTGTGTCCTTTCCAACCATTGTTCCGGCAGCTTTAGCGGTCCGAAGCCCTGAAAGATCTCAGTGGCTAAAGTAATAGCCCACGCCCCACTTCGTATGTACGTACTTCGGCTCGCTCGGATTTGCCTCGATCTTCTCGCGCAGTCTCCGGATATGTACGTCCACGGTCCGCACGTCGCCCGGATACTCATATCCCCACACGATGTTCAGCAGGTTCTCTCTGCTGTACACCTTGTTCGGGTTGAAGACCAGAAGCTCAAGCACGTCAAACTCCTTCGCAGTCAGATTGACCTCTTTCCCTGCGATGCTGACCCTGCGTCCCTCGCAGTCGATCGCCAGATCGCCCACCTCAACGATCTTGCCCTTCGGCTCCGATACGGCTTTCTGGGCAGTCCTGCGGATGATCGCCTTCAGCCGCGCCTTCACCTCAAGAATGTTGAACGGCTTCGTGATGTAATCGTCCGCGCCGTACTCCAGCCCCATGATCTTGTCCATATCGTCGCCCTTGGCAGTGAGCATAACGATCGGCACATCCGAAAACTCCCGAATCTGCTGGCAAACCTCCAGACCATCCAGCTTCGGCAGCATCAGGTCAAGAAGGATAATGTCATATTCTTTCTCCTTCGCCATGCGGACGGCTTCCTCGCCGTCATACGCGCAGTCCACTTCCATATCGTCCTGCTCCAGGCTGAAGCGGATTCCCTTCACGATCAGTTTCTCATCGTCCACTACCAATACTTTCTTAGCCATGCCTGCTCTCCTTTATTGCTGTTATCGCTCTCGCGTTTCTTTATAAATTCCATAATCGATCCCGCTGCTGTTCAGACGGTGATCAAATCTTTGATCTTGGAAAATACGCCGTCCTTGATGCCGGAGATGTTTTGGATCTCCTCGATGGCCCCGAACGGTCCGTGTTCTTCACGGTACTGCAGAATCGCGTCCGCCTTCGCGTCTCCGATGCCCGGAAGCGTCTTCAGCTGCTCGCGGTCAGCTGTGTTCAGATTCACCTTCTGGCCGTCGGATCCTGCCGCGTCATCCCCGGCGCTTCCGCCGTTCCCGGTCCTGCCGATGCCTTCTGAACCGGCATTCTCCGGCCACAGGACCTGCCCGTTCTCCTGACCGTCCTCGCGGATCAGACGGGTCTCCTCCTGCGTATACACATAGAGCCGCTGTCCATCCTGCACGATCTCCGCCTGGTTCAGCCACTCGCGGTCGGCGTCCTGCGAAAAA
This sequence comes from uncultured Lachnospiraceae bacterium, assembly GCA_947626285.1. Classification (GTDB taxonomy): domain Bacteria; phylum Bacillota; class Clostridia; order Lachnospirales; family Lachnospiraceae; genus Choladousia. The sequence continues at coordinate 19,331 of CANQRR010000033.1, forward strand.
CCTCCGGCAAGCGCAAGCGCCTCGAAAACGCGCATCCCCTCATGGACCGGATAGACGCCGGGACAATTCACCGCTCCGCAGATGTATACGTAGCCTTCCGATTCTGGCTCGCCTGCCGGCGGCGTCTCGCTCTTCGCTTTCTCATTTGCATCCGGAGAAACTTCCTCTGCTGTCGCCGCCCTCTCCGGTGTATCCGACAACTCCTGTACAGCCGATGCGTCCGGCTTTTTCTGTACATCCGGCGATTCCTGAATATCCGATACGCCCACAGTCTCCTGCATCTGCACTCCCGCGGTGTACACTTCTTTTCGGGCAGCGCAGCCGCTCACTCCGAAAGCCAACACAAACAGCAGGGCATACTTCCATCCCTGATTTCTGATCTTCATATATTCCCTGCAGCCGTCGCCGCGGGATTCCCTTGTACCATTTTATTTTAACGAAAAAGTAATGTTTTTGCAATACTTTTTTATCAACTATTTGTCGTTATTTCCATTTGAAAATCACGATTCCGGCGATCGCGACCAGCATCCCAATCAGCTTGCGCCACTCAAACGGCTGTTTCTCCACCTGAAAGATTCCAAGCAGCTCGATCACGTAGGCGACGATCATCTGGGAGACCACGATCAGCATGGCCGCGCGCGCAGGCCCCAGGGAGCCCATCGCCTTCACGACCGTGACCGTGATAAACGCGCCGATCACACCGGAAAAGAGCATGTATTTGTGCTCCACACTGGCAAGCGTCATAAGGTTCGTCCGATCCGTAAAAAGCCACGCCGCCAGACAGACCAGAAGCGCGGTAAACTGCACAAAAGCAGACGATACCCACAGGCTCGTCTGCTTCGTCACCTCCGTATTGAACACGCCCTGCACACTCATCAGCGCGCCGGACAAAAGAGCGATCAATATTCCCCACATACAACCTTCTCCTTTCGTTCCTGTCCCCTTTGGAATCTTGTCGCGATCCCGGGGACTGACATCTTGACCCACAGGGAAAGTATATGTGGTTTTCACGATTTTATTCTGTTGCGATGCTCTTATGCTCATGCGCTCCGGGCACATAATCTCCCGGCCTGCGCAGTCATTCCGTCTCCGTCTGCTCCGCCGCCGTCAGCCCGTTTTCCGTCTCCGTTTCCGTCTCCTCCTCCGGGCCTACTTCAAACTCCGGCTCCGGAAGCGTCTCCGGTTTCTCCATCGCGGGAAGCGTGCCCGGATCCGGCTGTTCCACCAGCACCGCCTGCACAAGAAAACGGTGCTCCGGGTCGTTCTGATAACAGGTCGACAGCGTCAGGATATGGCTGTCCGCCGTTATTTTGTCGAAAAGTCTCCGGTCGAACGTCTGCACGTCCGCGCAGCGCGCTTCCACCTTGTCCAGGTATTCCTGCCTGCTCTCCCGTGAGCGCGTGTTCACGCCTCCAAGCTGGTGCTTGTTGTCCGCCACGTAGGCGGCGAAAACCCAGTATTCCAGCGTGCGGTCCGGCAGATAAATGTAGATCACATCGTGATTCCAGTACGTCTCCAGATTCGCAAGCTCTGAGAGCCAGCCGAACATCGTGTCGTCCTTCATATTGTGCCCATAGATGATCGTGTGGAAGTCGGAAAAATCCTTCTTGTTGTATCTCTGCGTGTAGATCGATCCGTAGATATCCTCGTTGCCCTCGATGTCGTGGGTCAGGTAAAAGTCCTCCTCACCCAGGCTCTGCAACACCGGATAGTCGATCACCGTCCCGGGGATCCGGATCCACGCGTAAATGTCCGTATTGGTCTGCCACAGACTCTCAAAATCGATCGGGGATTCCGTCTCTGTCTCAGACTCCGTCTCACTTTCCGGTTCCGCTTCCGAGCCCGCTTCGCCCGCCACTTTGGTCTCTGCCGTCTTCCCGGTCTCACTCTCTGACATATCTTCAGAAGCAGTCTGGTCTGCAGATGCCTCCGTCGTCCCGCTATCCGCGCTCACCGCCTGTACGGCCTCCACCTGGACTCCGTCCGGATCCACCTCAATCGACCGGGAGCCCCCGACGATCTCTATGTCTTCCAGTGAGACTTCTCCGGCCTGCGCCGCGCCGCCGGTCAGACATCCGGCTGCCAGACAGACGCATAGCACCCTTCGTATCATTTTCTTCCTAATCATTTATTCCTCCGCTGCAATGCCCACACCCCGCGTCTGCCGTATCGCCGATTTTTTGAAAGCAGATCGCGCCGCCTGCCAAAAGCGGTTTCCGGCAGGTCTTGAACAGGTATGGCGCAAAGCATTTTCCCCGCATCAAAGCTTAAATAGCGTGCTGAGTATTCCTCTTCCCAGCGAAGCGCCCACATTTCCGCCCAGTCGCTTGCCGAACGTACCGCCGACCGATTTGCCGACCTGGTTGCCAAGCTCACGTCCCAACGTGCCGATCGCGCTGCTCGCCACCTTCTTGACCTCAGATTTCATCTGTCGCTCTCTCTTTTCCGCCTCTTTCTCAAGCGCCTTCTGCTGTGCCTCCAGTTCCTTCTGCTGCCGCTTTTCCTCGGCTTCCAGATCTTTCTGTCGCTGTTTCTCCTCCGCGGCTTCCTCCTTCAAGCGCTGCTTCTCTGCCGCAGCCTCCTCTTTCTGGCGCTGCTTCTCTGCCTCGGCCTCTTCCTTCTGCCGCTGCGCTTCCTCCTCGGCCTGCTGCGCGGCCTCGGCGTCCGCCAGAGACTTTCTCTGCAGAAATTCGTACGCGGAGTCGCGGTCCTGCGCCTCCATATAGCGCGTGTACAGCAGGCTGCCCTTGATCTGGGTATCGCGAACCACGTCGTCCAGCGCGCCCATCTGACTCTGCGGCGGCAGGATCGTGCAGCGCTTCACGACCGTCGGTACACCGTCCTCGTCAAGCACGGAGACAAGCGCCTCGCCCGTGCCAAGCGCAAGCAAAGTTTCATAGGTGTCGAACTCCGGATTCTCGCGGAACGACTGGGCGGCCGCCTTCGCGCCTTTCTGCTCCGCCGGTGTGTAGGCGTGCAGCGCGTGCTGTATCTTGTTTCCAAGCTGGCCCAGGACGCCGTCCGGGATATCGGACGGGCTCTGCGTGATGAAGTAGATGCCGACGCCCTTTGAGCGGATCAGCTTCACCACCTGCTCAATCTTGCCAAGCAGCACCTTCGACGCGTCGTCGAACAGCAGATGCGCCTCGTCGAAGAAGAAAACCATCTTCGGCTTCTCCGGATCTCCCACCTCCGGCAGCGACTCAAACAGCTCGGACATCATCCAGAGCAAAAACGTCGCGTACATCGTCGGATACTGGATCAGCTCCCGGCAGTCGAGCACCTGGATCGTCCCACGCCCGCTGTTGTCCGTACAGAGCCAGTCGCCGATGTTCAGCGCCGGCTCACCGAAGAACAAATCGCCGCCCTCGGCCTCAAGCGCCATCACGGAGCGCAGCACCGCGCCGAGACTCTGCTTTGAAATGTTGCCGTATTTCAGGGTATATTCCTTCGCGTTCTCGCCCACATACTGCAGCATGGAGCGCAGGTCCTTGCTGTCGATCAGCAGAAGCCCCTCGTCGTCCGCGATGCGGAAGATCACCGTGAGGATATCCGCCTGCGTATCATTCAGCCCCAGGATACGTCCCAGAAGCAGCGGGCCCATCTCGGAGATCGTCGTGCGCAGCGGGAGTCCGCCCTTGCCGTACACATCCCAGAAGCAGGTCGGATACGCCTTGAAATCAAAGCCAAGCTGCGCAAGCCCCATATCCGTCACGCGCTTGTCCACATTCTCGTTCGACGCGCCCGGACAGCACATGCCGGCCAGATCGCCCTTTACATCAGCCAGAAACACCGGCACACCACAGTCGCTGAACGACTCGGCAAGTACCTTTAAGCTGACTGTCTTACCTGTGCCGGTCGCCCCGGCAATCATCCCGTGGCGGTTCGCCATTTTCGGGGAAATGCACACCGGCTCGTCCCCTGCTTTTCCCACTAAGATCTTGTTCCCCCAATACATTCCTGCACCCTCCTCCTGCTTCCGCCAGATCATTATTGATAGTTTATTTTACCATCTTCATTTTCAGAAAACAAGTGCCAGGTCTTTTACGACCAACAAAGTGTGCCGCGTGTACTATCTTTTTATATGTGGTCTTTGGGAGAAATCTTGACAAAACGCCCCGCACCTGTGTATGATTTCATCAGAACGGCCGGCGGCAAGCTGCAGGAAAAAGAGGACAGCAGAAGGAAGAATTCGGATATTTTATCAGGAGGAACCAGACATGGAAAACGGAGCATACCAGTTTGAGACAAAAGAGATAAGGATTCCCCACGGCGCGGAGCAGATCTTCGCGACGCTCTATCTTCCGCAGGCGGACGGGAAATGTCCGGCGGTCATCATGAGCCACGGCTACGGCGGCTCCTACAGGGATTTTATTCTGGAGGGCACCTATTTCGCGTCCCACGGCTATGTCGCGCTCTCCTTTGATTTCTGCGGAGGGACGCCCACTTCCCGGAGCAGCGGAAAAACTTCTGAGATGTCTGTCCTCACGGAAAAGGAAGACCTTCTCGCAGTGCTTGCATACGTTAAGTCTCTGGACTGCGTGGACAGCTCCGACATTTTTCTGCTCGGAAAAAGCCAGGGCGGTTTTGTGTCCGCGCTCGCGGCAGCGGAGTGTCCCAAGGACGTGCGCGCACTCATCCTGTATTATCCGGCAATCTGCATTCCGGACGACTGGACCGGGCGTTACCCGGATGTCAAAGACATCCCGGAGACGGAGGTTTTCTGGGGCATAGAGCTCGGAAGCTGCTACTGCCTCGCCGTCCACGGCATGGATCCGTATGAAACAGTCAAAAAGTTCGACCGGGAAGTGCTAATCTTCCACGGCGATCAGGACGCCGTCGTGGCGCTTTCTTATTCCGTCCGGCTCAGGGAGACATATCCGCGCGCGGAGCTGATCGTCTATGAAAGCGAAGGACACGGCTTCACGCCTGCAAAGGACGCGGAATCCGCCGAAAAAGCTCTGGAATTTATGCGCAGAAACCTTGCCGTATGAACATACCATAGCTTACAGAACCATCAGCAGAGTCCCAGCGCCGATCAGAATACAGCCGATCACGGACTTTGTTGTAAATTCTTCGTGCAGAAAGACAAACGCCATCACAAGGGTGATGACCACGGACAACTTATCGACCGGGACGACCTTTGACGCGTCCCCTACCTGCAAAGCCTTATAATAACACAGCCATGAGGCTCCCGTGGCAAGGCCGGACAGGATCAGGAAGATCCAGCTCTTCTGGCTGATCGACCGGATACCGTTCTGCTGATGCGTGACAAACACCATTCCCCACGCCATGGCGACGACGACCATCGTGCGGATCGCAGTCGCAAGATTAGCGCCGACGCCTTCAATTCCAACCTTTGCCAATATTGATGTCAGCGCGGCAAAGACCGCTGAGCCAAGTGCCAGCCAAAACCACATTGCTATACCTCCCGGAATCTCTCAATGACCTTCTATATTGCCCACAAACGGAGCGGACGTATTGAGTCGGAAGACATAGTTCCCGTCTTCGCTCTGCGACAGGAAACACATCCACTCATCGTATTCATAATGTTGATACAATTTCTCCTCCAGGTCTGACTGCTGCATTTCCGTCGAAAAGGTGATCAACGACAGGCAGTCCACATGGTTCCCTGTCCCCGACATATTCCCTGTCTCAGAATACACGTCGATCAGTTCTATATCCGGCACTTCCTCTTTCAAGACCGCAACCAGCTGTTTCGTCTGTCGCGCGGTGGCAAGATGATTGACGCACATCCCGAACAGTTCGTAGAGGATCAGAACACCGATCAGGATCAGCGGCACCGATAGTATGATCTTCGCAATTCTTTTTATCAGTTTCACCGTCTGTACCCCCTGTTCTGTTTCTGCTATCAGAATAGCAAAAAGAAAATGCTAAGTCAAAACATTTGTAATGACTTAGCATCTTGAGATATCTTTCCGAATCTGCGCCTATACTTCTTCCGGCACAATCCCATTCAAAGCGGCTGTTGCGCCGACTCTCCGCTTCCCACTGAAAACAGCGGTTCAAGGGTGTCTGCATGTTCCTCAAAAATGTCAAGCAGATACGTATCCCAGTGCCGCGCGTCCTTTTCGGAGCTGCCGAATACATAGTCCTCCTGTCCGTAATCGATCACGTCAAAACCGGGCATTGCTTTGCTCGCGCCTTTCGTTCTGTAGGCCGCTGCGTCGGAGAGGGCAAACGATACGGCGGTCGTATCCTCATCGTTTACCCATCCGCTGATATCCGTACCGGTCGCCGTTTCCGCTGTTCCGTTTGCCGTCTGCTTTGCCGCCGCGGCTTTTTCAATTGTGACCGCACCCTCCACATATTTCCCGTACATCTGGTCGACATAGAGGGAGAAAGAATTGCCCAGTATCTCAGATGGAACATGGCCTCCGTCCCACTGCCATTCGATCACCGCATCAACCCCGGCGTTCAGCCACGCGATCTGCAGGTTCAGAGAGGAAAACATCGACATATCTCCCTCCGAAGCACCCATAACGATCTTTGTCCAGACGGGATCGGCAGTATCGTCCGCTCCGATATAGTTCAGCGGATCGTAGAGCGAAACGATATTATTTCCGTAACGGTCGCCCTCATATACCTCCTGAATATCAGCCTTGTATGCCGCGACCATATCCGCATAGGACTCGTAGGTGGCCGCGTCACTGCTGCCGGTCGCGGATTGTGTCGTGCCTCCGTCGGGCGTTCCGACAACCATTCCCCTGCCGCCGGGCATCTTCCCGTCGAAGGCAGCTCCATCAGGACCGCCGCCCATTTCTTCCAGATTGCCGCCTATCTCGTCCGGCTGCTCTCCGTCCGGAAGTCCCGGCAGCGTCTGTCCGTCCCCCGGCTGGCCACCGCCAAATCCATCCATATCTCCATCTTTCCCATCCGGGCCAATGCCGTCGCCGTCCGGCATCTTCCCCTTCGGAAATGCTCCGTCAAGGCCGCCGCCCATTCCGCCAACGCCTGCGCTGCCTTTGGCATAACGGCCCTCCACAAACGCCCTCGCCTTATCCTCACCGGTCATCGCCGCGACCGCATCGTCGCTGAGCGCGTTTCCGTCCTCATCGAACCAGGTCCAGTCCTGCGCGTAGTCAAGATTGTCCAGATACCACTGGAGATTCTGCGTGAATTCCGCCAGATACAGGTCAAGATAAGTGCCGTAGTAGCCGTTGGTGTCCGCATGGTTTTCGGAATCGTATTCGATGGTAAGGGCGACCGTCGAGTCAAGCCTGTCGTCGCCGTCCAGGTCAAAGCCGACGTCGCCTTCTTTTACCGACAGATTCTTCCCATTGATGTAGTCCATATAGCTTTCGGACAAGTATCCGGCAAGCTGTTTCTGGAACGGCGTCTTAAAGGAATACTCCGGATCCAGATAATACTCAAAGGCAAGCGCCATATCCGCCTCGTACAGGGAAGTGATCGCGCTGTACGCGACGCAGCCCCACGCGCCGTCGGAAATCTCATAATCCTCCCCGTCGATCGTGACGCTTGTGGAATAGGAATCGTCCTCATTTTTATACACGCCGACCGCGCCGGCTTCGATCTCGTAATCGTAATAGTCCGGGTGATCGGAGGTCGCCGCAAACATAGACGCGTGCGCGCCGCCGCCCGAGCCGCCGGTAGAGACAAGATAATCCACGTTTCCGGGCAGATTGCCCAGCAGGATATTGTACTTCACATAGCGCGCCGCCGCCTTCTGGTCGACCAGACAGGAAGGCGCGTCTCCGGTATAAGAAGTATTTCCGTCGTCATCTGTCACACTGTCCTGCTTGCCGCGATTCCCGCAGGAAACATTGATGTATCCGTCCGCGGCGTAAGCGGAGGAGGCCGCCTGATTGCTCTGCGAACCGTAGCCCGCCGCGCCGGTATTCAAAATGACAGGAGCGGTGTCCGCGGTATAAACCTGCCCGTTGGTGCTGGTGACCTGCGCGCCATAGTCAATGACCAGTGATCCCTTCACCGCCTCGGAGGTATTCTCCGCCGCCATGTCAGCCTCTCCGTCGCCGTCCGTGTCAATACCGCTCACATAGGCGCCCGGAACACAGACCGACACTCCCTGCTGCTGCGGCAGCTCCGGATAAGCAACTGCCGACACCGGGGAGAGCACCCACGCGTCGGCATCCGCCGAGTAAGTCCACTCCTGTTCTTCATTATTTGCAAGGTTTAAAGTTTTCTCGATGTACTCTCTGTCGGAAGCCTCATTGTCTTCCGCCTCCGCGCAAATGCAAAGCGGCGCCATAAGCGCCATTGCCAAAACAACTGCCGTGAACCGTGTCTCCCGTTTCATAGACAAACCTCCTGCTTAGATTCTGAACTGTGTCAGCTATGACAGGATACCCGGTGTTTGAGGAAGATTTGTGATGAAAATTTGAAAACTATGTGAACGGTACAAGAAGCGATGTTTCCTCGATATATTGATCTCTGAATTCATTTCGGCAATATCTTTTTGAGGTTTTTGATCACTGAACATAATTCTCCCTCCCGTACCAGAGCTACTGTTCACCCCGTGACCAGCGACGCAAAGCTAGTCCTTTAGGGTGGCAAACCGCTTACTGCTTACTATCAGTATATTCATCTTCTCTTGCCAAAACAATCAAGATATGCTATAATTTTTATAACAATCGTCTCTCTTTATAACCTGGGAGGTACACCGATGCATCAATTAAAACTCAATCCGGACAGTTCCGAACGTCTGGAATATACCATGCCGGATATGCCGGTGCGGACAGGCCACGACCCGCTTTCCATCTTTCAGGATTACGCGGCGGCCTGCCATTGGCACGATGATTTTGAGCTTCTGACGCCCGTGGACGGAGAAATGGACTACTTTGTCAACGGCAAAAATGTACACTTGAAAAAAGGCGCGTGCATCTTTGTGAACGCACGCCGCCTTCATTACGGATATTCTGCCAGGAAGCAGGACTGCCATTATCGCTTCATTGTGTTTCATCCCTCGATCTTCGGTGAGCTTCCGCCGGTGGAAAATGCACTGCAGGAGCTTTGCGCGGATGAGAGCGCGGACTATTGGCTGTTCGAGGCCTCCTCGGAGGCGGTCATGCGGTTTGATGAGCTTTGCCATCACGCCGAGGCGGGCAATGCGCTTCGGGTCGTGGCCGGATGTGCGGAACTGGTGAGCCTTGCGATCGATTCCGCCTCTATACAGAAAGAGCCCGGGATCGGCGCGGACTGGGCGACGCTCCGGGCTATGACAGGGTATATTCAGATGCATTACACTGAGCAGATCCGCCTGAAACAGATCGCCGCTGCGGGGACGGTCTGCCGCAATCGCTGCTGTGTTCTGTTCCGCAAGCGTCTCGGCTGCTCGCCCATTGAGTATGTCACACGTTACCGTCTGGAAAAGGCCTGTGCGCTTTTGAGTCAGGGAACCACCGTCACAGAGGCCGCTTTGTCCTGCGGCTTCAACAGCGCCAGCTATTTCACGGAGCTGTTCCGGCGCTATTACGGCATCACACCCAAGATATATCAGAAGGATGTGGAGACATCGGACTGCTCCTGAAAAAGCAGTAATGTCGAAACAATCAGCCGGATTTTTACTCCGGCTGATCGTCAAAACGTCTGTCTTTAAAATAGTACACTTCATCGCGCTCGTTGATCTCCCGGTACACCTTGCAGGGGCTTCCGAACGCCACCACGTTCGCCGGGATATCCTTTGTCACCACGGAACCCGCGCCGATCACGGAGTTCTCCCCGATCGTGACCCCGGGCAGGACGATCACGTTCGCGCCGATCCAGACATTGTCCCCGATCGTGATGGGGAAGCTGTACATGCCGTCCGTGCGATGCTTCGGATGTACCGGATGGCCGGTCGTGCTCAGGGTTACATTCGGGCCGAACAGGACGCCCTTCCCTATCGTGATCTTCCAGTCGTCGATCAGAGTAAGGTTCATGTTCGCGTAAGTGCCGTCCCCGATGGAGACATACTTGCCGACCGCCGCCGTGAGGGGCGGCACGATCCACACATTCTCCCCGACATACCCGAACACATCCTTCAGCAGCGCCGCGCGCTCTTCCATACACTCCGGGGGCAGACTGTTGAACTTTCGTATGACCGTCTTCGCATGCGCCTGCAGCGCCATGTTTTCCTCATCGTCGTCCCAGAGATAGCCCGCCTTCATTTTTTCCTGTTCCGTCATGTTGAACCTCCTTCTCCTGTCAGGTTATATTTTTTACCCAGCCGTATTTCCTGTAATGCCGGTATACGGCCGGAAGCTTCACGATCTCATCCAGGTTCAGCACAAAATATACCGCGGGCACAGGCAGCTTCCAGAGAAACGCGCACAGGCAGCCCAACGGGATCGCACAGCAGCCCGAAGGCGGTGTCCCCTCCCGCCGGAAAGATCCCGCCAACCGTCATGCTGTTCACCGATTTGCCCACAAAATAGTAGGACGACATCAGCAACATTCCCTTCAGGTAGCCCTTCGCGGCCGGCGTCAAGCTGACCAACCCCGTGATGGCCGGCGACAGGGCAAGCAGCAACACTCCGGTCAGCGCGCCGCACAGAATCGCTCCCTTCGTCAGCATCCCGCCGAGCTTCCTTGCATCCTCGAAATGGTCCGCCCCCAGTTCATTTCCGATCACGATGCTTCCGGCGCTCCCCAGCCCAAGGCAGAGGCAGACCGCAAGATTCCTGGAAGTGTTCGCGATGCTGTTCGCGGCCACCGCGTCTGTCCCGAGATGACCCATGATCACGGAATACATCGTCAGTCCGCCGCCCCATACCAGCTCGTTGAGAAGGGCAGGCAGCACCCTTTTAAAAAAACTCCTGCCCAGTCCGCTGTCGCGCTTCAGCGGGCGCAGTTTCAGCGGCATCCGTTTCGCCGCCACATAGCCTATGCAGCAAAGCGCCTGGACAGCCGTCGACAGGACCGTAGCCAGCGCCGCTCCCGGTATCCCAAGCGCGGGAAACCCGAACAGCCCGAAGATCAGTACCGCGTTCAGGAAAATATTCAGCACGACCGTCGCGCTGCTGATCAGCGTGCCCGGATTCACCGCACCGCAGTTTTTCATATAAGCCAGGTACACCTGCGAGACAGCCGACAGCAGCCAGGAAATGCCCACATACCTTAAATACACGCTCCCAAGCCTTACCAGCTCCGGCTCGCTTGTCAGGATACGCATAATGGTTTCCGGAATAAGTACGGTTCCGGCAAGGAACACCGCGGCGGTCGCGGCCGAGACGCCGAGGACCAGCCGGAACACTTCAGAGATGCCTTCGTGATCCCTTTTCCCGTAATACTGGGCAAGGAACATATTTTCGCCGATGACAAAAGCCGCCATAAACAGGTTGAACACAAACGTCACCTGGGAAGCCAGGGACACCGCCGACATCGCGTCCTGGCTCAGCCTTCCGAGCATCACCACGTCGCACGCGCTCACCAGGGCAAGCATGAACTGCTGGAACACGATCGGCAGGATCAGCCGTATCATTCGGTTTTTCAGCTTGTCTTCTTTTTCCAAGGCAGTTTCTCCTCTATATGCTTTCTGCTCGAAGCATACCATATTTCAGAGGAAAAAACTTTCACAATGCTGTGTATTTCTATAACAATCCTCTTTTGCTTTCCATTTTCTCTAACTTAACACAGTCCCATCCGCCAACGTAATGGTATAACCGTTGAAATCGATCGTCCCGTGATTGTCCAGGCTGGTAAGTGAGCAGTCTCCGGTCAGCGTCCAGACGCTTCCGTCCTCCACGGTAACGACGGCATTGTCAGCCACTGCCGTTCCGCCCTGCGCGTTGTCAACGATGTTGATCGTGCCTGTAAAATCGCTGTCCCCGGCAAGCGTCAGATTCAAGGTGGAAACCGTATCAACTATGATGTCGCCGTTCATCGTCTGATCAGTCGCGGTAAACTCCACCTGCCCGCCGTTCGCCCCGGCAGTGCCCCAGCCGCGGGAGGCGGAATTGCCGCTCACGTTCAGCAGATAACTGTCGCTATCCTTTTGAATCAGCTCCACGCCGCAGAGGTTCACGGCACAGTGGGTGTTGGTCACATAAAACATATCCCCGTTTTCAGAGGTCAATGTCCCTCCGTTCATGGTAAATTCGGAAGTCCCCACGTCGGCGTCTCCGGACATGGACTGGTAGATCATCACATTGTGCACGTTCTCGTCTGAACTGCTCCCCTTCGTATCACTCATGTTCCCGCTCACGTCGCAGTTCTCAAGGGCAATGGAATTCTTGCCCTCTATGACAAGCGCCTCGGAATTGTTGGCGGTAAGCGCGGCGTTTTTCACGGTGATCGCGGCGGTGGAATACACGGCGGGAGAATTATACCCGTTCGTCGTGTAGCTGCCGCCGTCTACATTCACGGTTCCGCCGCCACGGTCAGAGCGAATCGCCGCGGAGGAGTTCCCAGACGTCTCAATGGTCAGATTCGCCGCATTCGTCGTGCCGCCTCCGGTCGTCTGGATCCCGCCGGAATTATCCGCCGTAGTAGTGATCGCGGAATCAGAAATATTGACTGTCGTCCCGCTTCCGTAGCTGAACACGCCGTTTCCGTTCTGCGCGGAGGAGCTGACCGAAGCATTTTTGATCGTCACCGCCGCGCCGTTTGTCGCGAGCAACGCCGCGTTCATTCCGTAAAAATCTCCGTCCTCCGTGTTGGAAGACGCTCCGGCAGACTTCTCCACCGTAATCCCGTCCAAAGTAACTGTCGCGCCGTCTATCCGCAGAGCGTTTTCATCGTCTCCTGAGGAAGCATACTCGGAGCCGTTATATTCTCCGTCTTCAGAGATCGTGTTGGCGGCAGTCCCCTGTGTCACCTCACCGGATCCACCGAAACCGCCCGGCTGTCCGCCGCCCATACCGCCAGGCTGCTCTCCATTTGGCTGCTCACCATTCGGAAGTTCTGGTGGAGCCTGCCCATTCCCCGGCTGCTCTCCGTCCGGAAGCTCCGGCGGCACCTGCCCATCTTCTGGCTGCTCTCCGCTTGAAAACTCAGGCGGCGCCTGCGCCTCGCCCGTCTCCGCACAGGCGCAAAGCGGTGCCATAAGCGCTAGTGTCAAAACAACTGCTGTGAACCGTATCATCTCTCGTTTCATAAACAAACCTCCTGCTCGTATTCTGAACTGCATCAGCTACGACAGGATACCCTGTGAATACGGAAAATTTGTGATAGAAATTTGAAATCTGTGTGAACGGATACGCTCTCTTATTGTTCTGCAAATATCCTCTTGAACACTGTTCGGATCAAAGCCTGGATAAAGAAAGGCGGCGTAAAAACGTAAACTATTGCTTCATTCGATCTGCGTCCGTCAATGCTCGGATGACACGACAGGGATTCCCCACCGCCAGACTGTGCGGAGGAATATCCCGCGTAACCACACTGCCGGCGCCGATCACACTGCCCGCTCCGATTGTCACGCCTCCGCAGACTACAACATTTGATGCCAGCCAGCAGTCATCCCCGATTTTGATCGGTTTTGCGTACTCCAGATTGTAATAACTGCCGTCCGGTCTTTGCCTTACATTTCGTTCTTCCGGCAAGAGAGGATGCATGGGTGTGGCAAGTGTCACGTTCGGACCGATGAACACATGATTCCCAATATGGACAGGGCACACATCGAGACAGGTGAAATTAAAATTCGCACCGCTGAACCTGCCGAAATAGGTATTGCATCCATAGTCAAAATAGACCGGCGCCTGTAAGCTCGGCTAAAATGGAGTGTTTGGCAGGAGTTCGCGAAGAACCGCTTCCCTTTGTTCTGATTTATCTTCATCGATCTGATTATACCGTCTCGCAAGCTTTCGCGCTTTCACTAGCAATGCGCTCAACTCCGGATCGGATGGGTCATACAGCAGTCCCGCAAGCATTTTTTCTTTTTCTGTCATATCGTCCCCTCAACTTTCAATCTCACATGTTCAACATCTGACCAGCAAATTTCAATTTTTCACTCAGTTCCACCCTGCAGATTTACAACAGTTCCCGTCTCATTTCTTCGCCGCACAGATCTTTTACTACTTCGCCCGCAATGATCAATCCTGCCACAGACGGCACAAATGCCACGCTGCCCGGAATGTCCCTTCGTTCTGTGCACTTATGCTTTGCCCCGGGCGGACAAATACAGTTTGTCCTGCAGCTGATAGACATATCCTCAAGCGGCCTTATCGGTTTTTCTTCAGAATATACAACCTTTAACTTCCCTACACCCCGCTTTTTCAATTCCCTCCGCATGACCTTTGCCAACGGGCACATTTTTGTCTTATATATGTCAGAAACCCTGAACTGGCTGCCATCCAATTTGTTTCCGGCGCCCATGCTGCTGATAACAGGCACTTTCTTCTCCTGTGCCTTCATAACAAGTTCAATTTTAGCAGTAACCGTGTCTACCGCATCGACAATATAATCATACTCATCAAAAGGGAATTCATCCGCGTTTTCGGGCAGGAAGAAACACTTATGTACGTTTACCTGCGCATCCGGATTGATTTCAAGTATCCGGTCTTTCATCACTTCCGCCTTATATTTTCCCACTGTTTTTCGTGTGGCAATGATCTGCCGGTTCAGATTTGTCAGACAGACCTTATCATCATCGATCAGATCAAATGCCCCGACCCCGCTTCGCACAAGAGCTTCACAGACATATCCCCCTACCCCTCCGATTCCAAAAACCGCGACTCTTGAACGTGCTAATTTCTCCATCGCTTCTTTTCCAAGCAATAATTCCGTTCTCGAAAACTGTGTCAACATCTGTGCGTCTCCTTATAATATTGTTTCATGATAATGACCCTTCCCATGAATTCCGTTATTCCTGAAAGCGCCCGGCAAACTCAAATTTACAGCTTAGCAACAATTTCAGAAACTGCTACCAGAGCGGCTTCTCCGCTAATGGTGATCCGCTTGCTTTCCTCTATTCTGCAGTGCAGATAACCGCCGCGTTTCGACGCCTGATAAGCATAAATTTCCTTCTTGTTCAGCTGTTCTGCCCAGAATGCGGCTATCTGGCAATGCGCTGAACCGCAGACAGGATCTTCCGCAATACTCAGCTTCGGACAGAAACTGCGGGACACACAGTCGGTTCCCGCTTCCGCAAATACCTCCCGCAGAAGTTTCTGCCGAAGTTCCGTCTCTGTAGGCAGCGTGCGGTTATACTCTGTCATTTTGTCTTGATAGATATGCTGGTCGCCAAGTAATGCGGGGTCATCATAGCGATACGGCAGACCTTGCTGTTTCCGCTTAACATTATTCATCGTTCAAATCCTCCTCAAACACCGTGTTTTCGTTTTGATTCACATTCCGTCAAACCAGAAACTTTACTTATATCTTTTTCAATTCTGCCATGGCAGCATAATGTAGAATATCAAATTCATCAGGTGCAATTTCAGACAACAGTTTCGTATGCTCTTGCTCCCAGGCGTTTATTTCATCTTCCGATAGAGAAGCTCCGACTCCACGACAGGCTTTCATCCTGCCATTCCAGCTTTCCCGGGTAAAATGTACATTTATAAGATATTCTTCATGGTAAACAAACTCAAATCGTTCCGCATAACACTCGGGGATAAATATCGGGTGAATCGTCTCCCCGCACCGCTCCAATCAGGGCTATATTTTAACACAAGCATCTCACTTGCGTTTGCAATCCTATCTTCAAAAGGCAGCCATGCCATGTATAACACCAGAATCCGTCCATTAGGTTTAAGCATACGGTACATCTTTGGCATGATCTGCTCATGATCAAAATACCAAAAGCATTGACAGGCAGTAATGACATCAAACGAATTGTCGGGGAATTGTAAATCTTCTGCTGACATTGTATAATAGTCAATATTCATACCTTTGGAGAGAAGAATAGCTTGTTCAATCTGCTTTTCAGAAATATCCGTTCCGATCCATTTCGCACCATACTGATACATATTTCTCGGCAGCACACCTGTCCCAGTGCCAATATCAAGAACGGTCTGACCGTCAACGCAGAGCTTGCGTTCTCTTATTTTATTGTAAAATTCTTGTGGATAAATATCACGAAATTTGGCATAATCTTTTGATGTTTTACCCCAATCAAACGCTTTTCCACCGTCTATATTTTTGTTTATGATATTCATGGCTATCTCCCGCAAAGTACGTTTTTCACTCTGATCCATTCCCCAATACCGAAAGTTGTTAAGTATCAATGCGTACCATGTCTACAAGAGTTCGATTCCCGATCACTGGGAATCTATCCTTTTAAACCGCGTGATTATCTGTCCATATCTTCAATAACAATATCATAGATTTCACCAATAATGTCTATCATTTGTCTTGGTGTCACTACAAATGGTTTCGCCGGGAAATGTTTGATGTTACCTGTGACAAGGTAGGCATCTTCCAGTTTCCGTTCTTCCATAACCACCTCATAAAACACTCGATCCTTTAAATCAGGCAACTCTGTATCCAGCTCTTTCGCATCAACATATATCCCAAGTTGTTCCAGCTCACCAACGGTGTCTTCTATAATGCTCCGTGTGAAATGAAACTTTGGCCGCGCAAGCACTTCTCTATACTCCTGGGCGATACGCTCGTCCAAAAGCGGAACAATCATGCCTCTATATGTTAGCTCCAGTACATTGCCCGGAAATGAATTCCATTTCAGCAATGCGGAAACCAGAACATTCGTATCAATAACCGCATAATATTTCATGCCCCTTCTCACCTCCGCACAGCAGAGATTTCCTCGTTGATCTCATCCAGCGTCATTTCTGATATTCCATTTTCAGCCGCAATGCGGCTCGCCTCTTTCATTGCGTTCAGTCCGCGGTTTTCCGGTTCCTTATTCAGTTTCATGTTAAATGGAATTCCATTTTCCTGAATAAGCTTTGACATGCACATCCTGAAATAAGTCGGAAGATCCATACCAAGCCTTTCACAAATATCCGCTGCCTTAATCCTCATAGTTTCTTCCGCACGAAACTGAACTAATGTATTTGCCATACTCTGTCCCTCCTTTCACGTTTCAATTTAATTATACACGATTTTGTTTTCATTTGCAATCATTTGACTGCATTTGCAGATCAACAGTTTTCATACTCTTCCATTTTCTCTATAAATAAGTGAATAACCAATTTTCAACCATATTCTGGGACAACCTTTGATACAATCTCCGCGAAAGCAATAAGCCGTTTCAGACGCTGACAAAGACAGATGCGGGAGCTTGCTCCCAGACGTCTACTCTTTGACAGCGAATGATAGGGCGCATGCCCGCGAACGATAAAAAACACAGTTTTTTCGAGTGAAAGCACGGCTTATAAATCGTCGAACATTCGTTCCGGTGTGCATACATTTTGTATACGCTCACGCTTTTAGTTGGTTCATCCCTCTGCTCTGCTTCGATTATTTTTGATGTTTGGAAAAGAACATCTTAAACACTGTACGAATAAGAGGCTGGATAAAGAAAAGCTGTGTGAAAAACGCAAACGGAAAATTGAAACACACAAGCCTGAGCCAATTCGCCAACAGGGTAACGACGCTGAACCCTGTATAATACGGGTAATACATCCATGCCGCCAGGAAACTCATCGCCGGACACATGATCCCCACCGTCGCGCAGATAACCGCCGTCTCAAACAAAACCGGATGTGTGCTGCGCGGGTCAAATACCTTCGAGGCAAGCTTAAAGGAAAACGGGCTTCCCAACGCAAGCTCCAACGTGTACGCGCAGGCAAATTCGATCAGAATGATCGCCCAGATCGGAAGCATCTTCCCGAACATGGAAACCCCGCCCTGCTTATTGATCGCGGCAAGGACGCTGCCTGTGCCGTTTGCCTCCATTAAGCTATTCCCGTTTACGACATACAGGCTGAAAAACACATAGGCATGGACGGTTACAATAACTGTGAGAAAGGCAAACACCATTCTCTGAAACTGATTCTTGGGCATATCTTGTTCCCTCTCTTTCTGATTTTCGCGGCGAAAGTCAACATGGAACTGTTTTATCACAAAAAAAGACACAGGCGGGCCCGCAGCCTCTGAGAGCGATAACATAAGTACCGTAATCAGATTTACATGCAAAGCACTACTTGTGTCGTTTATGTTTTAACTGTCCCGTATTCACTTTTGCCAACGGTCGTATCTTATCACAGACAAAAAACTTTTGTCAAACGGGAATTTATCCTTTTAAGCCGCGTGATTGTCTGTCCATATCTTCAATAACAATATCATAGATTTCACCCAGAGAAGCACAGTATTCAAGAACTTTCCACGGCTCATTTGTGTGAAAATGGATTTTGATCAGATCTTCGTCTCCAACCGCCAACAGGCAGTCTCCCTTAAAATTGTTTGTAAAATAATCACTTATTTCATCTTCATCAAGATCATTGCCCTCAATGAGTAATTGTGTGTCGTATTTAAATTCCAGCATTTTATTATTCCTCCTACAAAGTCAAATATGAGCGCATAATATTTTATGCCCCTTCTCACCTCCGCACAGCAGAAATTTCCTTGTTGATCTCATCCAGCGTCATTTCTGATATTCCATTTTCAGCCGCAATGCGGCTCGCCTCTTTCATTGCGCTCAGACCGCGCGAAACTTCCGCTGCTTCTTTATACATGCCCTGTGCTGCATGCTCGCGGGATTTTTTTAACTTTTCTAATATCTCTTGTTCCGTCAATGCTTCATATGGGTTTGCTTTCTTTATTTCAAACGGAAACCCATTTACCGCCAGCGCACGGGTCAGAAACATGCGAATTGCCGTTGTGGTGTCTGTCCCCAAATCTTTAAATAAAGCATCTGATTTCTTTTTTAAATCATCGTCTACTCTTACCTGAATCGTGCTTGCCATTTACACCATTTCCTCCTGTATCTGTTCATTTATCGCTAATTTTCATTTATGATATTAGAATAGCAAAAAGATAATGCTAAGTCAATACATTTGCAATGACTGATGGAGTAAACGAATTGTCAGTTGGGATAAAAAAGACTGGCCTCAAGATATTTGATCTCAGATCTGTCCCACCTA
>CANQRR010000034.1 GCA_947626285.1 uncultured Lachnospiraceae bacterium
AGGTCAGTTCCCTTAAAAATAAAACTTCTTTTAGAATTTTCAAGGTTGTTCCACTGTTCAGTTATCAAGGTTCTGCTCTGTCTTGCGACAGCTTTTAAATCCTACCACAGGTTCCTTTGTTTGTCAACAGCTTTTTAAAAATTTTTTTAATATTTTTTTCTATAGCTTTTCTACCGTCTTCGGACGGTGACTTTTCGCCTCGTAAAGTTTCTCGTCCGCATGCGAAAGCATCCCGTTGAGCGACAGTGTTTCTTCCCTTGATGACACGAATGTCCCCATAGACACCGTGACATTGTACGGCTTGCTGCTGTGCAGATTATGGTTCTCGAATCTCTCGTTGATCCCATCGATGACGGACTGCGCTTCCTGCGAATCACACTTCAGGATACAGGCAAACTCGTCCCCGCCGATCCTGCCCGCGATCCCTCTTTCACCGATCCCTTCCTTCAGATAGTCGGCGATCAGCTTAATGGAATAGTCTCCTTCTTCATGCCCGTACCGGTCGTTGATGATCTTCAGATGGTTCATATCCGCATAGATCACCATCACATCTTCCTTGTCCTCCCTGCATTTCTCCAGGAAGCGTTCCGCTTCCGTATAGAAACCGCGCCGGTTGAGAATACCGGTCAATCCGTCCGACTTGGACAGCATGTCCAGCATGATGTTGTTCTCGCGCATGATGACAAGGCTCTTTTCAAGCTGACGCTGGATCTTCTCATTCTCATTCAGAAGGCGGATCATCTTGACGGCGGAGCTCATCTGGTTCGCCAGGAATTCGCCGTTGTCAAACACCTTGTCCGTCAGCTCACACAGCAGGACCCCGTAGAAAGTCTCATTGGTGAACAACGGCAGCAGAACCATGGTATAGCGGTCTGTTCCGATCTGATTGTTCCTGTAGATATCCGCAAAGCATGTCCTCTGCTCAGTCGCCGGAATCCCGTACGCCTTTCCGTTTTTCAGCACTGCCTTCAGGTTCAGGTGTTCCGGAGCGTAGAACGGATCCGACTCGTGCCGTATCACCGGCTCGTCAAAGACATACACATACGCGTTCTGAATATCCAGCCAATCCAGCCGGCGCAGCAATGCCGCGTAGCTCTCGTCATTTCCCGTCTCAAACTGCATGCTGTCCCGCACGAACAGCTTCGTAGAATAGCTGTCTGATATCTGAAGCTCCAGGGCAGCCATCGATTTCGCGTCCACCGCGCTGAGCAGTTTCTCGATCACGGTCTCCACCAGGCCGTACTCTTTCATCTCCTCCGCGCGCTCCGGCCTCGCCGACACAAGCGAATGATAAAGCTGCGTAAGATCATCGGTCAGCTTTGCCACATCCGCATACTGCAGCGCGTCGCTGGTGCAAAACTCGTCGACCGCCTCCAGAATCTCCGCACGGCGTTCTTCTGTCAGACTACCGTCGTCGAAGAGCACCGCCGCGGCGTCCATCAGAGACGCAAAGACCTCATATATGATCTCTATGCGCTCCCCGGCCTCCTCGCCGATCAAACGGTAAAAAATATCGTTAAAGTACTCATCAACCTGCTCTTCGTCAATCGACTCCGCCTTATTCTCTCCCGCGCTTCGCATCTGTGTCCCGAAGGAATCCCTTTTGATGAATCTGGTGGGAAGCACCCTGCTGCTCACGCTTTTCCCTGAAAGCATCTCCAGCAGCAGATCCATCGACTGTACGCCCAGATCCCCGGACGCCGCCCAGATTGAAGACAGGGATGGTTTAGATTTCGCCGCCGGGATCGTATTGTCGTAACCGAATATGTAGATGTCCTCGCCCGGAATGCGGCCCCTGCTCTTCAGCTCATCGCACAGCCCCAGTGCGGAATCGTCATTTACACAGAAGATTGCTTCCGCGTCGGGATTCTGGTCCAGCAGCTTATCGTAGATCTCTTTCTCCTGCCTGGACAGACCGCCCTCCACAAAATTCCGCTCCTCAAGAGTGATTCCGTTCTCGGTCAGGACAGAGGTAAACGCTTCTCTCCGCTCTCTTGCGTCCGTATTGCCCTCCGGCCCGCACAACATGCAGAATTTCCGACAATTCAGCTTGTTGAGCAGATATTCCAGCCCGATCTTAATGCCCTCGTAATTGTCATAAGAAACATTGATATATCCCTCGATCTTCGATGCGACCAACACGCAAGGCATGTCGTTAAACTGGCTCAGCATTTCCACGATGCGCTCTTTCGTCGTCATGCAGCCAATGCAGTCCGCCATGACAAGGACCGCGTCCAGATTCTCCTTCGACGCGTAGGACAACATAGTGTTGTACTGGTACTCGTACATGATCTCTTCGTTCTGGGACAGATCCCGGTCCAGATACTTGCATGAGATCACGACAAGATTCACATTGCGCTTTTTCGCCTCAAACATGACGCCCTTGCTCACGGATTCCGTAAAAGAATCCATGATGCCGCTGACCAATAATCCGATTGTCCATTTCCCGTTTTTCATTCTGTTTCTCCTGAACTGTTAGAATTATCCAAATCAATCGTTCGGGAACCCGCCTCTTCCCTCTCATCCGTCTCGCGGCGCTTACCCCGAAATTCAGGCCGCGCCCGTATCAGGCTCAGTCAGTGATAACAGAGACCAGATAGAACGGTCCCGCCTCGCCCGGATGCGTCTCTTTGATCCGGATCGTGAGCTGATGCCGGCTCCTTCCTTTTTCGTTCATCACTTCGGTGAGCGACAGGCAGTCGCCCCAGTCCTCATCGAAATTCCCGTCCAGAATGACCGCGTGCGCGGCGTCCCCGTCGATCACTGCCTCCGCGACCGGGCGCGGCTGGTGAATAGAACGCAGGTACTGCGCCGCGATGTAGGAGCACTCCACCTCCAGTGTAAAGCTGTCCCCCGTTTGCTCCGCCGTCCAGCCGTTCTTGTAGAGATCCAGCAGCGCGGTCTTCTCGCGCGGATCCACCCGGAATCCCTGCAGCTTCGGGCAGGCGTTTTTGATCTGGTAACGCTTCGCGCCCTCAAAGCGGTTAGCCGTCAGAGCGGCCGGGTACGCCGGCTCCTCCTCCGCGTTCTCCAGATCCGCATGTATTTTGTCCAGCTGGTACGTGATCATGTACGCCAGCAGCTCGTGTCCCTTGTCGTTCGGATGCAGGAAATCCTGCGTGATCTCCGCGGCCGGGAGCGCGCCGTCCTTTAACATCGCGAAAATGCTCTCCCGCACGCTCACCGCTGGAATCTGGTAGCGCGCGGCGATCTCATTGTGCAGCTCCTGCGCGTTCCGCCCGTCGTCGTAGAAGGCGTTGTTCAGGATCAGCACCGCCGTCTTTCCGTTTCCGTACAGCTGCCGGATCACGCCCTCAAAGGTCTCCTGGAAGATCGGGAGAGCATCGTCGTTCACCGTGAAATCGACCACGACAAAATCCGGCTGGTAGCACATCATATCCTCCCAGGCCCGCGCCGCGCCAAACAGGGACGTCGTCCCGCCGATCCCCGCATTGATATAGGAAAAGCGGCTCTGCGGAAAGGTCTCCTCCCACCAATGGTACACGCGCGCCGCGTAGCAATTCTCCGGCACAGAAGCTACGCTCCCCTGCGTGATGGAGCCTCCCAGAAATCCGATATGTAAATCCTCTCCTGCCGCCGCTCTCTTCATCAGTTTCTTCATCCGCGACCAGTTGCCCCGCACGACAAGCGCCGCCTGTGCTGCCATTTCCCTCTCCATAATATCCTCCGTCAACAAAAACTGCCTGTTCGATGTCAATGATAACTAAACTGTAAAGCTGAATTCAATTATACAACCGGTTTTCAAGGCTTGCAAGAGGCTATTTCAATCGAACTATTATTCCCGAAATTTTTTCATGCTGTTTCTTTTTAAGGATTATTTTGGAAAAAGTGGGCAGTATAAAAAATGACAAGGAAATGCAGAAAATCTGGTTGACAGATTTACCCGGAAATGATAACATAATTTTTGCGTCGATTGAAGACGTAACTCGGGAAAGGCATGGAGAGATATCGAAGTGGTCATAACGAGGCGGTCTTGAAAACCGTTTGTCCGAAAGGGCGCGTGGGTTCGAATCCCACTCTCTCCGCTGTCGGATCTGCAGTGGGAGTGGCCTTTGAGATTCGACAAATTAAATATCTGAAGTGATTCAGGCGAATGGAGAAGTACCCAAGCGGCTGAAGGGGCTCCCCTGGAAAGGGAGTAGGTCGTTAGTAGCGGCGCGTGGGTTCAAATCCCACCTTCTCCGGTCAGAAAACACTCAAGCATCCAATTTATAAGATGTTTGAGTGTTTTTTATCGTCCGTCCTCCGCCGCAAACAATTCCGCCAGGCAAAGATCCTCTGGGGTCGTAATCTTGATGTTGCGGTAGTCGCCCGGCACCAGACGGACCTTCACGTCCGTCATCGCCTCGACCACCATCGCGTCGTCCGTCACCGCCAGCTTCTCTCCTTTCTCCAACGCCTTCATCAGGCTTTCGTACGCCCGGCGGATCAGCTCCCCCGCGAACACCTGCGGCGTCTGGATCTGCCAGAGTCGGGAACGGTCCGGCGTACTGGCACAGAAGCCGTGCTCGTCGCTTATCTTGATCGTGTCCTTGACCGGCATCCCGATCACGCAGGCACGGTCAACACTCACGGCGTCCCTGGCGCGTTTCAGGATCTCCTGCGTGACAAACGGGCGCGCCCCGTCGTGAATGTAGATAAAATCGCAGTCCCCGGCCGCCCGTATCCCCCGGTAGACGGAGTGATAGCGCTCTCTCCCTCCGGCAACGACCTGCTTCACCTTCCGAAATCCATACTTCTCCACGATCTCCGTCCGGCAGTAATCGATCTCATCCGCGCCGCTCACCAGAACGATCTCGTCGATGAACGGGCAACGCTCAAATTCCGTGAGTGAATACCAGATCACCGGTTTCCCTTTTATAAGAAGGTACTGCTTCGCGACATCGCTGTGCATCCTGCTGCCGCGCCCGGCCGCCAGCACGATCGCTATGCTCTTCATTTCTATCGCTCCCCCAGCTTCAGATTCGGCACCGCGTTCAGATCCAGCCCGTGCCGGACGCCTTTGACGTACTCATAGTACGCCGCCGCCCCAATCATCGCCGCGTTATCTGTGCAGAGGATCGGCGATGGGCGATAAAAGCGAACGCCGTTCTGTGCGCAGGCCTGCTCCATCGCGGCCCGCAGCGCCCCGTTGGACGCCACGCCCCCGGCAATCGCCAGCTTGTCAAGCCCGGATTCTCTGACCGCCATCATCGCGTGCTCCACCAATACATCCGTGACCGACTTCTGAAACGACGCGGCCACGTCCGCCTCCACGATCGGTTCCCCCTTCATCTGACAGCCGTTCAGATAATTCAACACCGCCGACTTCAGCCCGCTGAAGCTGAAGTCATAGGGGGAACCTTCAATTTTTCCCCGCGGGAATGCGATCGCGTCCGGATCGCCTTCCTTTGCCAGCCGGTCGATCTTCGGACCGCCCGGATAACCAAGCCCGATCGCGCGCGCCACCTTGTCAAACGCCTCCCCGGCCGCATCGTCCCTCGTGCGTCCCAGGATCTCATATTCTCCGTAATCCTTCACCCGCACAAGATGCGTATGGCCGCCGGAGACCACCAGACAGATAAACGGCGGCTCCAGATCCTTATTTTCAATATAGTTTGCTGAGATGTGCCCCTCGATGTGGTGCACGCCCACAAGCGGCAGGTTCTTCGCGTAGCTGATCGCCTTCGCCTCCGCCACGCCCACAAGCAGCGCGCCCACAAGCCCCGGTCCGTAGGTCACGGCGACCGCGTCCAGCTCGTCCAGCGTGACGCCCGATACGGCAAGCGCCTCCTCGATCACCTGGTTGATCTTCTCGATGTGCTTGCGCGACGCGATCTCCGGCACGACGCCGCCGTACAGTTTATGCAGTTCGATCTGGGATGAGATCACATTCGACAGCACCTCCCTGCCGTTCTTCACGACAGCCGCCGCCGTCTCGTCGCAGGAGCTCTCGATCGCCAGAATCAATATATCTTTTTTACTCATCCATTCCTCCACCATCTCAAAGCTGTCATCCTGTCCGTCGTCAACGCACGGAACTCTCCCGTACATGCGCAGAGCAGCGCAATCCGTTCAGTCTTCCTCGAAATCCAGCTCGACCGACTTTCCGTCCTTGCCCGGATAGGACTCCGGGAAAATTTTGCGCACGCCGTCCATGTAGTCCTCCGCCTTCACAAGAGACGGGCTGTAATGCGTCAGCCACATCTGCGCGGGGTTCGCGCGCTTCGCAAGGCGCGCCGCCTCCTCAAACGTCATATGCTTGTACTCGACCGCCTTCTGCGCCTTTTCCGCCTCGCCGTACATGCCCTCGCAGATGAACAGGTCGGCCCCTGCCGCGTGCTCCGCGATGCTCTCCGTCGGCCTGCTGTCCGTAGCGTACGCGACCTTGATCCCTTTCCGGGCGGGGCCAAGCACATCCTCCGGGCGATAAACTCTTCCGTCCTCCTCGATCACTTCGCCCTTCTGCAGACGGCTCCAGAACTTCATCGGAATGTCGGCCTCCCGCGCCCGCTCCACGTCGAATCTGCCCGCGCGGTCAATCTCCAGCGTATAGCCGTAGCAGAGCACGTTGTGGTTCACGCGGAACGCCGTGATCCGGTAACCGTTCTCCTCAAAAGTCTGTTCCGTCCCCTGAATTTCCTTGAACACGATGGGAAACGGCAGCTCCGGCGCGATCACGCGCAGCGCGTTCACGACGCGCTCCAGCCCTTTCGGACCGATCAGGGTGAGCGGTTCGGTGCGCTCCGCGTTGCCCATCGTGAGCAGCAGTCCCGGAAGCCCGCTGATGTGATCCCCATGATAGTGTGTAAAGCAGACCGTGTCGATTGGCTTGAAGCTCCAGCCCTTTTTCTTGATGGCGACCTGCGTCCCTTCCCCGCAGTCGATCAGCAGGTTGCTCCCGTTATAGCGCGTCATCAGAGAAGTCAGATGACGGTATGGCAGCGGCATCATCCCGCCGCAGCCCAAAAGACATACGTCCAACATATTTATTCCTCTTTCTTATATCTGGCTCTCAGATCCGCGGACAGCGCTTTATTCTTTGCCCGCGAACTGTCTTTCTTTCATTAAGTCGTCCACATGATCACGGCCGACTCCGTCGGCTTTTCATAGAAGTCCTTCCGGATGCCGACAGAGGCAAAGCCCAGCTTCTCGTACAAGTGGATTGCCGCGGCGTTGCTCTGCCGCACCTCCAGCGTATAGCGCAGAATGCCTCTCTGCCTCCCGCGCGCCATGAGCTCCTGCAGCATCCGCCGCCCTACTCCCCTATTCCGAAGTTCCGAAGCGACCGCGACGTTCATGACGTCCGCCTCATCAAGGGACTGAAGGAAACCGCAGTATCCGATCAGCCTGCCATCCTGCCGGACCGTGAGGTACAGGGCGTCCGGCGACTGAAGCGAACTCAGGAATCCCGCCTCGCTCCAGGGCGCGGAGAAGACCTGCCGCTCCAGCGTGGCGACCTCCGGGATCTCCTCAGGCGTCATCTCCGCGATCAAAAGATCTGCTTCACAGTTTCCCTGCAGATCTGCGTTATCCTTCTCCGGAATATTATTTTTTCCCTTCTCGTTCATACCGCAGCTGCGCTCTCCATCGTCCCGAACCAACACGTTTTTTCGTAATCTTACCCGTTTATCAGTTCTTAAAACAGTTTCATTCCGGCTCACACATCCGCGCTCTGTTCCCGCCGCAGCGCCTCCGCGCGTTCGCGCTCCGCCTGTGAGGGGCGCAGATAATCCGGGGCATGCTCCGCCGCCGTCTCAATCCTTCCCTCTCTCACACACTGCATCGCAAGCACCGCCACCGCGGACGCCCGCTGCCGGTTCACATGCGCCGGAGCAAAGCGGTACGGAACCCTCATGATCCGCTCCAACTCTTCCCGGTAGGCCGGCACGCCGTCTCCCAGAAACACGACCGGACCTCCCAGCACGTTCAGCTTCTCCGCAATCTCCGCCACCGCGATCGGCTTCTGCTCCTCAAGCACACAGAATTTTCCGTTCTCAAAGCGGTAGATCCCGGTATAGACCTGGCGCCTGCGCGCGTCCATCATCGGGCAGATGTAGTCCGAACAGCCGTAGAGATTGTAGGCCAGCGCGTCCACCGTCGGCACGTGCACAAGCGGCTTGTCCAATGCCAGTCCCAGGCCCTTGGCCGTCGCGGAGCCGATGCGCAGCCCCGTAAAGGAACCCGGACCACCCGCCACCGCGATCGCATCCACCGTGTTCAGATCCAGCTCGATCATCCGCGCCGCCTCCGAAAGCATCGGCAACAGCGTCTGCGAATGTGTCTTCTTATAATCCACCGTATATTCCGCCAGCAGAACGTCGTCCTCCGCGATCGCCACGGAGGCCACCAGCCCTGAGCTGTCTAACGCCAGAATTTTCATACTCTGCTCACTCCACTTCCCGTCTCATATCCAGGGTCTCTTTTCTCTCACTTCTGCTTCTTGACTGATTGCGCATTTTCCGGTACCGCCTGTCTGCCAATGGCCTGTCAGACGATTCACTCTCTCATCAAAGTCCTTCTGCCCGGTCTCGCCAGCCTTGCGACGAATCTCAGAAAATTCGATATTTCATTACAATCCTTCAACCGTGATCCTGCGGTAGTCGAAACCCCGCGCCAGGTCCTTCTCGATTGTGATCCAGACCGTGTGCTCCGGCATCAGCTCCCGGATCAGGTTCGCCCACTCTACCAGACAGACGCCGTCCCCGTAGAAATAGTCCTCATACCCGATCTCGTCCATCTCCTCCGGATCCGCGATCCGGTACACATCAAAGTGATAAAACGGAAGCCTTCCTTCCTCATATTCCTGCAAAATGGTAAACGTCGGACTGCTCACCGGCTCCGTGACGCCAAGCCCCGCTGCCAGCCCCTTCGTCAGTACCGTCTTCCCGACGCCAAGATCGCCGACCAGGGCAAACACCTGCCCCGGGACAGCCTGCTGCGCCAGTGAACTGCCGTACGCAAACGTCTCCTGTTCCGAATTTGTCTCTATGATCATGTCTCCTCCGTCACGCGCACTATCCCGCCGACTGTTTTCCTATTTCATATTTTCCCACGTCTAAATTATGCGCTTTGTTGCCTGTTCCTTCTCACGCAGCTTATCCGTTCCGTTTCTCGCTTGCGCTTCTTTCAACGTCTGCTGTCCACGCATCTATTTATAACTTCAGCTTCAACCGCGCCTCCGGCACATACTTTTTTAAAATCTCCCGAACCTCAGTCTCCTGCGCGCCAAGCTGATCCTTGAGCCAGATGCACGCGTTCTTCTTCCCCGTGTACACAAGAATACTCTTCGAAGTCTCCCGTACCAAAAGCACACTGTCCCAAGCCGCCACCGTCGGTTCCGGCCCCAACAGGCTTTCCACATACTGCTCCGCGTCCATGCCGCCCTGCTGCTTCGCCTGCCGGACCTCGATCCCCTCCTCAGAGAGCGTATAGTGCAGCGGGTGCTTGTAGACAACATTCAGCTTGACCTGCTGAACCGCCCGGCTGTGCAGCGTCCACGGCTCAAACAGCAGAAAAAGAACGCCGAAGACCAGGTTCCACAGATTCCTCGCCTCGAACCCGCCGCCGTTCCAGATATAAAAACCGATCAGCGCCAGCCCCGCCACGATGCTGAAGATCCCGGCAAAGCTGTGGTACGCGTGGTACATCAGAAAGCGGTACATGCCGCCCACCGTCATCTTTATGTCAAACTCCGTCTTCATCTGACGCCTCCTCCGATCACCCAGAATGCAGATCCTGTCTCACATGCGCGCGAAGATATGATATCGCATTTGAAGCCGCACTTTCTCGCTTCCCCTTCCTGCATTTGAAAACACTGATTCACTCTTCGCCCATTGCATCCTCGATATGCAGAAACGCGAACGGATCCTCGTCGTGCAGGAAATGCAGCAGCATGTAGGAACAGACGACCGCCACGCGCTCTTCCCTCAGAATCCGGCGCACCTCTTCGCGGTCCGCGATCACCACTTCAATCTCCTCGCTGTCCTCCAGCAACTCACTGCTGATCTCGCCGTCCGCATAGCCGTACACCGTGCCGCAGCACTCGTCCGTCATGCCGATCGTTGAGTAATACGGCTTTTCAAAAATCGTATCCACCCGGATCGGGTGCAGCGTCAACCCGGTCTCCTCTCTCAGCTCGCGCACCGCGGACGCATGATAATCCTCGCCCGGCTCGACAAGGCCTGCCGGAAACTCATAGATATAATCGTCGATCGCGTAGCGATACTGCCGAATCAACACCACGCGGTCCCGCTTCTCCCCGTATAAGCTGTAGATGATGACGCCGTCCGGGTCCTGCCGCTTCGTCGCAAGCTCCAGCTCCCCCGCGGTCTTTGCCCGGGACGCCACATAATATTTACCCGGGTTCCCCAGACGGTTCTCCACGGATAAGTCGTACAGATTCACAAACGGGTTGTGCGTGAGCTGTTCGATTTTCCTGATCTTGCCCATATTTCTCTGCTCCTTGTATCGCTGCTGTGAAAGCCTGTGAATTCCTTCGCCTTGTAAAGACATTGTCTTGCAAAGATGTCGCCCCATAAAATTACATGCAGACAAATATCTCCTGTCCCATCATTTTTATGCGGCTCAACTCTCACGAAAAAAGGGACGCCGCAGATCCGGCAGAACCGTTATGCAGCATCCCTTCTGATCCTTTTTCCTCATCAAGTCGGGTTCACTCGCACCCGCGATACAGTATGTATCACCCCTGCGGCTGGCTGTGCCTGTTCACAGCGCCCGCGTCCTGTGCGGTACTATGCAATACTCTGCTGATTCGCTTATATAATAACATAGTCGGCACAGAAATCAATACACCTTTTAACAGATTCAGCGGTGCGACCGCGAACAGAACAAGCGTAGGCACGCCGGTGATTCCCTTGTTGATCGCGGTGCCCATGCCGACGATCGCGTCCAGCGGCATCCCGTAAAGTCTCGAAAACGCCGGGAGCAGATAGAACGCGTTGAACAGGCTGCCGAACACCGTCATCACCACAGTGCCGACCGCCAGAGAGATGATCGCCATCGTGCGCGTCTTCTTCAGATGATAGATGATCGCAGCCGGAACGATGAAAGCGCAGCCGACCACAAAGTTCGCCAGCTCGCCGACGAACGCCGTCGAAGTCCCCTTCACCACCAGCTTCAGCAGGATCTTCACAAGCTCAATGATCACGCCGCCGACCGGCCCGATGCAGAATGCACCGATCATGACCGGAATCTCGCTGAAGTCCAGCTTGTAGAAGCCCGGCGCCAGAAACGCCACCGGAAAATCGAAAATGTGCAGGATCATCGCCAGCGCTCCAAGCATCGCGCAGATCGTGAGGTAACGCGTCTTGCTCACCTTCGCCACGCTGTCCTTCAGCACCTTGTCCTCGATCAGCTTCGCCGCCACGACGATCACCAGGATCACCAGCGCGCAGATCAGCACAAACTGCAGGTTCTCTCCGATTGTCTTCAAAATACCAGTTCCCATTTCTCATTTCTCCTTTTCTTAAATTTTTATTCAAGAAAAGTTCTTCTCAGTCGCGCAGCTCATTCTGCAAATCCGCCGTTCCGCAGAATCTTTTCAAGCAGACATTTCACGCTCCGGCATCTTTGCATGGCTCATCGCTTTCGCGAAAAAAAGCGGTCCCGGAATCTTCCTCATGAAAAACTCCGTGGCCGCCTCGTATCTCGCCAATACTGCGCATTCTTCTCTCATCCAGACTATAACTGTCGGTTCCGGAATTCATCAGATGATGTCACCGGATCAGCCGCTTGCGCGGGTCGCGGACTATACCGCCGGTGGGGACTCGCACCCCGCCCCGAAGAACAAATCTTAAATTATAGTCATTATAACCATTTATAACCCTTTATGCAAGCACTTTTTGAAGGAATTTTTGTGCAATAATTACATAAGTCTTCATAAGTCTTTATAATTTATCCTTCGATTGGTGTCAAAATTGGTGTCAGAAATCATACGCGCAAACTTAAGTATTTTCGGTGGTTCACATATATACAGCCTCTTGAAATTTGGTATATTTTTCAAGTTCTCGCCTAGCTCTGTCAAAATCAACATAGTTATATAGTCCTTACTACAAATCATCCATGGGCTATGCACGAAAGTTCTTTTGTTGGAGCTACATCAACAAATACTCTCTTACAATCTGTCATTATCCCTCAACTCCCTTATATAAGCATCTGCTTCTCTTCCTCGATCTGTCTCTGACATTACAAACTGATCTAAATCAACTTTCTGCTCAGGCTTTGCACCGAATGCTTCTAAAAATCCATTCACACCTTGCATAACCTGAATAGCAGAACTTAATTTATCTTCTGGCACTTTCTCCATCGTCTCCATTGCTTCTTTTCCAATTGCCGTCACAGAAATGCACCTCCTTGTGCCAGTTTTTTCCAATTATCTTCGTATATAACTTGGTATATATTTTTACCAAGCATTGTCTCTCTTCATACATTTCAATGCCTTCCGTCTCCGGATTTCCTGCTCTGCTTCCATTCCGGCAGAATTGTAATACCCAAGTTTTTCCTCCAAAGCCATATCTTTCGTGTACTCGTAATTGTATTCACGGATCTTGTGAATGTCCTCAATGGTGAAATCAGAACTGATAATCGGTTTATTCATCTGTATTTTACCTCTGTATCCAAGCTAGCGCCGGCAACCAACCGGCTGAATTTAATTTTAAGGAAAACTAATGGCGCAATCGTAAAAAGCGCATAGTTTACATGTTACTGTTTCCATGCGCCTTTACGCTGTTTTTGATATTTAAATGTTTCTTCGTTTATGCTAACTGCATAACTTCTTTTTCAATTTCTTCTATGTCATCTGATGTCAATTCTGGGAAAAAAGAGGGTATTTCTTCTACTGAAATTCGCCCCTTTTTTAGCATTGTTAGCACATTTCTTTTAGTCGTTTCTCTTGCCGTTTCTCTTGCCGCTTCTCTTGCCATGTCTTTCGCATAAGTCCTCATAATCTGCTCATCATCAAATAAGCTCATCATAATCGTTACTACCTCCACTTCTTTGCTGCTTAAATACTGTTTTAAGATATTCCTGTCCTTGCAAATACGGATTGTCTCTGTAACTGCCTGTTTCGTCATTCCATGCTCTTTTATCTGCTCATTAAAAACTTTGCAAAAAACAATATACTCATTGATAATATTGTCCTTGTCGCTCTCATAAATTACTTTGGCTTTTACCTCAATATCAATATCCGCACCGTCAAAAAATTCTTTTGATAAAGATATGGTATCGGGTTTTTTGCCTTTGCTGCCTGTGTATATAATATACAGTTCAGGCTTTGGCATTTTTACTTTCTTACTCTTATATAGGCTTTGGCTGGTTCGTTCAAAATATTCATGGTAACTCTGTGCTAAGTACAATAATATTCTGATCAAAATATTCATTGTCCAGCTTGACTGCGCTTCCAAAAGCAATAGCAATCGGTCGTTGCCTACCATAATGCCCAGATCATTATACAAATTATCTGTCAATACATTATTTATCGTAACAATATCCAATGTATCCTCTGTTGCGTCCGTATCTTCCGGGTGCAATGTTTGATATAACGCAAGTAAATTCTTCTTATCTTGAAAAAGATCTAAAAACACACTGTTTTTTGCGGTACGCTTTGCCTTAGCTTCCTGAGTTTGTTTTGTATTGTCCGGCACCTTACTACCTCGATTTCTAAAAATCTGTGACATCTGTCACACTTCAATTATACAAAAAACCATCCATCTTTACAATAGAATTCACATTAAATTTCTTCCTACATTTCGTCTTGTCTTTACAATAGATCGTCCATGGTTATGCACGAAAGTTTTTTTCTTGTCTTAATCATCCATTACCCACCCCGGCTCATTACCTTCGCGCATATCGCTCCACAATCGCCCGCATCTGCGGCAGCTTCTGCTCCATGTCCGCCACCAGTCTGAACTGGGTCCGCGCGCGGTCAAGGTTCTGGCCGTCGCAGTGGATTTTAAAGTAATGATCCCCTTCCAGATAATCGGTCAGGAAACGAATCCCGCTCTCAAAGGTCATCAGAATCGCACCCATCGGCAACATCTCCAACTCCCGCTGCGTCAGCGCGCCCGCGCAGCCTTCCAGAAAGCCCTTCACATACACTTCATACAGGTGCAGGTCCATGGAAACTTTATCCAGATCCCGCTCGTCCTCCGCCGCCGTGCTCGCGCCGAAGCGGATCGAATCGCCGAAATCGTTGACTGAAAGGCCCGGCATGACCGTGTCCAGATCGATCACGCAGATCGCGCGGCCCGTCTCATCGTCAATCAGAATGTTGTTGAACTTTGTGTCGTTGTGCGTGACGCGCGTCGGAAGCTCGCCGGAGGCCTGCTGATCGCAGAGCACATGGGTCAATGGCTCGCGCTGTCTCACAAACTGAATCTCCGGGGCGACCGATGCCGCGCGGCCACAGGAATCCTCGCGCAGCGCTTTTTCAAACTTCGCGAAACGGTCCACCGTATTGTGGAAATTCGGGATCGTCTCATGGAGCGTCTCCGTCGGGTAATCTGCCAACATTCTCTGAAAGCGTCCGAACGCGACCGCGCTCTCGTAGAAATCGTTGTCGCTTTTCACCGTGTCGTAGCTCGTCGCGCCCGTGATGTAGTAATACGCGCGCCAGTATTCCCCGTCGGAATCCGTACAATAAGGTTTCCCGTCCTTCGCCGGGATGACGCTCATCGTCTCGCGCCGCACGTCCCCGCCGCGCTCCCGGATCCTCCTGCGCAGCCAGTCCGTGATCCCACAGATGTTCTCCATCAGCTCGACCGGCCGCGTAAATACCTTCTGATTCATCTTCTGCAGAATGTACTGGCCGCTGTCGCCGTTCGCCGTCTCAAAGGTCAGACGATAGGTGTCGTTGATGTGTCCGCTTCCGAATGGGACACATCCCTTAAGCTCTCCCTCGAACTTAAATTCCGAAATGATTTCCGGAGTCTCTGTCTTTTTTCCTTCCACCATCACTTTCTCCTGATCTGTACTCCGTCTCCGCCAAAGGTTTCTGCGCCTGCCTGCATCGAAAGGCACTGTCCTCTATCCGTCAAAGCCGCTGCGACAAAATATTATTTCTTCGATCAGTTCTCCCACAATCTCTGCGGATAGAGTCCGTCGTCCTTCAGTTTCTGGATCGCCGCCATGACCGCCGATTTGTCTTCCTTGTAGGTGACGCCGTACCAGTGATCCGCCGTCTGCATGACTTTCACGTCCGCCTTTCCTTCCTCAAGCAGCTCGCAGACCACGAACGGCAGGAAGTACTCGCTCTTCAGCGGATTCTTTTCCAGGTTCTCGTCCAGGAATTTCGCGAATCTGGCCTTGAGCTCCTTCAATATGCTCGCCGAAAATCCCCACATATTCATCGACACCGTGCTGCGCGCCGGAATCTGCGTCCACGTCGCGCCGTCGTCCTCCGTGTAAGCCGCGCCGTCGCCTCGCTTCTCGATGTGCGTGCGCTCATCCACGCGCAACAGGTTCCCGTCCGCGTCCGTCACACAGACTCCACGCGCCACATGTCCATTCTCCGTCAACGTGTTCTCAATCTGATAACCGACCATCATATAATGATATTTGTCCGGCTCATCCTCCGTCTTTGTCAGAAAATCGTATGCCATCGCAAACGCGTGACTGCCGTAATAGTCGTCGGCATTGATGACGACCATCGGGCCGTCGATCTCGTCGATGCAGCTCAAGACCGCGTGTCCCGTGCCCCAGGGCTTCACCCGGCCCTCCGGCACCGCATAGCCCTCCGGAAGGTTGTGCAGATCCTGGAACACATAGGCCACTTCGATCTGCCTGCTCAGGCGATCCCCGATCGCCGAACGGAAATCCGCCTCGTTCTCCCTCTTTATGATAAATACGACCTTCTCAAATCCAGCCTTCACGGCGTCGTAGATGGAAAAGTCCATGATGATGTGGCCTTCCCTGTCGATCGGGTCAATCTGTTTCAGACCGCCATATCTGCTGCCCATTCCCGCGGCCATCACGACCAGCACCGGCTTTTTCATATTCTTTCATTCCTCACTTTCTTCTTTATACAACTCTCGCAGGGGATTGGTAATGCCTAAACAGGAAATATATGACGCTCATAGTTTCATCGTCAGCGAAATCCGCTTCTTCTGCAGGTCGACGCCAAGCACCTTGACCTCGACGACATCCCCGACGCTCACGACCTCAAGCGGGTGTTTCACAAACTTCTTGCTCGAAAGCTGCGAAATATGCACAAGTCCGTCCTGGTGCACGCCGATGTCGACAAACGCGCCAAAGTCGATGACGTTGCGCACCGTCCCCTTGAGGATCATACCCTCCTTCAGGTCCTTCATCTCAAGAACGTCCGTGCGCAGGATCGGCTGCGGCATCCCGTCGCGCGGGTCTCGCCCCGGTTTGTTCAGCTCCTGCACGATGTCGCGCAGCGTCGGCTCGCCGACGCCAAGCTTCTCCGCCATCTTCGCGTAATCGCCGACTCTGACATTCTTCACGCCATGCCCGGCCGCGAAATCCTCCGCGATCCCAAGCTCCCCGATCAGTTTTTCTGCCGCCTCGTAGCTCTCCGGATGGATGCTCGTCGCGTCAAGCGGATCGTCGCCGCCCGTGATGCGCAGGAAGCCCGCGCACTGCTCAAACGCCTTCGGTCCAAGCTTCGGCACCTTCAGAAGCTCCCTGCGGCTGCGGAAGCGTCCGTTCGCCTCGCGGTACGCCACGATATTCTTCGCGATCACCTTCGACACGCCGGAGATGTGCTCCATCAGCGGCACGGACGCGGTGTTCAGATCCACGCCGACCCGGTTCACACTGTCCTCGACAACGCCGTCAAGCGCCTCGCCCAGCTTCTTCTGGTTCATGTCGTGCTGGTACTGACCGACGCCGATCGACTTCGGATCAATTTTCACCAGTTCCGCCAACGGATCCTGCACCCGGCGCGCGATCGACGCCGCGCTTCGCTGTCCCACGTCAAAATTCGGAAACTCTTCTGTGGCAAGCTTGCTCGCCGAATACACGGATGCGCCCGCCTCGTTCGTGATCACATAGGCGACCTTCTGCGGGATCTCCTTCAGAATATCCACGATCACCTGCTCCGACTCGCGCGAAGCCGTTCCGTTGCCAAGGGAGATCAGCGTCACGCCGTACTTTGCGATCAGCTTCTTCACCGTGTCTTTCGCAGCGCGTATCTTCGCCTCTGTTGTCGGCGCGGTCGGGTAGACGACCGTCGTGTCAAGCAC
The DNA here is from genome assembly GCA_947626285.1 of uncultured Lachnospiraceae bacterium. Lineage (GTDB taxonomy): Bacteria > Bacillota > Clostridia > Lachnospirales > Lachnospiraceae > Choladousia. The sequence continues at coordinate 17,226 of CANQRR010000034.1, forward strand.
CTTGCCCGTCGCGTCGACCACGGCCAGTTTACAGCCGGTGCGGAACGCCGGGTCCCAGCCAAGCACGACCTGTCCCGCGATCGGCGGCTGCATCAGAAGCTGCTCCAGATTCTTGCCGAACACGGCGATCGCCCCATCCTCCGCCTTCTCCGTCAGCGCGGTGCGGATCTCCCGCTCGATCGCCGGAGCGATCAGACGCTTGTAGCTGTCCTCTATGACTTCCCGAAGCACCGGCGTCGTGTGCGGATTGTCCCGCGTAACGACCTGTTTCTCCAGATAGCGCAGGATCTGCTCCTGCGGCGCCTCGATCTTCACATTCAATATCTTTTCCTTTTCGCCCCGATTGAGCGCCAGGATCCGGTGTCCCGCCGCCTTTGAGACAGGCTCCGTATAGTTATAATACATCTCATAGACCGACTCGATGCCCTCTTCCTTCGCCGACGACACAAGCAAACCGTCCTTCTCTGTCATGCCGCGGATCCGGATGCGATAATCCGCCTCGTCCGAGATCGTCTCCGCCAGAATATCCTTCGCCCCGGCAATCGCGTCCTCCACGGTCAGCACTTCCTTCTCCTCGGACAGGAAAGCCTCCGCCTCCTTCTCGATCGGGTTCTTTGTCATCTGCAGCAGGATCAGATTCGCAAGCGGCTCCAGTCCCTTTTCCTTCGCCACCGTCGCCCGCGTTCTGCGCTTCGGGCGATACGGGCGATACAGATCCTCCACGACCACAAGCGTCTGCGCCGCCTCGATCTGCGCGCGCAGCTCATCGCTCAGCTTGCCCTGCTCCTCGATCGTCGCTATCACCTGCTGCTTTTTCTCTTCCAGATTGCGCAGATAATTCAGCCGCTCAAACAGCTTTCGCAGTACTTCATCGTTTAACGAGCCTGTCGCCTCCTTGCGGTAACGCGCGATAAACGGGATCGTGTTCCCGTCGTCGATCAACTCCACCGCCGCCTGCGCCTGCCACGGCTTGATCTCCAGCTCCTGTGCAAGTGTCTTTACGATATCCATAGGTGTTTTCCTTTCCTCCGTTTCCCTCTCCCTGTCGCCATGTGAGCCGACCTGAATAGTAATATCTTAGCATCGCAGGGGAAAAGCGTCAATTTAAAAATAACGGTCTGGCCCGTTCTCGTCCCTTGTCAGATTCTTCCTCCTGTGCTATGATATTACGAAATGAAATCGAAAGAAAAAGACCGTTATCTCACAGTCTTTCGTGAGTCGTCGGTCAGGAAAGGAAATAACTATGGACACAGAATACGGTTACTCCTACGGGTATTCCAGAAATCCGATGGCGACCGCCGCGGTCGTGCTCGGCGTGATCTCTCTGTTTACCTGTCTGATCTTTTATATTTCCATCCCCTGCGGCGCAATGGCTCTGCTGTTCGCGATCCTCTCCCGCGGTAAAGAACCGATGCCCGGCAAGAGCCGAACCGGTATCGTCTGCGGAACAGTCGGAATGCTGCTGTCCGCCGCGATCACGCTTTTCTCCGTTTGGACGGTGCTGACGAACAGCCAGATGCGCACGTACATGGAGCGCTACCTGCAGTACTATCTGGGCGATTCTTCCTTTGACCTGGACCAGGAGTTGGCGACGATGTTCCCCGCGCTGAAGGATGTGCTCGGAATCGACGATTCGGAGATAAATGAATCGTCCCCAGCGGATGGTTCGGATAGTCACATCAAAGAACTGCTTCCGGCAGATGACGCGGAGGAAAAAAATAAAACAGACGACGCTGTCCGGGACAATACACCGTCCAGACAGCTTCCGAGTGGGAAGGGTGATTTTATATGATAAATCAGTCGAAAATACGCGAATTAAAAGAGCAGGCGCGCACATTGCTGATGGGGAAGCGCGGCTTTTTCGCGCTTGTCAGCTTTCTGGTGTCCATGGTCTATCTCGCGGCTTCCTATATCCTGAATTCCGCGTTTCCCGTCGCCGGCGGGATCATGAACCTCGTGCTCGGACTGGCGGGTTCCCTGCTTGTCAACATTCTGTACTATCTCTTCTGCGCCGGACAGTCTGAAGTTTACCTCTGTCTCTGCCGTGGCAGAGAGATGAAGCTCGGGCAGCTCACCGCCCCATTCTCCATGCACCCGGAAGCCGTCGCGGTATTCGCGGCTGTGCAGTTCGTGATCCAGACCGCGTTTATAAATCTTGCGCTCTGGCTCCTTTCCGGGACGCCCGATGTCAAATGGGCAGAACGGCTCCCAATGTACGCTGTCTTTCTCGTCCTTCTGATCATCACAGTCCGGATCGAACTTGGTCTCTCTATGGTCTTTTTCCTGTACTGCGACGATCCCCAGAAATCCGGCACACAACTCATGCGGGAGAGTTTTCGGCTCATGCGGGGAAACCTCGGACGTTTTCTCTACCTGATGCTCTCATTCGTCGGCATACTTCTGCTTGGCCTGCTTTCCGGCGGCATCGGGCTGCTGTTCGCGCTGCCGTACCTGAACACGACGCAGGCGTTATTTTACCTGAATTTAAAGGAGGGGTGATCCCCTCCTCTTTGTATACAAAGTCCATAGAAAAGCATCCGGAAACGGCGCGCGCCTGAAGCTTTAGCGATAATACGCCGAATCCCTTCCCGAGTCAAACATCGCATTGTATTCGATCTTTCGATACTCATCGATCCATTCCGACGCTTCTGTCTTTTCATCCATACTGTGCCAGACGCCGTCGGTCGTCATATATCCGAAGGCGTTGATCGCAGGCACATACTGCCGCATATCCAGAAGAAAATTCGTGTACGCAGAGCCCTGAATTCCTGCCGCGTCCAGCAGAAGCGCGCCCAGATAATTGGCGCTCAGATCCGTCTCCTGCTGCGCGATTCCGGTGTCATAGTTTGCCCAGATGAGATAAGGCGTGACGTACTTCTTCTGCATCTCCTGCAACGTGAGCTCATCCTCAGATTTCCCCAGAACAGACTCCCGCCACTCCCGATCAAGCGAGGGCTGATGGTCTCCGAAGATACAGAGAATGACCGGCTCGTCCACACTCTCAAAATAAGAGATCAGCTCTTCGATCGCTTTATCGCTCTCCCTCATCAAGGTCAGGTATGTGGTAAGATCCGTATACTTCTCCCACCCCTCCTTCGTCTGGATCAGCTGCTGCCCCTCCATGTCTTCTATCTCATAACCGCCGTGATTCTGCATCGTCACGTTAAAGAGAAACTGCTGTCGTCCCCGATTCTCCTCGTACAGTTCGATCAGCTTCTCAAAATTGCAGGCATCGCTGATGCGGTTTCGGATGCGAACCGGATTCTCCACGTCCTTCTTCCCCAGAAAACGCTCAAAGCCGAACTCATTATAAACGCTCTGCCGATTCCAGTTTTTCTTGTTCGCCGGATGAAACGCAGTCCGCAGATACCCGTCCTCCTCAAGGATCGAGGCCAGATTCCCCACATTTTTCATACTGTAGCTCTGATACGGAAGAATTCCAACCGATGGCAAAAATCCCATGCTGTTTCCCGTCAGAAATTCGAACTCCGAATTTGCCGTGTTCCCGCCAAGGACAGAGACATAGCAGTTTCCCCGGTAGAGATAGTCCGTTCTCGCGTACCAGTTCTCAAGGTACTCCTCCGGAACCTCAAAATCCCCCATGGCCCGCAGGTCGCTGAACGCCTCGACCATGACGGCGATGATCATCGGACGGACCGCGCTGTCTTCGCTTTCCACCGGATCGTAGCTCTCCAGAAGCTCATTCGTGCTCTCCCTGTCGTATCCCTCCGGCTTCGCCACCTGCATCCTCTGCGTGAGATCCGCAAAGCTCAGAACAGCCCCGGCCTTGTTGTACGCCTTCTGCACGTCCCACAGCTTCGTGCGGATGCCACAGGTCTCCCCGATGTTTACCTGTAAAAGAAAAGCCATGCAGGCAACCACGAACAGCTCCCTCAGACCCAGTCCGATCAGTCGTTTCTTTCCATGAGCCGCAGGTTTCCGCGGAGAAACGCACAAAAACACGATACAGGCAAGACACAAAAGCGCCCCGAAAACGATCTTTTTCGTGGGCGTAAACTCATAGCCTCCCGCGACCTGCAACGCCGTCCCGACAGAAAAAATATCCGTCGGCATAAGCGGATTTCCCCGGAAGATCGCCAGGTAATGGTTCATCGCCCCGAACAGAAAGCCAGCGATCCAGAACAGGCCTATGGCAACGCGCTTCCACGGCAGAATGCAGAAAAGGAGCAGAAAAAGAACGGCAAGATAAAGAATGTTTTCCGCGATTCGCCGAAACGGCATGCTTCTGAGCGCATCGTTGGATACGAATTCGATCAGAAAAAAGCTGACGATCGGAGTGACCGCCGCCAGCAGATCGGTCATATCCGGGATTCTGCCGGTTTTCTCACTCTCCTCATGCGCTTTTTTTAAACTTATCCGTCCAAACAGTCCTGACGCCGCCCAGAGGGCGGCGCAGAGAAAAACGAAAAAAAGAGTGATCAGCATCAGACTTCCTCCTCCAGCAGCACACGCATCATCCGGAAGCCCTCTTCCCGGAGAATACCGCCCTCACGCGCGGACGTCTCCCCGTAAGGCCTGCCGTCGCCGAGCTTCTTCGTGCTGTCGTACAGCAGATACGGCACAGGATCCGCCGTATGCGTCCGGATGCGAATCGGCGTCGGATGATCCGGCAGCACCAACAGACGATACGGCTCGCCCGAAGCGTCCATCTGCTCCGTGACGATCTTGAGCACTCTGGTGTCCAGGTTCTCGATCGCCCTGCGCTTGCGCTCCAGGCTTCCCTGGTGTCCCATCTCGTCGGATGCTTCCAAATGAATGTAGGCAAAATCCGCGCCCTCTTTTAAGACCGCGTTCACGGCTGCCTGCGCCTTGCCCTCGTAATTCGTATTCAATCCGCCGTTGGCTCCCGGCACCTGGATCACGCGCATGCCGGCTCCGACCGCGATTCCCTTCAACAGGTCGACCGCCGAGATCATCGCGCCCTTCTTGCCATATTCCTCCTCAAAGGACGTCAGCAGCGGCTTCGTGCCGGCGCCCCAGAACCAGCAGCTGTTCGCGGGGTTCAGACCCTTCGCCCTGCGCTCCTGGTTGATCGGATGCTGGTCGAGAATCTCAAAGCTGCGCTTCATCATCGCGCTCAGCACCTCGTTCTTCGGAAGGTACTGCCCGATCACCTCGGTGAGGTGGTCATGCGGAGCGTCCAGCTCCTCCACGCGCCCATTCGCCCAAATCACACAGTGACGGTAGCTCGTCCCCACATAAAACTGATAGGTCTCATTCTCCAGCTCTTTTCGCACCGCTTCCAAAAGAATCGCCGCGTCCTCCGTGCTGATCTCGCCCGAACTGTGATCCAGGATGCGCTTCTCCTCAAACGGCTCCTCCTCGGAGAGTGTCACCAGATTACAGCGCAGCGCGACGTCCGTATCCTTCATCGGCACGCCGATGGAGAGCGCTTCCAATGGAGAACGCCCCGTGTAATAGCGCTTCGGGTCGTAGCCAAGCACCGCCAGGTTCGCCGTATCGCTGCCCGGGCTCATCCCTTCCGGGATCGTGCGCAGCATCCCGACTTCGCCTGTCTTCGCAAGCCGGTCCATCACAGGCGTGTCCGCCGCCTCAAGTATCGTGCGCCCGCCCAGTGCCTCCTGCGGTTCATCCGCCATTCCGTCTCCCAAAACTACCAGATATTTCATACCTCATTACCCAAAAGATACGGACACGCTTCTGCCCACTTCCTGTACAGGAATAGGCCTTTTGTCATGTCCGTAAATTCCTTTCTTTTTATCGATCTGCTGCATTTATGCGCTTTTATTTCACACGGATGCGGATCATGCTCAGGATCCCATCCACCTGCGACGCGCGGGACTCGTACTCCGCCTCCGTCATCACCTCGGTGATAAAGCCGTACTCTCCGTCGACCCCGGCGTCCACCACCTCGATCGGTCCGAAGATCGCCTCCATCTTCTGGCGCTGCGACGCGTCGCCCGGCACGCGGACGAAGAACGGCTTCTCTGTGTTGGAGACGTCCTTCAGCTTCTGTTTCTCCGGCTTCCAGTCGGAGACCACTCCGGTCCCCAGCACCTGCGCCGCCTCGATGACGTCCGCCGCCACCGCGCTGGCCGTCGCCTCCTTACCCGCGCCCTGCCCGTAGAACATCGCGTCGCCAAGCATGTTGCCGTGCACAAAGATCGCGTTGAACACGCCGCTCACGCTGTAGAGCGGGTCTTCCTTGTCCACAAGATACGGCGCGACCATCGCCATCACCTCGTCGCCCTCGCGGCTGCTGTAGGCCAGAAGCTTGATCGTCTTCTCCATCGCGCGCGCATATTTGATATCCGCCGACGTGATCTTCGTGATCCCTTCCATATAGATATCGGTGAAGTCCACCCGCTTCCCGTAGGCAAGCGAAGAGAGGATCGCGATCTTCCGGCAGGCGTCGTGTCCCTCGATATCCGCCTCCGGGTTGCGCTCCGCATAACCCTTCTGCTGCGCGTCGCGAAGCACATCGTCAAACTCCAGCCCTTCGTCGATCATCTTCGTCAGAATATAGTTCGTCGTTCCGTTCAGGATGCCCGTGATCTCGTCGATCACATCCGCGGTCAGGGACGTGCGAAGCGGACGGATGATCGGAATCCCGCCGCCGCAGCTCGCCTCGAAGAGATAGCTCGCGTGATTCTCGTGCGCAAGCTTCTGAAGCTCCGTGCCGTGCCGCGCCACCAGCTCCTTGTTGGACGTGCAGACACTCTTGCCCGCCTCCAGCGCTTTCTTCGAAAATGTGAACGCCGGCTCCGTGCCGCCCATCACTTCGACCACGACCTTGACCTCCGGGTCGTTCACGATAATGTCATAATCGTGGACGATCCGATCCTGGATCGGATCTCCCGGGAAGTCCCGCAGATCCAGCACGTACTTCACGCGCAGATCCACGCCGGCCTTCTCCAAAATGCTGTCGTGGTTCGTCTCGATCACCTTCACCACGCCGGAACCCACAGTCCCGTAGCCCAAAACCGCAACCTGTACCATAGTATTATTCTCCATCCCTTCTATTTCTCTCCGGCAGCTTTCCTGTTTCAGCCGCCGCATCCTTCTGTTTCGTCTTTGACCTGCTCTATTCCCTGCCAAGTATCTTCAGATACTGCACCCCCGGCCTCGCTTCGATGGCCTCGATCATGCCGGAGACATCGCCCGTTGCCGGAAGGATCTCCACGCTCAGGGTCAGCGTCGCCACTCCATTCGTCGGAATGCTCTGGTGAATCGTCAGGATATTCGCCTTGTACTCCGCCACGATGCTCAGCACGTCTGAGAGCAGCCCCGGCTCGTCGTGCATCTGGAGCATGAACGTGAGCGTCTTCCCCTTCACATTGTCGCGGAATGGGAAAATGTCCTCCTTGTATTTATAAAAGGAGCTCCTGCTGATCCCTACCTGGTCCGCCGCCTCCTGCACGGTCTCCACGCGCCTGGTCTCCAGAAGCCGCTTGGCTTCCACGACCTTCAAGAGCACCTCCGGGACGGCTTTCTGTCTGACGACAAAATATTTTGAATTGTCCGCCATTCTACCCTCTCCTCGCAACCAGATTCATATCGTTATGCGTCGTCCCCAGGTTCTTTCTCGCCGAGCGACATCCATTTCAGATACGCGTTCATAAACATGTCGATGTTTCCGTCCATCACACTGTCCACGTTGCCCGTCTCCGCGTTCGTCCGCAGGTCCTTCACCATCTTGTAGGGCTGCATGACGTACGAGCGGATCTGGTTGCCCCAGGCGTTGTCCGTCACCTCGCCGCGGATGTCGGACTTCTTTTCCGCGTTCTCCTGCAGCTTCAGCTCATACAGCTTGCCCTTAAGCATCTGCATCGCCTTGTCCTTATTCTGATGCTGGGAGCGCTCGTTCTGGCACTGCACGACGATGCCAGTCGGCAGATGCGTGATGCGGATCGCCGACGACGTCTTGTTGATGTGCTGTCCGCCCGCGCCGCTGGAGCGATAGGTGTCGATGCGCAGATCGTCCGGATCGATCTCTATATCCACGTCGTCGCTGAGCTCCGGCATCACCAGACAGCCCGCGAAAGAGGTCTGGCGCTTTCCCGCCGCGTTGAATGGGGAAATGCGTACCAGACGGTGAACACCCTTCTCCGAACGCAGATAGCCGTACGCGTTCTCTCCGTTGACCTGAAAGGTCACAGACTTGATGCCGGCCTCCTCGCCGTCCAGATAGTCCAGGACTTCCACCTGGTAACCACGTTTGTCCGCCCACCGCGTATACATGCGGTAAAGCATAGACACCCAGTCGCAGGCCTCTGTCCCGCCGGCTCCCGCCTGGAGCGTGACGATCGCGTTGTTCGCGTCGTACTCGCCGGAGAGCAGCGTCTTGATCCGGATGTCGTCAAACGCCGTCTGGAACTCCTGCAGGGTCTCCTCAATCTCCGGGATCACCGCAGGGTCGTTCTCCTCGTAGCCCATCTCGATGAGCAGCTCGATCTCCTCGTACTGCTCTTTGAGCTTATTGTATCCTTCAATGTCGTCCTTCAGGGACTTGAGCGTCTTCATCATCTCCTGCGACCGCTCCGGGTTATCCCAGAAATCGGGCGCCTCCATCTCACGCTCCAGCTCCTGAATCCTCTGTTCCTTGTTTACGAGGTTAAAGTGAATCCCTCACTTCCACCAGTGGTTCTGTGTAACTTGCAAGTACGGTCTTGAACTGATCTAACTCTACCACAGTGTCACCTTCTCTCTATATATTTTTTATTTCGGACGGAACCGCTTGTCTATGAAGCTTTTTTACGGCCGCAGCACTGCTTGTACTTCTTGCCGCTGCCACAGGGGCAGGGGTCGTTCGGGTAGATCTTCTGCTCGGCGCGCTTCTTCGGGGCGCGCGGGCCGGAGTCGTCCTTGTTCGTGCCGGTGACCTTCGCCACCTCCTCGCGCTCGACCTTCTGCTCCACCTTGACGTGGAACATCAACTTCACGGTGTCCTCCTGGATCGCGGAGGTCATCGCGTCGAACATCTCGTAGGCGCTCATCTTGTACTCCACCAGCGGATCTCTCTGCCCGTACGCCTGCAGGCCGATGCCCTGGCGCAGCTGATCCATGTCGTCGATGTGATCCATCCACTTGCGGTCGATCACCTTCAGCAGGATGACGCGCTCGATCTCGCGCATCTGCTCCTTGTCCTCAAACTCCTTCTCTTTCTGCGCATACAGCGTAAGCGCCTGGTCCGTGAGCTTCTCCTTCAGATCCGCCTTGTCGGAGACGCTGTCGATGAACTCCTTCGTGATCGGCTGCAGCGGGATGACCGGGCGCAGCACGGAATTGATCTCGTTCAGATCCCACTCGTCGCGGTCCCCGTTGTCCCCGATGCACATGTCTACCGTGCCGCTCACGACGTCGGAGATCATTTTCAGAATCGACTCGTGCATATCCTCGCCGTCCAGCACACGCCTGCGCTCCGCGTAGATGATCTCTCTCTGCTCGTTGTTGACCTGGTCGTACTCAAGCAGGTTCTTGCGGATGCCGAAGTTGTTGCCCTCGATCTTCGTCTGCGCCTTCTCGATCGCGTTCGAAAGCATCTTGTGCTCGATCTGCTCGTTCTCCTGCACGCCAAGCGACTGGAAAACCTTCATCATCTTCTCGGAGCCGAACAGGCGCATCAGGTCGTCTTCAAGGGAGATATAGAATCTGGACTCACCCGGATCGCCCTGACGGCCGGAACGTCCGCGCAGCTGATTATCGATACGCCGCGACTCATGCCGCTCGGTGCCAATGATCTTCAATCCGCCCGCCGCGCGCGCCTCCTCGTCCAGCTTGATATCCGTACCACGACCGGCCATATTCGTCGCGATCGTGACCGCCCCGTGAATACCGGCGTCCGCCACGATCTCCGCCTCAAGCTCGTGGAACTTCGCGTTCAATACATTGTGCTTGATGCCCTCTCTCTTGAGCAGTCCGCTGATGAGCTCGGACACATCGATCGTGATCGTGCCGACCAGCACCGGCTGTCCCTTCGCGTGCGCTTCCTTGACCGCCTCGACGACCGCGCGGTATTTCTCCTTCTTCGTCATGTAGACCGCGTCGTCCAGATCCTGGCGGCAGACCGGGCGGTTCGTCGGGATCTCGATGACGTCCATGCCGTAGATGTCACGGAACTCTCTCTCCTCGGTCAGCGCCGTACCGGTCATACCGCATTTCTTCTTGTATTTGTTGAAGAAGTTCTGGAACGTGATTGTCGCAAGCGTCTTGCTCTCGCGCTTCACCTTCACATGCTCCTTCGCCTCGATCGCCTGGTGCAGGCCGTCCGAATAGCGGCGTCCCGGCATGATACGGCCGGTGAACTCGTCGACGATGAGCACCTGGTCGTCCTTCACGACGTAATCCTGGTCGCGGAACATGAGGTTATTCGCGCGCAGCGCCAGATCGACGTTGTGCTGGATCTCAAGGTTCTCCGGGTCGGAGAAGTTGTCGATCTGGAAGAATTTCTCCACCTTCTCCACGCCCTGCTGCGTCAGGGTGACGATCTTGTCCTTCTCGTTGACGATGAAGTCGCCGGTCTCAGTGATCTCTTCGCCCATCAGCGCCGTCATCTTCGTCACCTCGCCGCTGGCCTCGCCTCGCTGGAGCTGACGCGCCAGAATGTCGCAGACCTCGTAGAGCTTCGTGGACTTGCCGCTCTGCCCGGAGATGATCAGCGGGGTGCGCGCCTCGTCGATCAGGACCGAGTCGACCTCGTCGATGATCGCATAGACAAGGTCTCGCTGTACCAGCTGCTCCTTGTAGATCACCATGTTGTCGCGCAGGTAGTCAAAACCCACTTCGTTGTTCGTGATATAGGTGATGTCGCAGGCGTACTGCTCTCTGCGCTCGTCGTTGTTCATGGAATTCAGCACACAGCCGACCGTCAGCCCCAGGAAACGGTGCACCGCTCCCATCCACTCAGCGTCACGGTTCGCCAGGTAGTCGTTGACCGTGACGATGTGCACGCCCTCGCCGGTCAGCGCGTTTAAGTACGCCGGCAGCGTCGCCACAAGCGTCTTACCTTCACCGGTACGCATCTCTGCGATACGCCCCTGGTGAAGAATGATGCCGCCGATGAGCTGTACGCGGTAGTGCTCCATGTCCAGCACGCGCTTCGCCGCCTCTCTCACCACGGCAAACGCCTCGGGGAGCAGGTCGTCCAGCGTCTCGCCGTTCGCGTAGCGCTGTTTGAACTCCGGCGTCTTCGCCTTCAGCTCGTCGTCCGAAAGCGCCTGCATCTGCGGACGCAGCGCCTCTATCTTGTCCACCAGCGGCATGATCATCTTCAGCTCACGCTCGCTGTGGGTTCCGAAGATCTTCTCTATCAGTTTCATTCTGATTCTCCTATCTGAATATGGCATCCTGTTTCCCGTTTTCGTCCCGGCGAAAGCACTGTCCTCCATAGGGCGAAAACAATGTTCTTCCTATTGTAACACTTTCGTCTTCATAAGACAATCAAAATTTTGCGCAAATGCGGCAGAGTCTTATGTAAACACGACAGTGTTTTGCGCAAATGCGCGGGCTGCCGCGAAGACCTTTGCCCCTGACAAAAATGGAGCAGGGAGATGCGTCCCCCTGCTCCGCACACGTCATAGCGCTTTTCTGTCCTGCGAATATTCCGACATGCGAAATATCGCTTTTCTGTCCTGCGGGTATTCCGACATGCGAAATATCGCTTTCCTATCCTGCGGGCACTCCGACATGCGAAATATTGCTTTTTATCTACGGGTACTCCGGCTCGATCAGCCCGTAGGTGTTTCCCTTTCTCTTGTATACAACGTTGACCTCCTCGGTCTCCGCATTGTAGAAGACGAAGAAATTGTGCCCCAGAAGCTCCATCTGCACGCAGGCGTCCTCCGGGTACATCGGCTTCATTCCGAAATGCTTCGTGCGAATGATCTTCACCTCATCCAGAGGATCCGTCTCCTTCTCAAGAAACTCCTGCTTGAAGTTGCCGCCATCCTGATGCCGCTCAATGATCTTTTCCTTGTACTTGCGCAGCTGACGCTCGATGACTTCCTCGACCAGGTCGATCGATACATACATGTCGTTGCTCACCTGTTCAGAGCGGATAATGTTCCCCCTGACCGGAATCGTCACCTCGATCTTCTGACGCTCCTTCTCTACGCTCAATGTCACGATGATCTCGGTATCCGGAGTGAAATACCGCTCCAGCTTTCCGAGCTTGTCCCGGATCGCCGATTTCAGGCCTTCCGACACTTCGAGATTTTTGCCGCTGATCGTAAACTTCATACTATCCAACTCCTTTACTTCAAACTGGAACAATCCGCCTCATCTGTACAAACGCACTGTTCTGATTTTTAGTATAGCATATTTCCCATTTTTTTCAATAAAAATTCTGTTAAATGTATATTATCCAATTATTTTTGTCCGGTATTTTAATTTTCACACAATTCAAGGATCCTCCGGTAGGAAAGCGGTCCTCCGAACAGATCCAGCGCGCTCCCGACCGTCACGTCCAGACGGTTCTGCCCCAGCCGACGCAGCGTCTCAAGATCGTCGTAACTCCCTACGCCTCCCGCATAGGTCACCGGAATGCCCTGCCATGCGCCAAGCATACGCGCCAGCTCTTCTTCCACGCCCGCAGACTTTCCCTCGACGTCCGCCGCGTGGATCAGAAACTCATCGCAGTACCCCGCCAGATCGTCAAGCGTCTCACGGGTGAGCCGGACCTCCGTGAATTTCTGCCAGCGGTCGGTCACGATGTAGTAGCCGTCCTCTCTTTTGCGACAGCTCAGGTCCAGGACCAGATGTTCGCGCCCGGTCTCGCCGGAGAGCCGCCGCAGATTCCCATAATCCACCTGTCCGTCCCGGAACACATAGGATGTCGCGATGACATGCGACGCTCCCGCGTCCAGATACTCCGCCGCGTTTCTCTCGTTCACGCCGCCGCCAAGCATCAGACCGCCCGGGTATCGCTCCAGCGCAAGCAGCGCCTGCCGCTTCGTCTCCTCATAGAAAGGAGACGATGACGGATTGAGCAGGATGACATGCCCGCCCCTCAGCCCGTCTCTCCGGTAGAAATCCGCATAGAATCCCGCGTCCTGCTCGGAAATGAAATTCTCTCTGGCCGAATCGCGCGCGTCACTCAGGCTGCCGCCGACAATCTGTTTCACTTTCCCGTTATGTATGTCGATGCAGGGTCGAAAACGCATCTTGTCCTCTCCTCTCACGCTCGTACGCATCACCGCGCGGAACGTTTTTTCATTCAGAAAGTTTTGAATAATTTCCTGTATCACGAAAAAAGCGTGCAGGCGGACGTGTTCGCCAAACATGCCGCACTGCACTCTTGTCAATGGGAGCTCACGAATTTCAGTTGTTCGCATCTTTGTTCCCAGTCAACGCGTCGCCCGCGTCCTCCACGCCGTCGATCACGTCCTTACCGGCGTCGCCCACACCGTCGATCACATCTTTTCCGGCATCGCCCACGCCGTCGATCACTTCTTTCCCGGCGTCACCTACGCCGTCAGCAGCATCCGAGCCTGTATCGCCCGCGTCGCCTTCGTCCGTATTGTCGTTATCCGCTGTGCCGTCTGCCATCTCATCTGCGTTGTTCTCATCCGTGACGCCGTTTACATTGCTGTCTGTCTCGACGTTCGCCGTGCTGTCCTTCTGCGTAGCATTCGTCTCGCCGGCGTCAGCCACAGCGCCATTCTCCACGTTATTTTCTGCAGAAGCGCTGCTGCCCGCAGCGTCGTCTTCAGCGCCTGCCGTTTGATCTTCCGCCGTAACTGCCTGCGTTTCCTTTTCGGTCTCATTTTTCTTCTTTCCATCGTTTCCACAGCCTGTCAGAACTGCCATACAGCACACGCAGGCGATGCATAAAGTGTACTTTCTCCAGCGTTTCATAATTTGCGTTCTCCTTTTCCTTTATTCCTGTAGCTGTCCGGCCGCGGCGTATTCTGCTCTGTTTTCGGCCGTCGTGTTAGTAATATGTGCTTTTTTGCCGTTTTTATTCTGCCTGCACAGGAATTCTTTTTAAAAAAGAACGCGTAAGACCTAATTCACTGTCACTGTACATTTCACGGTCTTTGAACCGCTTTTTACGGTAATAAACGCCCTGCCCGCCTTTTTCGCCTTCAGCTTGCCGGATGAACTGACCGTGACTACCTTTTTATTGGAGCTGCTGTAGCTCAGCTTCTGCTGACTGGTAATCGGGCTGAGCGTCGGCGACAGCTTCAGCGATGCCCCGCGACCCAGCGTGAGGCTTTTGGGAACGCCTGTGATCTTCTTCGTCTTCACGGTTCCGGACTGCAGCTTGACCTTGACGGTCATCGTCCTGCCGCTCGCCAGTGTAATGCGAAGCTTCGCGGTACCGCTCTTCTTGAGCGCCTTGATCTTACCGCCCGAGGTCACCTTTACCAGCTTTTTGCTCAGGGATTCGATGCGCACGACCGGTTCTCCCGCCACCACCTTGCCTACCTTCAGCACGGAGGTAGACTGGCTTCCCTGCAGTACCAGCGATTTGACGCTCGATGCGCTCAACCCGGAAGACGCCGCAGCTGCTGCCGGCTGGACCGGCGCAGGTGCCGGCACGGCAACTACCGGTGCAGGCGCAGGTGCGGGCGTGGCTACCACAGACAACTTTGTCCCCACGGCAGTCACCGTCATTGTGGCGCCGCAGCCCCGTTTGCAGGTGAGTGTCTTTGTGCCGTCGCTGGTTGTCGTTGCGTCGTTGTTGTAAACGCCCTCCTGTCCGCTGAAATCATGCCCAAGCGCAGGAATCTCCGTGCTTTGTCTGAGCTTACATCTGGAGCAGGCGGATACGATCTCACCAGCCAAGGTGCATGTCGGCTCCGTTCTGCTCTGCTGCTGAAAGCTGTGTCCCAGCGCCGCAGCCGTCACGGTCCTGCGGATATCCCCGCAGACCGTGCATTGATCGATCCTTACGCCCACCGCGGTACAGGTCGGCTGCACCGTTTTCAGGGTCTCCCACTGGTGCGCATCCATGCTTGCCGCCGTACTCTGCTGCTCTCTCAGATAATCCGTGCCGCTCAGCGTCGGGTAAGTAAAGCTTTTGCTGCTTCCGCCCGCGCTGAAATATTTATTTAAGCTTCTTGCAGGTTTACTATCTAAAGTACTTTGACCGATCAAAAAATAGGCATCGCTTATCGCTCCTCCTGTCGAGTCGTCCCAGGTGGCATCCACCACATACCAGTAACCGCCGATCTGCACATAATTCCACATATGCGGTTCCTTTTTGCCGCCTTGAGTGACATCTCCCACCACAAGGACCGCAGGAATGTTGAATTTCCGGCACAGGATCATGAATGACTTCGCGTAGCACTCGCAGACGCCGTACCCGCCTGTCACATTCAGGAACATCCCGGCCGCCGAATGGTAAACGGGAGTCGGACTGCTCAGATTATAGCCGCTCGGATAGGTGATGTGCTCGCAGACATAGTCATGGATCGTTTTCAACGTCTGATACGGCGCAGTACTGCTCCCCCGCCTGCTCTTGATCGCATTCACCGCACTCTCCACAGCGGCGTCAAACGCGGCGATGTTGCTTTTTGCGCCGTTATATGTCTCCTCAAATGTGATCGTGATCTTCCCGATCTTCGCGCTGAACCCGTTTGTCGTGTTGTTACCCGACACAGTCCAGCTATACTTCATGGAATATATCCAGAAAAGCTCCGGATGGTCGTAGAGAAGCGCGCAGTAAGCGGACGTCACCGCGTAGCCAAGCTCGGATTTTTTGTTTAAATATGTGCTGTTGTTTTCTACACCCTGTATGGTCCCCGCACCTGTAAAGGAGATCTCCACCTCGCTCCCAAGCTGCAAGGTATCTGTGCCGCCGTTGACCACATAGTAATCCGCCATCTGATCGTATATGGTGCCCGCCAACGCATCAAAGCCTGTCAGCTGCGCGCCATAGCTGCCCGGAAATTGCCTCAGATTGAGGGCTCTGATTCTGAGCGCAAGGTTCTGCGGGCCGGACGCGTAGGACGCCAGACCGCCGCCGGTCACAGTCTCACTGAAAGTCTTCTCAAACTCCACACTCTTCGCTTCTGCCGACGTCCCGTCTGCCGCCAGCGCGCAGGCCGGCACACCGCCAAGGCAGAGCGCGATCAACAGAATTGGCAGCAGCAGTTTCAATAATCCTTTTTTCATACGATCTCCCCGTTTCTTTTCTGCGGAACTTTTCTGTCAAAAACTTCCTTTGCCTGAATCAACCGGTTCTACAGAGTCGCGATGCGCCGCCTTCTCAGCGCGCATCCCCCATGAAGAAGAGCGCCACCGTGCCCGGCCCGGAGTGCGTCCCGATCGTCGGCCCGATGGGCGCGATCAGGAACTTCTCGATCCCGAAGCGCTTCTGCACCTGCTCCTTCACGTAGACCGCGTCGTCGTAACAGTCCCCGTGGCTGATGAACACAATGTCATTCTGATCGCGGAAGCTGCCCATCTTCTGCTCCATGAAATCCACCAGAGCGTTCAGGGACTTCCTGCGCCCGCGCACCTTGGACTGCGGGATCAGATGTCCCTCCTCGTCCACGTTCAGCACCGGCTTGATGTTGATCATCGTGCCAAGCACCGCCGCCGCCTTCGACACGCGGCCGCCGCGGTACAGATGGAACAGATCATCCACCGTGAAGTAATGGCAGATGTGCTGCTTATTATCCTCCAGCCACCGCACCAGCTCGTCGTAGCCCATGCCCGCCTCCTGCTTCTGCAGCGCCTTGTGTACGAACAGACCCTCGCCCATGGACGCGGCCAGAGAATCCACGACCGTGATCCGGCAGCCCGGATGCTCCTCCATCACTTCCTGCGCGGCGATGCGCGCGCTGTTGTACGTACCGCTCAGCCCGCTGGAGAACGCGATGTGGATGATGTTTTTGTTGATCTCTATATACTGGAGGAACTTCTCCTTCGCCTCCTCCGGATTCACCTGAGAGGTCGTCGGCATGCAGCCCTCCCTCATTTTCTTGTAAAACAGCTCATACGGAAGGGAGTTGTCCGCCCGGTAGGTCTCCCCATCCAGAAAATACGGCAGCCACATCGTCTGAAGCTCATGCTGCGCCAGGTAATCCTCCGGCAGGTCTCCCGTATTGTCCGTCGTGATCAGATACTCTCTCATACTGGTTCCCGTTCCTTTCAAAAATATCCCATTTGGCATAATTGTAGCACGAATCGCGCCATATTGCAAACAATTGTTATCATAAAGCATGACCCAGGAAAATAAACTATAGCAAATACGAATTTTTCTGGAGTATGCCATGAGTTCCAATCCCAAGATCATTGTCCTCAAAACACGTGAGATCATCTACACCCTGCTGCTTCTGTTTCTTGCGATCCTTCTGATCGTCTGCCTGGTGCTGATGTTCTCCGGCAAGCTCAAAAAAAATGAGATTCAAAGCGGAGCCGCCGGGCAGGCGCAGACGCAGGGCACGGAAGCCCCATCCGGGAACATATCCGGGGAGAAACTCTTCACCGCCGGAGTCTACACGACGCCGGTCACGCTCGGGGACTCCGCCGTGGACGTGGAAGTCAGCGTCGACCAAAACCACATCAACGCGATCCGGCTCGTGAACCTGAGCGAAGCGACCGCGGCCGCGTTCCCGCTCGTCTCCCCGTCTCTGGATCACATCACATCCCAGATCCTGGAGAAGCAGACGATCGAGGGCATCACCTGCCCGCAGGAGAACAAATACACCTCCCAGCTCCTGCTCTCCGCGATCGCGCAGGCGCTCGAACGCGCGCAGAACGCGGAATGACCCCGTCCGTGGCTGGAACGCGAAAGAAAACAGAAGGCAAAAAGGCAAAAAAATCTCCGGGCAGACCTCTCTAAAGGTTCCTCCCGGAGAAGATTTGTCTTTTCGTCCGTTTTTTTGCGTCTTTTCGCGCCCGTTTTTCGCAGAGCTTTCTCCGCGACTACACGATCCCTACTTCTCTTTCGCGATCAGATAGTACGGAAGCGCGATGAGCAGCACACCGCCCACCATGTTTCCGGCCGTGACGATCAGAAGATTGTAGAAGAAACCGCCGATGCTGACCGTCGCCTCCATCGGGTTCATCAGGCCGATCGTCAGGAAGGTCATGTTGGCGACGCTGTGCTCGAAGCCGCAGGTGACGAACGTCGCCACACAGCAGAAGTTCATCGCGATCTTCGCGCCCTCGGATTTCAGCTTTGCGCCGCACCAGATCGCAAGGCAGACCAGCATATTACAAAAGATCGCCTTCGTGAACAGGTTCAGCGGGGCGCCCGCCATCTTCGTCGCCGCCGCGTTCGACAGGAACGTGCCGGTGTCGCCCGTGTCCAGACCGGTCAGCACAAAGAGCACCGCCGTCGCCACGGAACCGATCAGGTTGCCGATGTAGCATACCACCCAGAGCTTGATCGTCTTCGCCCACGGAACCGCGCCGGTAAAGCTGCCGACCGCCATCACGAAGTTGTTGCCGGTGAAGAGCTCGGCTCCCGCGACCGTCACCAGGCAGAGCCCTACGGAGAACACGATGCCGCAAATCAGCTTCTGCGCCGGCTGTCCGGCCATCACGCCGCCCACGATGCCCATCATGATGCTGCCGAAGCCGATGAACACGCCGGCCAGAATCGACATCAGGATGTAGCCCGTCAGATTCTTCTCCAGCAGACCAAGCTTATTTTTGGCGGTATTCCCTACCGCCTCTATCTCATTTCGAAACATTTGTTATTCCTCCCACATACAGGATCTTATGTCAGCTTCTCTTCCTATATCGAAACCCGCCGCAGCAACACGGCGGGTTTCAAAGATAATGCGTTTGAATTTAAAACAGCCCTGAGATCTTGCCCGTCTCATCCACGTCGATGCGCTCCGCGGCCGGTACCTTCGGAAGCCCCGGCATCGTCATGATCTCGCCCGTAAGCGCCACGATGAACCCTGCGCCCGCGGAGATCTTCAGGTTCCGCACCGTCACCTCGAAGCCTGTCGGCGCGCCCAGCTTCGTCTGGTCGTCCGTCAGCGAGTACTGCGTCTTCGCCACGCAGATCGGGCAGTTGCCATAGCCCAGAGCCTCCAGCTCCTTCGCCTGCTTCTGCGCGTTCGCGGTCAGCACCACCCTGCTGCCGCCATAGACCTTCTGCACGATCTGGTTCAGCTTGTCCTCGATGCTTCCCTCAAGCTCATAGCTGTACGTGAAGTCGTTCGGCTCCTCCACCAGGCGGATCACTTCCTCCGCAAGCTTCAGGCCGCCTTCGCCGCCCTTCGCCCATACTTCCGAAAGCGCAACGTTCACGCCGAGCTCCTTACACTTGTTCTCCACCAGGGCAAGCTCCTCCGGCGTATCCGTCGGGAACGCGTTGATCGCCACCACGCACGGAAGCTTGTACACGTTCCTGATGTTGCTCACATGCTTCAGCAGGTTCGGAAGACCCTTCTCCAGAGCCTCAAGGTTCGGTGTATTCAAGTCTGCCTTCGGAACGCCGCCGTTGTACTTCAGAGCGCGGACCGTCGCCACGATGACGACCGCGTTCGGCTTCAGGCCTGCCATACGGCACTTGATGTCAAGGAACTTCTCAGCGCCCAGGTCCGCGCCGAAGCCTGCCTCCGTGATCGCGTAGTCGCCCAGCTTCAGCGCCATCTTTGTCGCGATGACGGAGTTGCAGCCGTGCGCGATGTTCGCGAACGGGCCGCCGTGCACGATCGCCGGCGTGTGCTCAAGCGTCTGCACCAGGTTCGGCTTCAGCGCGTCCTTCAGCAGCGCGCACATCGCGCCCTGCGCGTTCAGGTCGCCCGCCGTCACCGGCTTCTGCTCCGACGCCTTGCCATATGTATATCCGACAATGATCCTCGCCAGACGGTTCTTCAGGTCCGTGATGTCGCTCGACAGGCACAGCACCGCCATGATCTCCGACGCCACCGTGATGTCGTAGCCATCCTCACGCGGCATGCCGTTCGTCTTCCCGCCGAGGCCGTCCACCACGAAACGCAGCTGCCTGTCGTTCATGTCCACGCAGCGTCTCCAGGTGATCTTGCGCGGGTCGATGTTCAGCGCGTTCCCCTGGTAGATGTGGTTGTCGATCATCGCCGCAAGCAGGTTGTTCGCAGCACCGATCGCGTGGAAGTCGCCCGTAAAGTGCAGGTTGATGTCCTCCATCGGGACCACCTGCGCGTAGCCGCCGCCTGCCGCTCCGCCCTTCACGCCGAACACCGGCCCGAGGGACGGCTCACGCAGCGCCACCATGACCTTCTTGCCGAGCTTTGAGAGCCCGTCCGCCAGTCCTACCGTCGTCGTCGTCTTGCCCTCCCCTGCCGGCGTCGGGTTGATCGCCGTCACGAGCACGAGCTTGCCATCCGGGAGGTCCGTCTCCTTCAGGAGGTTGTAGTCGATCTTTGCCTTGTAGTTGCCGTACTGCTCCAGGTATTTCGCGTCGATACCTGCTTTCGCTGCGATCTCAGTGATTGGCGACATGGTCGTCTCCTGTGCGATCTCAATGTCTGATTTGTATCCCATGTGTATCAGGCTCCTTTCATTTTTATAATATACTTTATAGCAAATTTTCACCTGTTCGTCAATCATTTAACAGAGATTTCACGGAATCATTATTAATAAATTACTCAACTTTCCCAGCATAAATCACTGAACAATGCTTGTATAAATAAGGGCTGAGACTTCATCCAATTAC
>CANQRR010000035.1 GCA_947626285.1 uncultured Lachnospiraceae bacterium
CAATACATAAAAATAAATTTGACATAAAAAAATAAGCCTGATAAGGCTTTCCAGAGATAGGGGTGTCAAAAACCCGGCCGGTGCGGAAGACGAGACGGATTTGATCTATGAAGAAGAAGGCGATGAACTCTCCGGAGAAGAAAGCGCGCTGGCAGGAATTGGCGCGGGAGAATAATTGTAGGAAAATTTTAAAAACACATGTTTTTTTCGTTTTTTCCTGCAATTGTGCTTGACAATTGGCTTTATTATGTTATACTATAATTGCTGGTAGAGTGGTTTGTTTGTAAATTTCACTAGCTATTATAGATTATGAAATAATAGCCGTTGGTAGTCTATAATAGTTAGTGAAATTTTTTAACGAATCAGGCAGGCACAATAGTTAGGAGGTACCCAGATGAACAAAGGTACAGTGAAGTGGTTCAACGCAGAGAAGGGCTACGGCTTCATCACCGGCGAAAACGGTTCTGATGTGTTCGTACATTTTTCTGCAATCCAGGGTGAGGGCTTTAAAACTCTGGAGGAAGGACAGGCAGTTTCTTATGATCTGACAGAAGGCGCCCGCGGCATGCAGGCTGCCAATGTGGTGAAACTCTAATTTGGGAATGAAATGTCCGAAGGCCGTTGCAGCGCTTGCGCAACGGCCTTTTTTACGTCTAAAAGCCCGATCTCCATACAGAGAGGGTCGGCAAATTTATTTGCCGGACTATCTCTGTATGAGAGATGCTATCCCGTATGAGCAAAACAGCGATTGCGAACAAGCGTGAGCAACGTGATTTGCGAATACGGGGTGCGGATTGCGGGGCACTGTGCGCCAGTGGCGCACGTTTAGCGCCGACCGGAGCGAAGCGTAGACTGCAAAGCACGAAACAATCCGCGGGCTTTTAGACATTCTACAGTCTTTCGAAGTCTTCCGCCCCATGCTTGCACAGCGGGCAGACGAAATCGTCCGGGAGCTCATCTCCCTCGTAGACATATCCGCAAATCTTGCAGACATATCCCTTCTTCTCCGTCGTCGGCTGCGGCTTCGGCTTGATGTGGTCGAAGTAATACTGGTATGTGACGCTCGGCACATTGGAAAGCACGACCGCCTCCGTCACCTCGGCGACAAACATCGTATGCGTGTCGTATTCATGCTCCTCGATCACCTTTCCAGAAAGCACCGCGTTCGTGTAGTCCGGGATGTAGCGCAGACCATTGGCCGTGCGCGCCTCGACCGGACCCTGGGCAAATTTGTCCGTGTCCCTGCCGCTGCAGAAACCGAACTGCTGGAACAGCTTGAACGGCGCCTCGGTCGTCAGGATCGACACGTTGAACACGCCGATCTTTTTGATCATGTCGTGCGTGTAGTTCGCCTTGTTGACCGCGATCGCGATGCGCTTCACCTGATCGGTCACCTGCATAACCGTGTTTGTGATGCAGCCGTTGTCCTTGTCTCCGTCCCGCGCGGTCAGCACGAACAAACCATAGGACAGCTTGAACATGGCGGTCGGATCGATCTGCCCTTTCGTCGTGGCCGCTGCCTTTTCGTCGACCGCACCCTGCGTCACGGAAGCAGTCCCGGTTCCCGACGTTTCAAAAGCCGCGCTCTTCGCTCCCGCCGCGACGGAAGCGCCTTTCACAGGAGCCGTCATATGCTTCGCGTCATCCGGGATCGTCGCCGCCAGAGCGTCCGCAAGCGCGTCCACCTCGGAAAGCTGCTCCTTCTTCAGCGAAGAAATGATCGTGAGTCTGTTGTCCAGGATCGTCATGTTTTTGCACTTTTCAAACTCCGCGCGCATCAGTCCGCCGCTGGTCGGCGCCCAGGAACCGTTCTCAATCAGCGCGACCGTGCGGTTCTGGATGTTGTGCGCCACAAGGTCGTAGATCAGCGCTTCCATGTTCACAAAAATGCCCGCGTTGTAGGTCGTCGACGCAAACACAAGATGGCTCCACTTGAACGAAGCCGCGACGATCTCGGACGCCGGAGTTACGGATACGTCGTACATCACGGTCTTCACGCCGCGCTCGCGCAGACGGCAGGCCAGGATCTCCGCCGTGTTCTCCGTGTGCCCGTAGACCGACGCGTAGGCGATCATCACGCCCTGCTCCTCCGGCGCGTACGAACTCCAGTGCATATATTTCCCGATGAAGTCAGAAATGTTTCTTCTCCAGACAAAGCCGTGCAGCGGGCAGATCATCTCGATGTCAAGCGTCGCCGCCTTTTTCAGCAGCGCCTGCACCTGATCACCGTACTTGCCGACGATGTTCGTGTAATATCTGCGCGCCTCGTCCAGGTAGTCGCGCTCAAAATCCACCTCATCCGCGAACAGCGCACCGTTGAGCGCGCCGAACGTACCGAAGCCGTCCGCTGAGAAGAGGATCTTGTCTGTCGTGTCGTAGGACACCATAACCTCCGGCCAGTGCACCATCGGCGCCATCACGAACACCAGATTGTGTTTCCCGGTGTTGAAGCTGTCGCCCTCCTTCATGAGCACGGCGCGCGCGTCGATGTCAAAGTCGAAATATTGCTTGATCATCGCGGCGATCTTCTCGTTGCAGATGATCTTCACCTCCGGATAACGCGCGACCAGCTCCTGAATCGCCTCAGAGTGATCCGGCTCCATGTGGTGCACCACAAGATAATCAAGCGGGCGCCCGCCAAGCACCTCCTTCACGTTCTCAAAAAACGTGCCTTTCACCGCCTTGTCTACGGTGTCGAAGAGCACCGTCTTCTCGTCCATCAACAGGTAGGAATTGTAGGACACGCCCGCCGGCACGGAGTACACGCCCTCGAACATCGCAAGACGCCGGTCGTTGCTGCCGACCCAGTACAGATCGTCTGTCACTTTTCTGTAGCAGTACATGAGAATCCTCCTTTATTCATTCTAATATGCTTCTGTCTCAGTATAGCAGTCTTTGTCGAAAAAATCCACAAAGCTTCGTCTCCTACGACTCCGCGTCCGCGGAACCGGCGGCGATCTGCGCGCCGCTCACGATGAATCCGACGTCGCGGATCGAAGAGCCTGCCGGGATCGTCCCGTTGTAGCTCACCGATGTGATGTGCAGCGTATTTCCCTCCGCCGAATAGTTTCCGTTCCAGCCGTTGGACAGCTTGACCTCCCCGTCGAACGGAACGTCGATCTCCCACGAACTGCAGTCCGCCTCACCCTTGTTCTTGAGCGTCAGATCGTACTGGTACGTCGGCACACCGTTTTCTTCCCAGTTCCCGCGCAGCACTGCGGACGCTTCAATGTCGCCGTCCGTGATCGTGAGCACCCCGGAACCGTCCACGCCGGAAACAATCGCATCGCCGGCGTCTCCGCCGCTCTGCGCGGATTCACCGGAATCTGCGTTCTGCTCTCCGTTCACGGAAGCGTCGCCTTCCCCACTGTCCGCCCCGGCCTCCGCCTGCTGAGCGTCAATGTTTTCCTGCTGCCCTGCGCTGTCCGCTTTCTCTGCTCCGTCGGGCGCATGAGCAATCAGCATATCGTGCAGCCATTTTCCGGAATCGCTCAGATCGTCGATCGTAAATCCGCTCGTCTTTCCGCAGGAGCTCTTGAAGATCGACGAACTCTCATCTTTATTGGCCATGTTCCATGCGACATAGCTGATCCCGTACTGATCCAACGCATCAATCCACTGGTTCGCCTGATCGATGTCAAGCGCGCCGTTGCCGCTCGCGTCGCAGATACCGTACTCGGTGACAAAGATCGGCAATCCCGCGTCGGCCGCGCTCGCCATCCGGCTGCGCAGATCCTCCTTGTGCGTGGCCGCGTAGTAGTGCAGCGTGTACATGATGTTGTCATAGTCTGTGATCGGGTCGGCCGCCGCCTCATCCACGTACTGCGACCAGTTCGGCGTTCCCACGATGATCACCGCATCCTCGTCGTTCTGGCGTATCACCGGGATCACTTGCTCCGCGTAGGTCTTGATCGCCTGCCAGTCCGTTCCACCGTTCGGCTCATTGCAGATCTCGTAGAGCACGTTGTCGTTCCCCTTGAACTCGTTTGACATGGTGGCGAAGAAATCCTTCGCCTCGTCAATGTAGACGTTCGGATTCAGGTCGGAAAGGATGTGCCAGTCCACGATTACGTACATATCGCAGGCCGTCGCGAACTGGACCCCCTGCTTGACAAGCACCTTCAGCGCCTCTTTATCCCCGTCCGTGCAGTAGCCGCCGGACTCCGCTGTGTACATCGCCAGGCGCACCACATTCGCCTTCCACTCGTTGTGGAGCTGGCGGAACCACTCCTCGTTCACATACTGCGGGAACCACGCAAGGCCGTGCGTGCTGGCACCCCGGAGCTGTACCGGTTTCCCGTCGCTTCCCACCAGATGCGCGCCCTCCACATGGAGCGCTCCCGTCACCGACGGAGCCGCCAGAATGTCCGCCTGCTTCTGCTCCGCCTCATCCGCCAGAGCACTGCCGCCCGCGAACAATGCAACAAACATCTGCATCATCACAGCCGCCGCCAAAATCGCCCGTCTCATCGTTTTCTTCATAAATTCCGTTCTCCTTTTCCCTTGTCAGCATCTCTTTCGTTTCAGCCGGTTCCGGTCTCCGGACTGTCGCTTCGCTCCGTTCCCTGTGCAATTCCATCGTTATCCTGTCTACGGGCTTTCTTCATAGTTTCCCAACACTTCCCGCAGATATTTCTGGTACTCTTCGCGAACGCTCTTTGGTCTCTCAATCCTCGCGCCCGGCCCAATGCCGGTCAGCCAACCAAAGAACTGCGGGCTCACCGACACAAGCACCCGGATCCGGAAATGTTCCTCGTCGACCGGGACAAGCCAGACGTCGTGGCCGAAGCGGTCGATCATGGTCCCCGCCAGGTGCTTCCCGCACACAAGCGTCACGGTCTCATCGTGTCCGCCGTACATGCCGAAGGTCTTCTTAGCAAACTCCGCAAGGTCAAAATTTCGAAACGTCTCTTCGCCCTTGCGTTCCGTCTCCAGTATCTGCGTGCGCTGCATCTTGTCAACCCGGTAATGCCGGATCTGGCCGACCGTGTCGTCGTACGCCACCAGATAATAATTCTCGTCGTCCCAGGTGAGCGCCCAGGGACTGACGACATAGCGCGCCCCATCCTTCCTTAATTGGAACTTCTTCTGCATCGTCCACTCCGCATACTGGAAGGAGATCTCGCGATTTTCATAGATCGCGTTGTGCACATAGTCCACATTGTAATAGATGGTCTCGTTCTCCGCCTTCAGACGGTTCACGATGAAGACCTGCTTCGCGAGGATCGCCGCATCCGTCCGGCAGCAGAGCTTTTCCAGCTTCTTGATCAGCTCCCGCGATTTGCTCTCCGTGATGAACTTGGACGACTGCACCGCGTCCACCAAAAGTTTCAGCTCCGGCAGCTCAAATTCGCGCGCGCCGATGTAGTAGCCGGGATTCTTTCCCTTCTTCTGCTGCACGTCCAATCCGTACCGGGTCAGGATCTCCATCTCCGCGTAGATTGTCCTGCGGTCCGTGCTGATGGAATACTCCTGTTCAAGAATCTCGCAGAGCTGTGATGCGTTCAGCATATGTGTGTCGTCCGTACGCTCCAGCATGATATCCATGAGATAGAGCGTGCGAATCTTCTGATCCAATGCCGCCATGCGAATTCGTCCTTTCTGTCGCTGATTTGCAAAATATGCTCCTTCAGGCAGGTGAACTCCTTGCAAGTCACATTCTGCTCCAGAACATTCTGTTCTGTCGCTGACCTGCGTAGTTCGCCTTTGCAAGCAAGCGAACTCCTTGCAAGTCACATTATAAAATAATATGGCGGATCCGGCAATCAGTTTTTGACCGCCGAATCCGCCGTTTTTCTCATTCTCATATACTGCCCTTGTTCCGATCATCCGCGTATACATTTCAGAAATCAAATTCGTCCGGATCCAGGCCAGCGTCCTCCAGCACGCCTCTGCGCTCTGACGGATCCATGAATTCCAGTTCCTCATAATCCAGACCGGCTTCCGCGAACACATCCACGTTGTCATTGTCCACGAAATCAGTCAATCCCGACTTCTGGCAGTCTTCGCGGTTCATCTGATCTATCACCCCAAACTGAACCGCCCGCTCAAACAAATCCAGATGTCCATCGTGATTAAAATCGAACATTCTGTCAAATGCAAACATCAGCACTCCTCCTTCCCGCTCTCCAGATACTCATAGTAATCGTCCTCGCTGGCAAACAGAATATATCTGCCTTCCACATATCCCATGTAGCCGTTTCCCGTTAAATAACCTTTCATCTTTCGGTTCTCCTTTCGCTATTTGATGGTATTCTGTCTTTTGATGATACCAGTTTACCTCAAATAGCTGTACAAAAAACCGCACAACCACAAGAAACAAAACAGCCGCAAGGCTCCCTCTCATTCCACTCTTCCTAACCGCTGTCTTTCCGATGGATCGGCGGGTGTTCGATATGGTCTGATATTGGGATCATGCCTTGCGGCTGTGTACAAAAGTCGCGATAAGCGCTCTCAGGCACTGGCATTCTGCGGCGTCAGCACCACGGTCTGTCCCTCCGCCTTCCGATTCCCGGAAATCTCCAGCACGCTGCCAGACTCCGTCTGCACCTGTGGGCAGAGCGCGGTATACTCATCCACCGTACCCAACACATCAAAGCCAAACTTCCCGCTTCTGAAGTGCATCGGCACGACGATTCCCGGCTGGAGCTCCGCCGCCAGTCTGTGCGCCTGCCCCGCATCAATTGTGAAAAATCCGCCTACTGGAATCAGCGCAACGTCCAGACTCCGCAGTTTGTCCGCCTGTTCCGGCGTAAGCGCGCAGCCCAGATCTCCAAAATGGGCCACCTGGCACTCCCCGTCGTCAAGAATGTGAATGGTATTGCGCCCGCGCATGCTCCCCTGCTTGTCGTCATGATAGGTCTCGATCTTCTCGATTGTAAACGGAGAATCGGCCCCTTTCCGCAGACTGACGCAGGAGCGACCGTTGTGGTCCCCGTGCTCGTGGCTGCAGAGAACCAGATCCGCTTCCTCTCTCACCGGCTCCAGGCCATCCACGGAACCATCCGCATAGGGATCCAATATTACCGTATATCCTTTCGACTCAATCTTAAAGCAGGAATGACCGATCCATGTAATTTTCATATGTTTTTCTCCTTTCCGGTTTTTGATTTCAATTGTCTCATTCAGTTTTCTCTGTGACTTTCCGCATGGAAATTTTCCTTCCTCTATACTGATTATGTTATAGCGCGCATGATACATAATGTCAATTTTTTTGTCCACATGCAAAAACTCACTTCCACTTGCATCCAATCCTTTCTGATGTTATGATAAAAGCACTGAAACCTGTCCTCCAACCGGACAGGCTCAAATTAAATCGGGAGGTGTCAGTATGCTTTACAATGAATTTCAAGGAATGAAATTGTCCGCGCTCGGCATGGGAAATATGCGTCTGCCGGTGCTGGACGGCGATACCGGAAAGATCGACGTGAAAACCACTGAGGAAATGATCGCTCAGGCCATGGACGCCGGCGTAAACTACTACGACACGGCCTACGGCTATCACAACGGTGAGTCGGAGCGCGTCGTCGGCGCAGCTCTGAAAAAATATCCGCGGGACAGCTTTTACCTCGCGACCAAGTTTCCGGGTTACGATCTCTCCAATATGCCAAAAGTGAAAGAGATTTTTGAAGAGCAGCTTGAGAAGTGCCAGGTGGACTATTTTGATTTCTATTTGTTCCACAATGTCTGCGAAATGAACGTGGACGCGTATCTGGATCCGAAGTACGGGATCTACGAATACCTCATGGAGCAGAAAAAGAATGGGCGCATCCGGCATCTCGGCTTTTCCACGCACGGCAGCCTCGACTGTATGAAGAAGTTCCTGGATGCCTACGGTGAGAGCATGGAGTTCTGCCAGATCGAGCTGAATTATTTCGATTATAAATTCCAGAATGCGAAAGGAAAAGTGGAGCTTCTGAACAGCCGGAACATCCCGATCTGGGTGATGGAGCCGGTCCGCGGCGGTCAGCTCGCCACGCTTTCTGACGAATTTGAGGCAAAGCTCAAAGAGGCACGGCCGGATGAAAAGGTGCCCGCGTGGGCATTCCGCTTCCTGCAGACGCTTCCGGGTGTGACCATGATCCTGTCCGGCATGTCGAACATGCAGCAGATGCAGGACAACATCGCGACCTTCGCGGAAAAGAAGCCGCTGAGCGAAAAAGAGACGGAGCTGATCCTCAACGTGGCGGACGAAGTGATCGCCCGCACCACGGTTCCCTGCACGGGTTGCCGCTACTGCGTGAGCCATTGTCCGCAGAAGCTGGATATTCCGTTCCTGCTGAAACTCTACAATGAGGCGGTTGTCGCGGGCTCCGGTGATTTTATCGCGCCCATGGGGCTTTCCACCATCGGCGAAGACAAACAGCCAGAATGTTGCGTCGCCTGCCACAGCTGTGAGAAAGTCTGTCCGCAGACGCTGCAGATTCCGGACACGCTGCACCGCTTCGCTGTGAAACTGGGCCGGGGTTAGAACAATCGTCACCGCGGTCAGTGCCGGCTGCCGGATTGGACCGTGAATCATTCCTGAGCACCAGACTATGCTGATGAGCAAAAACGCCGCCTCTGCTGTATCTGCACCGAAAGCAGACCCGCAGAGGCGGTTTTGCGTAATTCTTCAAAACTTTTTAAGCCCGTTTTGTGCATTTCTTCAAGATTTTGCTAGTAACTTGCCTTTCTCAAACGCTTTCTTGCACTCCTGCGGGAAAACTTCCTCATGGCGTTTCATCTTTGCATCCGGATCAAACATCGACCATTGCCAGTCTGTTTTACTGTAATCCTTCAGCTGAAGCGTGTTTCCGCTGACAAGCAGGTCTGTCGATCCTATATATCGGTTCAACGTCTGCTGATAATTCCGCAGAAGCCCCGTGTAAGCTGTGTCAAGCGCATTGCTGGTCATAATGAGCAAAACAGGAATCCGGCGATCATTGCAACAGGGCGATTCCAGACTGTAAGTCAGGTTTTGGAATATCAAACGCTCATAAAGAGCGCGGAATGACGCCGTCAGCTCGCCCAGATAGTTTGGCGATCCGATAATCAGCCCGTCAGCTTCCCTGATCGCGTCCAGCACCGGGGTCAGCCCATCCTGACAGATACAGTGCCCTTTATATTTTTCCTTCTTGCAGCCAAAGCAGGAAATACACCCTGTATATTTCTCCAGACGGAACAAATCAAATCTTACTACTTCCGCCCCTTCCGATTCTGCTCCTCTCGAAGCCTCCGTAATCAGAGTGTCCGTATTCCAGCCCGTTCTCGGCCCCGCATTGACCGCGATGATCTTTTTGCTCATGTCGTTTCCTCCTCCCAATTCAGCACTTATTCCAAATCTCATACCCCTGCCTTCTCGCAGAATCATAAACCGGTCGCATATTCTTTTCCAGAATATTCACAAATTCTTCCTTGCTATTCCTGGCGCGGTACAACTCCTGATTCGCCCAGATCGAGTGCAGATTATCCTTGTAACATCTATCGTACAGACGGCGAATCCCTTCCTTTTCATGAATCAGCCCATAGAGCATGTATTGATTTGACGCAAACCTCGCGAAAAACGGCTCCCATCTGGGAAGGCGATTGCTCTTCACTGAGTTCAGGGAAGAATCCATCGGCATCAAGTTCCATAACTCATCATTCATGACAAACGACCACGGAATAAAATGATCCACCTCATATTGATCCTTCTGAATTTCATCATCATTAAAGACATCCCTGACCGGCTGCAGTTCCAGCACGCCCTCCCACAGCTTACGAACGTTGCCAAGCTTCCGCATCTTCTCATCCAGCGGTGCCAGCTTATAAACCAGTCCTGGCACTTCCGGATTGTTCGTCTGCAACCACTTGATCTTCTCATACTGAATCCAGCCGAGAATCGACACCGTATTATCCTGTATCATCTCAATCCACGCACGGCTGAAATGAACTTCCTTGCGCAGGTTGCTGCTCTCTCCCAACGTATAGGGCAGCAATACGTGATTCCTGTTGATCCGTTCGATATATGCGACCATACGCCGGGTACTGTCCCAATCCGGCGTTTCAGTCGCCCCACTGAAAAATCCTGCCAACGCCCTGTAAGGCACCATATGAGTCAGCTGAACTTTTTCGCTCCTTATCTTGTCGTCATATTTGGCAATCGCGTTCTTGATTTCAACCTTCGATGCATTGCTGGACAAACCGCTCAGATCATGTAGCTTGCAGACAGCTCTCTCCAGTCCGTCACGCACAGCCCCATCGCTCATGATACCGCTCAAATGTACATGAAATTCCACAACGGAATACCAGGCGTTCGCAATCATTTCATTGATGATCTCCCCAAACGTCGTGTCTGTGACATCTGCGGATATCAGATTCACGATCGCCTCCAGCCAGTAAAATTTGTAGCAAAAAGAAGGATCCTTCATCATCTGCGTAAAGCCCCGGATATCCAGCGTGTTATAATATTTTCCGTCAATATTCAGATCGTATCCGCTTTTCGGAGGATTAAATTCAGCCATTTCTCGTCTCCCCTTCCCGGACGGGCATCCCCGGTAATCCAGCACTCCTCCTGCTCGATCCCCGAAATATCTTTTGCAAATTCCCGGAAAGTTTCCTGTGTAAAATTCGTAAAATATCTCCCGTTCCGTTCACCCTCAAAGGTTCCGTATTTAAAGGATGTATAAATAATTCCGAAAGATTTCAGTGCATCTCTCATTCGGCACATTACGTCGCGCAATTCCATTTTCGGCAAATGCAAGATGGACGAGCACGCCCAGATTCCATCATAAACTTCGACAGAATCCAACTCCTGAAACATCATTTGTTTCACGTTAATCCCGGTATACTGACTTGCAATCCGGCACAATTCAGATGAGCCGTCAGTTGCGTCTACCGAAAATCTCGCATCCAGAAAACACTTTGTATCGCGCCCGGAACCACAGCCGAAATCCAAAATATGCGCGCCCGGTTTCAGCTTGTCCAGAAAGCGATGCTGGGTCTGTGTCATATCTGCCGAAATGGTCCCAGCGGAAAATGTCACCGCATTTTGATTATAATAATTCAGCGTATTATCTTTCATGATTATGCAACGTATTTACTCAAAATTAGCCTCTAATTATATATCTCTAGTTCCGTGGATTCGTTTTAAAAAATAATACCATATCACCAATTAGATATCTATACTAACACGCCAAAATCTCCACTTCTATTATTCATAGTTTTTCCATATGAACAGTTTACTCTTTTATAAGTACACAATTCTCTTAAATATTCATAAGCCAATTCCTTTTCCCAAAATCAGACTATTTCCACCAACCCAATCTTTCCACTTTGTATTCTGTCCGTTGCCTCCTTTTTTCCAAATACATCAATCAAATTGACTACTTTTTGAGCGTAGTCTTCTGCGCTACAGTAGTATACTATAATCTTGGTAGATAACTCTGAAATTTCCCTTATCATATCTCCGTCCGTTCTGCTCATTGACAGTCCAAAAAAGTGGGCAATTACATCTACTGACTCGTTTTCATCAAAAATAGTATCAATATTCGGTTTGAATCTATCTTTATCTAAATTTCCTGTCAGCTTCTGTATTCTTTGAAAGTATTTCTTAAAGTAAATACTGTCCAAATTATCCTCTTCATCGTCTTCAAATCCTAAGACCATGTTATTGGGTATGCTTCTGAGTCGTCCATGAATAAAAAGTACATTTTCATCCTTTATTCCATAATGTTTATATGTATCAGTATAGTTAAAATTGATAACATAATCCCATCGAATGTGCTCTATCTGCGATGATGTCTTTGTTATCGGCTTATTAGTTGTCAGCAATAAGTAGTCTTCGAGTAATTTTATTAAATCATATAATTCTTCTCTTATATTTTTAATAATTAAATCCTTCTTTATTACGTAATACAGATGGGCGTATTCCGAATCCAGAAAAGCATTCGATTCTTCAATATTAACAGTGAATAATTTTGATGCATTTGATAGAATAGCCAATTCTCCACTCGATAATCCATAAACAACAACATCATTTTCCCCGTCCCAATCAGCAATATTTATAGCCTTGAAAATTACAGAAACAAGTCTTTTTATCTCCTGTTCACAATCTATCCAAGTATCATTTTCCTCTGCAACTTTTTGAAAATATCTAACAAACATATTCTTTTGTGCAATATTGATTAAATCAAAATATTGAGATTTAGCACGTTCATCAATTTTATTCTCGCCTAAGTCTCTTGTATATTTAACGAATTCAATGTATTTCGTAGGCAGTTCATGATAAATATCAAACCCATTCCCAATTACCAAAATATTTTTATCCATAAAGCAGACTCCTTCCAGATTATTCTATTTGATACACCAAGGTGTTACATTATTCCACATAATTTGATCAAAAAGGAAAATTTGGGCAATCACCTAAGCATAAAAATAACATTGGCAAAGCTGTTCTATACCAACTCAATGAAAGAATCTTTACAGTTCAATTGTGTCCCCAAGACAATGGAGTAACTCCCGTGATCACCCGGATCTCTTCTTCTATATTTTTCAAAAACTCTTCATTGTCCCCGTGATATTTTAGTTCCGGTTCAGCCTCTTTTTTCTTTTTGATCTGCTCCTGTAAATAGGATGTGTTGATTACATAAGAGGGCAACACCAGACTGTCATCCAGACCCAATTTACGAAATTGCCCCGGCATATCTTCCATTTTAAGATCCAGAGCCTCCTTTATCAAGCCTTTCATTTTCTCATTCTCTCTTCGTTCCGCGTCTTCATAAAGCGAAATCAACACTGCTTTATAAGGCGCCTGAAAAGCCGACATACAGTACAAAACCTTAGATGTAAAATCCATCGCTGGAAGTTCCGCATAGTATCTGTCCACACCCGAAAGAAGCATACACGCGGCAAAATACTCTGCCTTTCTCTCTTCAACTATATTATCATTCTCAATGAAATAATCAGAGTATATTTCGTCAAATATGAGATGATAGATTTCATGCCATGCAACAAAATACTGATTCGCGCGTGGAATCGCCGTATTGATCACCGGTACTATTTTTCCATCTTTCACATATATAGCGCCACTCCAGTATTTATCCTCTATCGGCATCTGTATCAGTCCAAAGCCCCCAAGGAGCAAAAGTGCAAGCTGCGGCATCGATGCAACTTTCACGATAGAAGGATTCGTCTGTATCCTCAATGCCTGCGCACTCACCTCTTTGTCAATCTCTTTATTTTTCTGAATGACAAGGTCAATATTGGACGCAGTTATTATCTCGCTCATAGAACTCCTTCCTGTTTAATAGTATACTGTACATAAATCAACAATATCCAGTAACAGGGCGTACTGTTTTCTCGCATTATCATTCATTTCATGATCCTTAGGTGCATTTTGGGAATATACTACCGTCGTCGACCTGCACTGTTGGGCAGAATAAAACATCAGCTCATCAACCGACATGCGCAGCATTTTTAAGATCTTCTGCATATGACGATCAAATGTAGTCTTGCTATCTATACTTCCGCTCAAAAGCCTGTCAAGCGTTGGACGTGATATTTCTGCTCTTTTAGCAAAAGAAACTTTAGTATAGCCCTTATCACGTATGCATTCTTTTAATTTCGAAGCCACTTGGCTTCTCTGTTCAAACAGTGCATCAAACGTCATCCGGATGACCTCCTTCTTCTCTTCATTATTATTATACACAAGAAAAAAGAAAGAATCAATTGATTTGTAAATTATTTTTTTACATTTTTACATTGCAAACAAAAACACTGTTCCGGAATTTCTCCCAGAACAGTGTGCTTCATTTTCTATATCACTTCAACTTCAGGAAATCTTAATCCTAATCCAGCTGGCGCATCGTCGGGAACAGCAGTACATCGCGGATCGCAGCCGAGTCTGTCAACAGCATTACCATGCGGTCGATGCCGAAGCCAATCCCGCCGGTCGGCGGCATGCCGATTTCCAGCGCATTCAGGAAGTCCTCGTCGGTCGTGTTGGCCTCCTCGTCTCCCTGCGCCAGCAGCGCCTCCTGCGCCTTGAAGCGCTCGCGCTGATCGATCGGGTCGTTCAGCTCGGAGTAGGCGTTCGCCATCTCCCAGCCGTTCATGAAGAACTCGAATCGCTCCACGTATTCGGGGTTGTCCGGCTTCTTCTTCGTCAACGGCGAAATCTCGATTGGGTGGTCCATCACGAACGTCGGCTGTAGCAGATGCTCCTCTACGAACTCCTCGAAGAAGAGGTTGAGGATGTCGCCCTTCTTGTGACGCTTTTCATAGGCGATGTTGTGCTCCTTCGCCGCGGCCTGCGCCTCCTCCAGCGTGTGGATCTGCGCAAAGTCGACGCCCGAATACTTCTTCACGGCGTCCACCATCGTGATGCGCTCGAACGGCTTCCCAAGGTCCATCTCGATGCCGTTGTATGTGATCTTCATCGTGCCAAGCACCTCCTGCGCCACATGGCGGTACAGGTTCTCGGTCAGATCCATCATTCCATTGTAATCCGTGTATGCCTGGTAAAGCTCCATCAGCGTAAACTCCGGGTTGTGCCGGGTGTCCAGGCCCTCGTTGCGGAACACGCGACCGATCTCGTACACGCGCTCCATGCCGCCCACGATCAGTCTCTTCAGATACAGCTCAAGAGAAATACGCAGCTTCAGGTCCTCGTTCAGCGCGTTGAAATGCGTCTCAAACGGACGCGCCGCCGCACCGCCCGCGTTCGCCACCAGCATCGGCGTCTCGACTTCCATGAAGCCCTGGCCGTCCAGGTACTTGCGGATGCTGCTGATGATCCGGGAACGCTTGATGAAGGTGTCCTTTACTTCCGGGTTCATGATCAGATCCACATATCTCTGACGGTAGCGCAGATCCGTGTTCGTCAGCCCGTGGAACTTCTCCGGCAGCACCTGCAGGCTCTTCGAAAGCAGCGTCACTTCCGACGCGTGAATGGAAATCTCCCCGGTCTTCGTCTTGAAGACCTCGCCCTTGACGCCGACAAGGTCGCCGATGTCCATCTTCTTAAACGCCTTGTACGGCTCCTCGCCGACGCTGTCGCGCGCCACGTAACACTGAATGTTGCCTTTCAAGTCCTGCACGTTGCAGAAGGAAGCCTTGCCCATCACGCGTTTGGACATCATGCGGCCCGCGATCGATACGCTCTTGCCCTCGTACGCCTCAAATTCGTTTTTCACGTCCGTGCTGTGATTCGTCACGTCGTATTTCGTAATCACAAACGGATCCGCGCCGTTCGCCTGAAGCTCGGAAAGCTTCTCCCGGCGCACCTTCAAAAGCTGATTGATATCCTGTTCCTGAACCTGCTGCTTCTGCTCTGCCACGTTTTCTCTCCTTTTCTTCCTGCCGCTCTCATGCGGCTCTCCTGTTTCGATCCAACTCAACCGTCCACACGGTTCTCTCAGATCGACCGCTGGATCTCCAGCACCTTATATTCCATTGAACCGGCCTGCGTCTCCACCGACACCTCGTCGCCGACACTGTGACCGATCAGCGCCTTGCCGACCGGGGATTCATTCGAAATCTTTCCTTCAAGGCTGTTCGCCTCGGAAGAGCCGACGATCATGAATTCAATCTCTTCTTCGAACTCCTCGTCATACACCTTGACCG
Source organism: uncultured Lachnospiraceae bacterium (assembly GCA_947626285.1). Lineage (GTDB taxonomy): Bacteria > Bacillota > Clostridia > Lachnospirales > Lachnospiraceae > Choladousia. The sequence continues at coordinate 15,586 of CANQRR010000035.1, forward strand.
TGCAGCCAACATTGATCTTTCCTACGTCCACCTCATCCTCGACGACGACTTCCGCGTTCTTGAGGATCTTCTCGATTTCCTCGATGCGCGCCTCGATGTCGCGTTGCTCGTCCTTCGCCGCGTCATACTCCGCGTTCTCGGAGAGGTCGCCCTGCTCTCTTGCCTCTTTGATCTTGTCCGCCACCTGCTTGCGCCTGTTTACTTTCAGGTCGTGCAGCTCATCCTCCAGTTTCTTCAGTCCTGTGTAGGTCAACAGCCTCTTTTTTTCTTCCATTACAAATCAACACCCTTCTTACATTATTGCATTGTACTGCTTTGTATTTCCGGCAGCCCTCCCCCGCCGGCTGATGTCCGTCTTGTGTATGTCCTGCGTCTTCCTTTGTCCGTCCTCAGTAATCACGTAATTATAGCCGATTCGATATCTTTTGTCAAGAAAAACGAATTCCCGAAAAATGTCCGGGCAATTCCCTCACATATCCAGAAATTGTCCGCTCAATTTTCCGTTTTCAAAACCGCTCTGCAAGCAACTGCTCCAGCTCCTCATACGATTCCACCAGATTGATCGCACCGCGCAGCTTCGCGGAATTCGGATAACCCGCCGTGTACCAGGAAATGTGCTTGCGCATTTCGCGGATGCCGATGTATTCGCCCTTGTACTCGATCTGCATCCGCGCGTGGCGCAACATCGTCCGGCGGATCTCCTCGTGTGACGAGCGCTCGGGAGCTTCCCCGGTCTTCAGATATTGCTGAATTTCCCGGAAGATCCATGGGTTGCCGCGCGCGGCACGACCGACCATAACTGCGTCGCAGCCGGTCTCCTCGATCATCTGCTTCGCCCTCTGCGCCGAATTCACGTCGCCGTTGCCGATCACGGGAATCTGCACGGCTTCCTTCACCTGCCGGATGATGTCCCAATCCGCCCTGCCCGAATAGTACTGCTCGCGCGTTCTGCCGTGCACCGCGACTGCCGCCGCCCCGGATGCCTCCGCGATCCGCGCGATCTCCACCGCGTTGACCTCGTTTTCCGAAAAACCCTTCCGAATCTTGACCGTCACGGGCTTCTTCGTGGCGCGCACCGTCTTGCTGACGATCTCCGCCACAAGCTTTGGATCGCGCATCAGCGCAGAACCTTCGCCGTTCCCGGCCACCTTCGGCACCGGACAGCCCATGTTGATGTCCAGAATGTCGAACGGTTGCTCTTCAATATATGCGGCCATCCGGCTGATTATATCCGGGTCGGAGCCGAAAAGCTGAAGCGAAACCGGCCGTTCCTCACTCGCCGTCTCCATCAGCGCGGCGGTATTCTTGTTCCCAAAGGAAATCGCCTTCGCGCTGATCATCTCCGTACAGACCAGTCCCGCGCCCTGCTCCCGGCACAGCAAGCGAAATGGCAGGTCGGATACCCCTGCCATCGGCGCCAGTATGATATTATTGTCCAAAATTACGTTTCCGATTCTCAGTTTTCTGATCTTATTTTCCACTTTTCTGTCCCTGTTCCCACAAAAAACTCATACCGCAGTCCCTCGCTGTTTTTTCATCTGTTTTCACAGAACCGGCAACACGCGCTTTGGTCCTTTACAGCTCCAGCGAATCGATCCCCTTCGTCAGCACCTGATAATAAAGCTGCAGAGAGCGCAGCAGATCCTCTTTCTCGCGCTGCAGCTCCTTGATCTTCAGCTCCGCGCCGATCTCGTCATAGGAATAATCGTCCTGCGCCGCCTGCGTCCGAAACAGCAGCTCGCCGTCCTCGTCGAACTCAAGCAGAAGGATTCCCCCTACATCATGCGTGAACAGCACGCACATGATCTGCAGTTCTTCCTTGATCTGCGTCGGAAGGTTCGCAAAAGCCTCGTTCAGATAATACTTTTCCTCGTACGCGTTCGCGCCGCACAACACAACTGTGGCATTTTCGCTCATATAAAAAACCTCCGCTGCCTGTTCTGTCCATCGTGTGGAAACGGCCGCTCCATGCCTGCGGCACTCACACGTATCCGTAGATTCCCCGAACCGACACCTCACCGGCGTAAACTTCTTCGACTCTTCCATCGTCCCGGCGGACCAGAAGCTCGCCGCGCGCATTGATGCCCTTCGACACGCCATCGTACTCATTGCCGGGCTCCAGCACGCGCACGCGACTGCCGATCCCGGCAAGAAGTCCGTTGTATTCGTCCTGCAGGCCGCTCATGTCCTGCGTCTTCAGAAATTCCTCATAGCAGAGTTCAAACTGCCGCATGCACTCCGCGATCAGCCCTGCGCGGTCCGGCCTCAAACCGGTCAGTTCATGCAGAGACACCGCCTTCTGCGCCAGTTCCTCCGGAAAGTCCCGCACGTAAGTGTTGATCCCGACGCCGATCACCAGGTAATTGATATAATCAATCTCGCTGCTCATCTCCGTCAGGATGCCGCAGATCTTCCGACCGTCCGTCACGACGTCGTTCGGCCACTTGATCTTCGTCTCCACGCCGCAGAAACTCCTGCACGCGCGTGCCACGGTGATCCCCATCACAAGCGTCAGCATGGACGCGTGCGGCGGCTCGATCTCCGGCCGCAGGAGCAAGGTCATTGCAACTGCGCTGCCCGCGGACATGACCCATGAGCGCCCGCGGCGCCCTTTGCCCTGGTTCTGCTCCTCCGCGACCACCAACATTCCCGACGGTGCGCCGGCCTCCGCCAGACGCCTCGCCTCGTTGTTCGTAGAATCGATCGTCGCGCAATACCGGACCGGCCGCCCGACCCACTTTGTCCTCAGCCGGCTCTCAATCTCCTCCGCCGTCACAAGGTCGGGACGATGAAGAATCCGATACCCCTTCCGGGGCACGGATTCTATCTCATAGCCTTCTTCTTTCAATTGATTGATCACTTTCCAGACCGCAGTCCGGGACACCTGCAGCTCCTCGCACAGCTCCTGCCCGGACACAAATCCGTCGCTGCGCCCAAGCGCGGTCAGTACACTGCATTTCATTCCATAATTCTCCAGTAAAACCCGATGATGTATTCCGCCGCCAAAGTTACTGCCCTGCGATCTCGTACCCCAGCGTCGCCGCGATCACGGCCTTGATCGTGTGCATACGGTTCTCCGCCTCGTCAAAAACGACCGACTGCTCCGATTCGAAGACTTCGTCCGTCACTTCCATCGCGTCAAGCCCGAACTTCTCGTGGATCTGCCGCCCGATCTCCGTCTCCAGGTCGTGGAACGCCGGCAGGCAGTGCATGAAGATCGCCTTCGGTCCCGCAAGCTGCATCACCCGTGCGTTGACCTGGTACGGCAGCAGCGCCTTGATCCGCTGTTCCCAGACCTCGTCCGGCTCGCCCATGGACACCCAGACGTCCGTATAAATCACGTCCGCACTCTTCGCGCCTTCCTCGACGCTCTCCGTCAGCGTGATGGAACCACCGCTAGTCTTCGCATACTCCCGGCACGCCTCCACAAGCTCCTGGTTCGGGAAATACTCCTTCGCCGTGCACGCCACGAAATGCATACCGAGCTTCGCGCAGACGATCATCAGCGAATTGCCCATGTTGTACCGCGCGTCGCCGAAATACGCCAGACGTTTACCTTTCAGCTCTCCCAAATGCTCCCGAATCGTCAGACAGTCCGCCAGCATCTGCGTCGGATGGTACTCGTTCGTCAGTCCGTTCCAGACCGGGACGCCAGCATACTTCGCCAGCTCCTCCACAATGCTCTGGCCGTAGCCGCGGTACTCGATGCCATCGTACATTCGGCCGAGCACGCGCGCGGTATCGCAGATACTCTCCTTTTTGCCGATCTGCGAACCCTTCGGGTCCAGATAGGTCACATGCATGCCCAGATCGTGCGCCGCCACTTCAAACGAACAGCGCGTCCTCGTGCTTGTCTTCTCAAAGATCAGGGCAATGTTCTTTCCCGTAAAATAATGGGTCAGTTCCCCCGCTTTTTTCTTTGCCTTCAGGTCCGCCGCCAGATCGAGAAAATACGTGATCTCCTCCGGCGTAAAATCCCGAAGCGTCAGAAAATTTCTGCCCTTCAGATTCATAATATCCTCTCCCCGAAATGCTTTTATCTTGTCTTATGCCTCTTTCGAAGCCTTCACATCCTTCGCGACCTCTGTCACCGCGCTCACAAGGCCTGCCACATTCTGTATCTCAGACGGGATGATGATCTTCGTGGACTTGCCGTCCGCCACCTTTTCAAGCGTCTCGAAGCTCTTCATCGTCAGAACAGCCTGATCAGCCCCCGCTTCCTTGATCAGACGGATGCCTTCCGCCTTCGCCTGCTGCACCTTCAGGATCGCCTCCGCCTGGCCTTCCGCCTCGCGGATCATACGCTCCTTCTCAGCCTCCGCATGCAGGATCGCGGACTGCTTCTCCGCTTCCGCATCCAGAATCGCGGACTGCTTGTTACCCTCGGCCACAAGGATTGAAGACTTCTTCTCACCCTCTGCCTTCAGGATCGCTTCTCTTCGTTCGCGTTCCGCCTTCATCTGCTTCTCCATCGCGTCGACGATCTGCGCCGGCGGCAGGATGTTCTTCAGCTCCACGCGGTTCACCTTGATGCCCCACGGATCGGTAGCCACGTCGAGCGTCGAGCGCATCGTCGTGTTGATCACTTCGCGGGAAGTCAGCGTCTGGTCGAGTTCCATGTCGCCGATGATGTTTCTCAGCGTAGTCGCCGTCAGGTTCTCGATCGCCATGATCGGGTTCTCCACGCCGTAGGTGAACAGCTTCGGATCCGTGATCTGGAAGAACACGACCGTGTCGATCCGCATCGTGACGTTATCTTTCGTGATCACCGGCTGCGGGTCAAAGTCGACGACCTGCTCCTTTAAGTTCACACGCTTCGCCACACGGTCGATCAGCGGGAGCTTAAAGTGCAGTCCGACGTCCCAGGTGCTCTGGTAGCCGCCGAGCCGCTCCAGAATAAACGCCTGCGCCTGCGGAACGATCTTTACGCAGCTCGCAAGAACCAGCAAAAGAATGACTACCAGAACGATTACAAGAATTGTTCCGAACGGAATTCCTACATCCATCGTTAAACCTCCTCCACGATCAGCTTCACACCGCTGATCTTTGTGATTTTGACCTGTTTTCCTGTTTCAATCTGAATATCGTCGGCCACTGCACGCGCGGACCACGACTGGCCCTTAACCAGCACCCGTCCCTTGCCTGCCAGGTTTTCGATCGGCTCCGTGACGACCGCCGTCACGCCCACTAGACTCCCCGCGTTCGTCTTCGTGCGCTCCCTGTTCAGCCACTTGACCGCCGCCGGCCGTGTGACAAACAACAGCACTACTGACACCGCGCAGAATACAATGATCTGAATCAGCGTATCGACTCCTGCGATTGCAAGCCCGAACGCCACCAGCGCGCCTCCCGCGAACCAGATCGTCGTCAACCCTAATGTGATCGCTTCGACGATCAGCAGGATCACAAACAGCGCGAGCCAGGTCACAGCCTGCAGATTAATATCCATACAGTAAGCCTCCTCTCTTCATAATTATCATTTATTTTACTATATTTTGCCGCAAAGCACAACCGATTATCCAATATTTCTGTCTCAATTCACCGCTTTGCTCACGTCCACCCACTTCGCGCTCCCGGAGAACTTCTCCAGCTCTTCCATAGTCACCTCAATCGCGCTGTTCGAACTGCCCGCCGCCGGGAACACTGTCGCAAAGCGCTTCAGCGACTCATCCAGATAGATCTCCACACCTTCCTTCACGCCGAACGGACAGACGCCGCCGACCGCATGGCCGATCATCTCCGTCACCTGATCAGCGCTGAGCATTTTTGCTTTCGTGTGAAACAGGGCCTTGTACTTCGCATTGTCCACCTTCACGTCGCCCGCCATCACGATCAAAACCGCATGGTCGTCCACCAGAAAGGAAAGCGTCTTCGCGATCCGCGCCGGCTCGCAACCCGCCGCCTGCGCCGCCAGCTCCACCGTCGCGCTGGACGTTGGAAATTCGATGATTCTCCGGTCCGCATCCCACTGTTTCAGATATTCTCTCACAACCTCAATCGCCATATCCCTGTCTCCCGTCCCTTTCAAATATCCGTCAACCTTGTGTAGTTTTCATGCCGCTAATCGTATCATTCGCACTTCTGATTGTCAACCGAATTCGCCGTTTTTACGGCTTTTTCCCGGTCTCCAAAAAAATATTTTTTAAAAAACAAAAATTTTTGTTGTAATTTTCCCCCAAATGATTATAATAGAGATGTTCGGGAAGCATAGCTCAGCTGGGATGAGCGTTCGCCTCACACGCGAGAGGTCAGGAGTTCGAGCCTCCTTGCTTCCATCGAAAAAGTGCCGGAGGGCTCCGGCACACATTCTGGGGATATAGCTCAGTTGGGAGAGCGATGCGTTCGCAACGCATAGGTCAGGGGTTCGAGTCCCCCTATCTCCATTCCTACCTTGCCGGAAAGTCCCGTAAATACGGGGGTTTCCGGCTTTTACTTTTCTCAAAAAAGCCTTCTGTCTTCAAGCTGTCTTCAAATCGCATCCTTCTCCAAAGTATGGAACTCAGGTATTCCGTTAATGATCCGTCTCTTTTCCTCCAGAGATCGACGGTCCCTGTGGTAATGACGCTCCGTGCACGAAATGTCTGTGTGGCCCATCTGCGTCTCAACGATCTTTCGTCCGACTTTCCCGGAGTCGATCAGGAGGGACGCGTATGTGCGCCTGATATCATGCATAGATCGCCGGGGAATACCGAGCTTATCACAGATCCGGTACAAACGATTTCGGAAACAGTTGGTTGTCATTCTTCCTTTCCGATTGGTGAAGACGTAACCCCCATCAGAGCACGTTGTACGCAGCTTGTCCAGTATCCAGAGATATCCGTCCGGAACTATTACGCTTCGAATCCCGGCTTTTGTCTTTGGGGTATCCTTCACCTCATAGTGCACTTCCTTTGTCTTAGGATCATGATAGGATGTCTCCGTCCGTATGACGTTCAAGTAATATTCCCCGAGATCCTCTCTTTTTATTGTTGCGAGTTCCCCGGCTCTTAAACCTGTCACGAACGAGAGCAATATGCCCAGATTCCAGATATCGGGGTGATCTGCCAGATAACTCATGACAATAGAAGTTTCCGCCTCGCTGAATACCTCCGACTCATCCCGTCTAATCTGCTTGTGGAAGGACGCGTCCGTCAAATCCATGTCTGCAATCGTTTCAGTGATTGAAAACGTTACAAGACCCCTGCGTTTCGCATATTTGAGAAATCCCTTCGTAACACCAAGCAGACCGCTGAATGCCTTCGCAGACAACTCATATTTTGAGATCTGTTCTTCAAGGAATTCTACAATCTCTCCTTCACGCAGTGATTTAATCCGGCGCTTTCCAAGCTCTTTATAATGCCTGTTGTAATAGCGATTGTCCCGGTCATAAGTAGCCATGCTGACCTTTTCAAGTTGTAGCCTGCGGTCGTTCCATTCCCTAAACACCTGATCGATCCTTGGGTTTTTTGCATCTTCTTTATAATATGCAACAATCGCATCTTCCAACTCCTCACGGGTACGTTTTTTGACATTCCTCCTCACCGTTGTACCGTCCAGCTGTTTTTCAGGCAGATAGGTTGACCACCTTCCGTCTGCGCCCTGGGTTATCTTGTATGGATGGTTCTGTAAGCATTTCATTCGTTGGTTCATAGTTCAGTACACATCCGTATACCTGACAAAAACATTATAACGTCATTGAATATTTTTTTCAACATCATTTCATCCTAGATGAACGCGGGAACCGATCTTTGCTTATATAAAGCGGCCCGGTCGTAAAGACTGTCGCCTCCCAAAATCCTGATCTGATGTCCGCTTTGTATAGTATACGGTACAAGGTATTCGATTCACTACCAGAGAGCTCATCCGTGTCACAGTCCAAGTCAAGTTTCTCACACCCAAGCTCTTCCGCAATATTTCTGGCAAACAGATCTGTTTCAACTGCAAGGCATGCAGATCGAAAATCAAGCTCTGCAGGATATGGTGTCTGCAAGGCGGTCCTCCATGCGGCAAACGCAGCATCATCCGAGCGCTCCAGATACTGTTCAGACCGCAAGACTATATAGCCATCGTGCTCCTTTTTTGGCTTAATATCCCTGGCGGCGTTTGACCTCTCCCTCATGATCCGTTTTAATCCTGCATTCAGCATCCGCTCTTCCTCAAGCTGGACCTGCAGCTCCTCATTTCGTTTCTCACTGTCTGCCATAAGGGCCCGCAGCTCCTGCTCTTTCTCCTCCATCTGATTCAGCTGGATGTTGAGGGACTTGATCGTCTCTTCATTCACATAATTAAATATCGTCTCTAAATCCATGCTATAACCCCCTTAAATAGCTAACTGCAATCACGTACTCCCGCGAATGACCCAGGGCCTTGGAGGCGATTTTCATGGCCCGGCGGTCAAGTTTTCGGCCGTTTTCGTCGTTCCGGCAGGCATAAATATCCCTGCGTAGACGCTTGCCTGTTCCTTTCATCACACGGTCGTATGGGATATCTTCTATATTCCGGGCGTAGCGCCGATAGATCGCCACAGCGTAGTCACTCCTGTAGCCGTGGATATCCGCTGCCTTGCTCACATGCTGCCACACCTTTTCATCCGGCCGCCTGTCCTGGAAGCGTGCGATGATCCGGCTCTTCTGATCCTCCGTTCCCATGATAGGTGCGTACCGGTATTTTCCGTTCTTATCATGACGATGATGGACATACCAGTCCTGATCCGGAAAAACTTGAAGGGCCTCCTTGAGACATGCGAGGTGTTTCTCTTCTGCCTCTGAGCGGCCCGTCTTGTTCTCCAAAGAGGCCACCTCAGCGGTCATCCGGCTACGGCTCCAGAGGTCGTCTCCCCGAAGCTTCTCCAGCACGCCCCTGCGGCAGCCTGTTCCCCGGCAGAATGCGACCAGCTCCGCATTGTTCCTCTCCGAAAACCGGCATTTCTTTTCCGCTTTGTCCCGGCTGCGTTTGATGTCGGCACGGCAACGCTCCGGCGGGGTAAAATAGTCAGCGTCCGTCGGCTTGATCCCGTAAAGCTTTGAGAGGGCTTTCGCCTGTGTATGGATCGTCCATGCCGAGAGTCCGCGGCTGACCTGGCTCTCCAGATAATCGTTCACATACTTCCTCGCGCTTTTCAAAGTTGTACATTCCGGATGGTTGCACTGGATCCACCTGGCGAAATACTGGGCCTGCTTGTAATAGCTCTTGTAAGTTGCGTAACTGAATATCTTGCCATCCATTGTCCCATTTGCAGCTGCATCTCGTTTGCTCTCCCCGAATGCCTGCATGGAAGTCAGCCGGTCATAGATCTGCTGGTGGAGAGTCTTGCTGTATGTTTTATTCCGCCTACCCATATATCCCAGCTCCTTCCTGCAGTTAAAAAGAAAATCCAAATTAAAGCTAAAAGCCGCCTCCCGGGAAAAACCCGTTTGGCAAAACACTCTTTATCGTCTTGTGTGCGACGTACACTTTTTTTCGCCTTATGTGTGGCGGCTGGATTTTTTTTAGGATGTCCAGCGAATCCTGAGTATACCAGTTTACCCGTACGCAACAGGGACTGGCAGAACTGCGCCTGCCTGTCCACTGATGCGCGTGTAAACCGGTATTTCCCTGTGCGGCAGTGCTTTAAAACCGCCATACAGGCCCGTACTAGTTTCCTGCATGCTCTGCAAAGCTGTAATAGGCTCCCCGGCTTCCGATGATCAGGAAGTCCACCAGGGAGATCCCGACCAGTTCTCCCGCAGATTTTATTCGCCTGCATGCCATCTCATCTTCTTTGGACGGGGTCGGATCTCCGCTAGTATGGTTGTGCGCTACGGCGATCCGCACTGCTCCGCACAAGAGAGCCCGTATAAAGACCTCCCTGGGCGAGAAGAGACAGCCGGTTGCTGTGCCGGATGCCACTTCAAAGATTGCAGTGGGGCATAGCTTGGCAGAGAATGAAATCATATACAGATGTTCTTCCAGAAGCCGGTCCAGATGGAAATGCTCGTTGAACATATCAGCAAGGTCTGCCGGTCCGGAAATGGTCTGTTCCGGAGAAGCGTATGCTTTCTCCGCTGTGAGCACGATCCCTTCACTGGAGCGCTCGATGTTGTACTGGTTCAGCATGCGTTCACCCCCGTCTGCGTTGCCACAAGACGGACCTCATTCGTCGCCAGGGTGTACTGGTACACTGCCGGTGTTAGCTGTTCCTCTGGAAGAACGGAATCCTCGTTTATATCTGAAACGACCTCCACCAGATCGCGCAACGAGGCCCCCATGTTATCCGGAATGACCATAAGTTCATGTATGCTGCTGGGAAGTATCAGGATGCCGTCAAAGCCGTTCCGCCGGCAGAAGTCCCCAAAAATGTCCGGATACAGAATTGCCGCCGCACCGTTCAGACAGCTTTTCGTGCCAGCCACATACATCGGAACCGGCTCGATCGGAAACGCAAAGCCAATAGATGCCATTACCTCACCGATCTTACGTACCGTCAGGTCTCCGGCAGTGTTACTGAGTGCTGCCTCCCATAAGGCGGATTCGGTAACGCCCAGTGCGTCTATAAAAGAATGGGTAGCCTTGATACTGAACTGGCCGTCCCGTTCAGAGTCCGGCAGACAGATCCGCACATATATCTCCAGATTCATCAGCGTCCTCTTAAGGATCGGCTCATCGCTCATTTTCTGCACACACACGATACTGTTGGCAAGCATGGATTCCTTATTTTTCAATATCTCCGTATCGAATGCCGGTTGCTGCGACAGTACCTCGTTGATGTGCCGCATCATCTCATTTTCCGTAGCGCACGGGTCAAGGTATACAATCGGTGTAACCTTTTCCCCGGTACAGACACGGAAACCATTCCTCGCTGTTCCATTCCGGTAGACGGTGACAATTTCTGTGTCGATTCCATTCCGGCGGAGTAGCTCCTGAATCTCCTCTGGTTTCTTCTGTTTCATCTGTTTCATTTGTTTCTCCTTTCCGCCCGCATGTTGCGGGCATTAATTCTTTGCCCGCTTCTGAGAGCGGAGTTTACAGGTTGCTCATTATTAAGTTGTATGGTACGGGTGGCATGCATTACATAAAGATTCCATACATGCCTGTGATGCTGTACGCTCCCTTTTCAAGAAGATTACTGGAAGGCGTACCCCAGAAAACAATCCGAGCGTACCCGGAGGCTTAAGCCTCTGGATACCGCGATGGCCCTAGTCGGCTATTTATCCTCGGCCATCCGAGCTGTGTCAATGTGCCGCAAGGTATTCCTTAAGGATACGGTTTTTACGGCAGGCATCCCTCCACTTCTGATAAGGATGCCGTTCTTTCCCGAGGCCTGACAGATTCAGCACTCTAGAGAGTACTGCAGCCGCCATGGCTGCATTCTTTGCTGTGATATAGGTTCCCTCAATAAATAACGGTTCATTCTGATCCACCGCATGTTTATCAATGCTGATCCTATGCTTCTCTGGTTCTGAAAGCACCTTTTCCATGTGCTCTTTCGTTGACGGGAGTCTATACTGGCATCCGTTCTTCGTATTTGGGACTCTCAGGATCTCCCAAAAGGTTTCCGTCGCTTGATCGATCCTATAGCTGTGCCCGATCGGGCTGTCTTCTTCCTCCGAAAGGTACCGCAGCCTCCTCAGCGTTGCCAGCCGCACCCGGCCCAGGCGTCGATGTTCCTCGATAATACGCTTCAAGGCAAGTTTAAGCTGCTCATCATCAGAGCATTTTTCCGCATACCATTGGCTCTTGATGAACTCCTGAATATCTATGGTGACCCCATTCTCTTCTAACTTTATTCCTTCCTCAGAATCCCTCGGCCCGAAGCTGTTATGGAAAGTGCCAAGGCACTGGCCATGATAGGCTCTTTCGGCCCCCATAAAAACCCCGTATTCAATCCCTACCCTGTTAATGGCTTGGGCTGTCGGATCATCGTAGATCCATCTGAGGCGATCCTGCAAATAGCATATGGTCTGTTCAAGGATAGATACACGCCTGTCCAACACATTCAGCCAGGGCGATACCCTTTCCGGAAGAAAGCCATAGCCGGATGGCAGATTCCCCTCTGAGAAGCAGCATTCTATATTTTCGTTCATTTCATATCACCTCCTGTACTAATATGTAAAATTTTTGTCGGGGAGTGTAAAAAACGCTGTATGCCAGCAGAATTTCTATGCATGAAAAAAAACAGGGCATATGCTGCCCTGCTTTTCATACCGGAGAATTTATTTTATTCGTACTTTTTTTATGCCGCTCCACTTGCTATACACAACTTTGCCCTTTGACTTTTTATACGTGCGCACCCTGACGTAGTAAGTTTTCTTGCCTTTCAGTTTTTTCAGCGTAACGCCAGTCTTTTTTTGCCCGGAAATCCTCTTTGTTTTCACATCCTGTGTAAACTTCTTATTCAGGGCATACTGCACTTCATACCCGGAGATGCCGGCCTTTTTCTGCCACCTGACAGACGCCTTCCCCTTGCCGGTCACCTTCACGCTGGAAACGGCAGCCTTCTTGAGCTTTGCTGATACCGTGCCCCCGGAATCGTCATATGGAGGAGATATCCCCATACCAGCGGTACTGCCTGATACAGGTGAGACAGTTGGCTGTGGCTGTATACCTGTCCCTGTACTGGAACCACCAGAGTTTATACTGGAATCCCCTGGTACAGCCCCTGCATTCCCGTTATCTGTGCCTGAAGCCCCACCGCTGATATAAAAATTCCGGGTGTATACATCAGCATCAAACCCAAGTATCGCAGAAAGCCCAGGGCATGCATAGTTCCCGATCAGTTTGATCCTGGCGGTCGCCGTGCCAGGGTTCGTGTTGTTGGAATACTCCACGCGGTAGTCCCTGTCCTTCACAAGCTGCAACCCGAAACAGTCCCGGATATCGAATCCAGGCGTTACCGGCTGCCCCGTGTACGTGTAGTTCGATCCGCCGACCATGTTGATCGTCAGGCTCCCTTTCCAGGTGTTCGCTATCACGCTGACCGGGATCGTCGTCTTCACGCTCGGATAGTCCTTAAGTGCCACGTTGATGGAACCCTCCCCGGTCTTTTTAGGCGTAACCGTCCCATCCGCTGCCACTGAGAGTATACCAGGCGTGTCCGTGCTGTACAGCAGCATCTGCGGGTACATGCGGCAGCCGACCGCCCCATCGTCGTAGAAGTCATGGATGAAGATACCCGCCTGCTGCGATGCGCCGTAATAAATACCGTTCGTGTTTACATAAATTTCCTCGTCCGGAAGCTTCCAGTCCCATATGTAAAACTTGAACCTGGATATGTCTGCCTCAACATCCTTTTGAACGTTGACTATGCCTGTTTTTGTAGAAATGCTTCCCATTGCATTTTTACTTGTAAGCAATACCCAGAATCTCGTACTCTCATATGTCACACATCCAATTCCGCAGTATTCCGCAGTGTCTGCTACCATGCATGCGTTATGTAGTGCTGAACTGCGCCAATCATTAAAGACCAGCTGTGCAATACCTTGCCCTTTTGCCGTGTTTTCTCCCAAAACTTCTTTATAAGTTGCTGTGATAAGCCCGCTTCCGTTTGGTCTTCCATGATCAAAGCAAACTGCAAGTTCCGCGGCCCTCAGCATCGCTATCTCCTGAAGCTTCGAATCCATTTGCAGTCCATGCTCGTTAAGTACGTTCTTCCGGCAGTCATTGATTATGCTCAGCAGCTCCTGCGCCTTGTTATAGTCTTCCTCTACAATGAGCGGAAGCCTTACTGTTGTTGCCGCCATGGACGGGAAGCATGCAATCATACAGAGAATAAAAATTGTTCCAATAAAATACCTAAGTTTTTTCATAAACGGATCCTCCTTACAGAAAGAGGGCAATCACTCTAGTGAACTCCTTAGATCCTTTTTTTCTTCGTTTTGCTGAACGCGCCGTTGGTTTTCTTCTTTCCGGACTTCTTGACGGCACGCACCTTGTAGTAGTAGGTCTTGCCCTTCTTCAGGTTCTTGTGGACGTAGCTAGTGCCCTTTACCTTCTTAAGCTTCTTGAAGCTCCCATTTTTGCCAACACGGTAATACACTTCATAGTAGGAAGCCCCGGAGACCTTCTTCCACGTAAGAGTAAGGGTTTTGCCTTTCTTTTTAATGGAACTCAGTTTCACCTTCGCTACGGTTGTCTGGCTGGTTTTATCTGCGTTTGCAGCGTTTGCAGCTTTTGCAGCAGCTTCTACCGCTTCCGTATATGCCTTTGATTTCTGCTCTTTTTCTGCAATTGCAGCATTCATCGCAGCCATAGCTTCCTCAAGGGATTTTTCTACCGGATAACGAGTCCCCGTCTTTACATCATATACCTGTTCATACAGTACCCCGCAAACTGAGCAGCATTTTTTAAGCCCAATAAGCGGGATAACCTTCTCCCCATCCCAACAATGGTCAACAAAAATACTCTCTCCTGCCATTGGTGCAAAATAGATTGGAGTGTCGGTTGAGTAATTCCTGGCACCAGCATTGTAATGAACTGCAAAGTACTCACCGGAATCATCTTTTGAGGCGCTGGATACTATATGTTTCGCATAATTATCTTCTTTTGTAAAACCGGAAGCGGCATCAAACTTCAATGTAGATGTTCCGGAACCATCTGTTTTGTATACCAGAAAACTATCCGAAATGCCTACATCGGAGATCTCAAAACGCAATGATTTCCCTTCCTTAGGGATCCCATATTCAGCAATGATATACAATGTACCGCTCGGCTGGTTCGTATTAGGTCTATATTTAATTGCCACTTTGTTGCTTCCAGATACCCCGGACACCGTATTGGTAAAGCATTGATTAGCCGTATCAATACTCCATTCCCCTGCAACTGGGCACATACTTTGAGTTCCATTATCAAATTGAACCATTACCTGTGCAGGAAGGATGGACTTAATCTTGTTCAGGATATACGGCTCTTTTCCGCTTTCCGGGTAATAGTTAAACACGTCGTGGTTTTCCAGTATGTTTGTAGCACTCGCCGCTCCCGCTGTCACAGAGAATACCGGAATGGCAGTCAGCATGCCCAGGAGCAGGACCGCAAGTTTGAATTTCGATTTCATTCTGTTTTTCATAGCAAATTTCTCCTTTCAGAACTTAAAACTTTTCCTAAATAGCCAAACCCTCTATGTCATTCTTCTTGCATATCAATACTTTGCATATATATTAATATAGCACAAAAAACAGTGGGGTTCAATCCATTGTTTTTTTCATATTTTTCACAAATTTTTTCTTCAATCTTTTCTCCCAATTTCACCAGAAAAAAATACAGATTGCACAAAAAAGCGTACTTTTCTTATTCCATTTTTTGTTTCTTCTCCACAATTTTTCATCTTTCTGCAATTTTTCTTCAAAAACGCCTGTATGAAAACAAATCCTCGAAATCCCTCTGTTTACAGATTGGTAGTAGGTGCACCGACCAGTTTGCAGAAAAGGAGGAGAAGCCAATGGAAAAAAACAACTTTAAGACATAGGAGATTCCTTATACCTATTCCTTCATCCGTAATCTACTGCCTGTCCAGTAGGCTACTGGTTCATTCAGTAGATTACGGTGTTTACCAGAAAGTAAAACACATATTTCAGAAAGGATAACCATGAACAAAGAAAAAAAATTGATCGGCGTGATCGGCGCTGACGTGATAAAGGTGAACATCCCCGATTCCATTGATACGGAAAGCAAGGTCAGAGATATCCTGAACGACTACAACACCAATCAGACGCTGTCGATGGCCAGAGGAGTTTCGCTCGGAAAAAATAACCTTCGCATCAGGAACAAGGAATTCACTTTTGAGTGTGCTCTGAAACACAACGTTGATTCAAAACCCTATATCGAGTTGGAGCTCCATGCGGCAGACGATAAGGGCTGCAATCTCCAGAACATGAATCTGGACACCATCTGGGGAAAGTTCTATCAGGCGTTGGAAATCCTGGGGAACACATACGGGATCATGCTGAATTTTCGTAAAGAGGACATCCGCATTATCTCACTTGAGGCCAATAACACGATCCGTACTGAGAAGCCCTGCTTCCTCTATAAGAGAGTCGAGACACTGATCGCCAACGTGTCGACTTGTAAGAACGGCGTGGAATTTGAAGCCCGCACAAAATTAAACGAAAACGGAATTGCTGTGGAAGCGGTCAAGATCCCCGGATCGACCCTCTCCCTCTCGATCTATGACAAGGAGAAGCAGCTTGAAAAGAAGTCCATCTCCACAAACACCGGGCGAAAGCTGATGCGCCTGGAGGTGAGATACCAGAAAAACGGTCCGATCAAAACGGATTACGGGACAGAGATGCTAAACGATTTCTCAGATGAGCTGCTCGCCCAGGGTTTTGCTAAACGTTGGCTCGCGATAAAGGCTAAAGCGTCAAAACATTTGGATCGGATGCTTGGGAAATTAAAGGCAAACGGCAAGACACAAACCACGGTTTCTAAAATCCTGCTGAGTTGTCTGAATACATACACCCCGGAGCTGACGGACTGGTGCAGTTTCTGGTGCACGATTCTGGCGGACGAATACACCGACGGAATCGTTCGTCTTCTGGATGCGAAGGATCTGAAAGCAGTCTTCGATTGGCTGTTCTGTCTTCCGCAGTTCAGTGAGCCCCATGCACGGGAATGCGTCAATTCGGACGATCTGTTCGAATCATGCATGGAAACGTACCGGCATATCCGCAGGCTAGGCGATGTCTTCTCCGGGCAGCGGATTCTGTTTGAAGAAATTTTTTCCAAAGCGACAGGTTGCCCGGAAACGATTGAAATCTACTACTAACTGTTTTTAAGGACACGTATCAGGTTCGGCTTTGAGTCATGATGTCCGAATCTGATACGCATTCCGGAAAGGAAATATTATGCTAAATAGCACTACATATACAGATTCAAGCAACATAAAATATGCAAACGAAAAGCTGCTCGATGAGTACTTGAAAGAAATCCCGGAAGAAAAGCGTGTTGAAATACGCCGGGAGCATTACTGCAGTATGCATCCGTACAAAATTACGTTCTATGCAAATATGGACGAATGGCGTACCTATGTACCGGCTCCGGGAAAGCGAAATAACCGCAGGGTGCTCAAACGGAAAACGGAAGGCGCCTTGTTAGACGCGATTGCTGATTTCTATGAGCAGAAGAAGTTCGATCCTACTGTAGATGAGGTGTACCGCGAGTGGATCGACAAAAAGTCCAAAAACGTCATTCCCGCAACGATCGATCGGCACAACAAATGTTACAAAAGGCATTTCCTTGACATGAAGAGTAAGCGCGTCAGCTTATTAACTGTGCGCGATTGGGCTACCTTTATCTACAATGAGGTCACTATGAAAGGTTTAAATGCCAAGGCATACGTCGCGCTGAAGTCCATTGTCAAGGGTATCCTTGTGTTGGCAGCCCAGAAAGAATGCATCACTTACACTTATTTGGACGTGTTTGAGCTTGTCAAACTAGAGCTCGCACCGCCAAAAGAGCCGGAGTACGAAGATGAACAGCGGGTATTGTCAACAGAGGAATTTGCCCTGCTCAAACAATATCTGATCGACCATCCGGATCAGACAAACCAGGCTCTCCTGCTTATCTGTATCAGCGGTCTGCGGGCAGGAGAAGCCGTTGCGTTGGATCGCAGCGATATACTGTCTCACTCTGTCAAAGTGAGCAAATCAGAGACATCATATACAGATCCTTCTTCTGTGAAGAAAGATCAGAAAGCCAGAAAAATCTATGAAACCAAAGCGCCCAAAACCAAAGCCGGAGACCGGGACGTATGGATTCACAAAAACGATTTATGGCTTTTGGACAAGATAAGAGACCTGAACCCATCCTCCAGCAAGGCTTTCTTAAACACGAGCGGAAAACCGCTTACGACCAACAGCCTTCGGACACGACTGAATGTTATCTGCCAAAATCTTGGCATTCCAAAGCGCAGTCCTCACGACCTGAGGCGTACGTACGCGACCATACTAATCGATGCCAAGGTTTCTGAAAAGCTCCTGTTGAAGCAGCTCGGGCAAAAGCAGCTCAGTGTGGCAATGCGCAGATATTGGTATAACAGGCATAAAATGGAAGAATGCCAAAACGTCATTGACAATATAGATGAGCTTTCCCTCTGATAGCCGCTGATTGATCTTAACTGTCAAGCAAACTATTTTCACATATGTTTTTCTTAATAAGTTCAATTTATGTTGAAATATAGTTTGTTTGACAGTATAATAGAAGTGTAAAAATAACTTTAGTTTTTGTGACGAGCTATAGCTGGAGGTGGGATTATGCCTAATACATATGATTACATGCGGATTTCTACTGAAGAGGAACGAGGGCTTCAGAAGTTTTCCAGACAGGAAAAAGCACTACATAAGTATGCGAACGAGCACAATATTGAGTTTTTGTTGGAATTCAAAGAGGACAAGAGCGGAAAGAATTTTGAGGATCGGAAAGAATGGCAGAAACTGGAAAGCATTCTGCAGCCGGGCGACACTGTCGTCTTTAAAGATGTCTCCAGATTCACGCGCGAAGCTGAGCGTGGCTATACAAAGTATATGGAATTGCTCAACAAAGGCGTAGAACTTATTTTTCTTGACAACCAGAGCATTAGCACGCCATACATCAAGCAGCTGTTGAATGTCGCCAAAGAACAGAACCTGATCGCTAAGACAAGCCTTGAGAGCACTGTGAAGCTTCTGCTGCTTGTGGAGCTTGACCGGGCCGAGCAGGAACGGCTTACAACGTCCAAACGGATCAAGGACGGAATCGCAGCGAGTGCCAAGAAATCCGGCAGACCTGCCGGAAAACTGGACAAGATGACCGATGAACTGTATCATGATATTCATAATTACTTATCAGATCGCTCTGTGAAGCAGTCCGATCTCATGCGCAAGCATGGTCTGAGCAGGAATACTTTGAAAAAGTATATTGCACTGGTGGCCGACGGAAAGGTACATAACTGATTTTCAATAACTTTCCGTTGTAAGGCCTTGCGTAATGTGCTAAAATTATTGCCGGAAGACACGCAACTGAAAATGCTATCTAGGCAGGAGGTATAATATTATGATGTATCCGTATATGACTCTCAACGATGATACAGAGATTGTGCATTCTGAGATGAAACCGGATGGCCGGGTAAAAGTATATATTGAAAAGCCAGACGAAAAATACTGTTTTCGTCATGCCACTTGTTATCTTCCTGATTATACCTGGGAAGACATTTACAAATTTTCTGACGAGGATATCCGCAAATATCAGGAAATCATCGAGCACAATGCGCATCTTATCCTTGAATTTTCGCAAACAGGAGGTTTTTTAAATGCCTCGAATATTTAGACTTGGGCCGTATTGGGTGTATTTCTGGTCTAACGAAAACAAACCGATTGAGCCCATTCACGTACACGTTTCCAAAGGCAATCCGACTGCAAATGCAACAAAGATCTGGATTACAAAACAGGGAATGTGTTATCTTTGCCACAATCGATCTAGGATCCCTCAGAAGGATCTCCGTAACATCATGCGTATTATAGAAGCGCAAAGCGACGTAATCATTCAGGAATGGCTGAACTGTTTTGGAGAAGTTCAATACTTTTGCTAAAAAGAGTCAGGAATCCCATGGATAGCGGATTCCTGATTTTTTGTATTCGTCAAGTATACGGATTATCTCCTTTCCTCAAAATTTGAAAAATCATAATTTTGTCTTCAAAAGTCTTCAACGGGAAAATGGCTGAAACCCCCATAAAATAAGGGTTTTCCCCGGTTTAGATAGGGGGTTCGAGTCCCCCTATCTCCATAGAACTCGGAAACGGCGT
The DNA here is from genome assembly GCA_947626285.1 of uncultured Lachnospiraceae bacterium. Taxonomy (GTDB): domain Bacteria; phylum Bacillota; class Clostridia; order Lachnospirales; family Lachnospiraceae; genus Choladousia. Next base: position 35,316 of record CANQRR010000035.1, read on the forward strand.
ATTTGCAGCGTTTCCGAGTTTTTGTTTTTTCAGAAAATCAGGCAACTGTAAAATCCCACCAAGGCAGGAGGTGTACCATTATGATGTATCCGTATATAACTCTCGACGACGAAACGGAAATTGTTCATTCTGAGATGAAACCGGACGACAGGGTAAAAGTATACATTGAAAAGCCGGTTCCCGGAGGGTTCCATGATGCCATCTGCTATCTTCCTGACTATACATGGGAATCCATCCATGGTTTTTCCGAAGAAGAAATGGCTCATTTTCAAAAACTGGTAGAGGCCAATGCTCATTTGATCATGGAATTTTCTCAAGAAGGGGGCTTCTCCAATTCCGTGGATTTTTAATATTGATTTCTACGTAGTATATTTCTGGTCTAACGAAAGTAAACCCAAGGAACCGCTTCACGTTCACATTGCAGAAATTACCCCAAGAGCCAATGCCACAAAGGTATGGTTTACTCGCTCCGGAAAAGCACTGTTATGCAATAACCAGTCTAAGACAGGATTTGCGAAAAATCATCCAGGTTATTGAAGCCAACAGCTTTTTAATCGCTCAGAAATGGTATGACTACTTTGGAGAAATTCAATACTTCTGCTAAAATATATTTTTACTATTTCCACTCCCTGGCTGCCAGCATCCCGATCAGGCTTTGATCCGCCGGCAGCCAATCCACGCTGTCAAGCGTCTCACGCGTCAGCCATCGCGCGGCTTCATGTTCCTTCAGAACCAGATGCCCGGACTTAATCGTGCACAGAAAACAATCCATCGAAAGATGAAATTTCGGATAATCATACTCGACCGTATCCAACAGCTCGCCGACCTCAATCTGCGTATCCAACTCCTCCATGATCTCGCGCGCCAGCGCCTCCTGCGGCGTCTCGCCCGGCTCTACCTTTCCGCCCGGAAATTCCCAACCGCCCTCAAACTCCCCGTACCCGCGCTGGGTAGCAAAGACCTTGTTCTCGTGGATGATGATGGCGGCAACGACTTTGATGGTTTTCATACTAATCTCCATTCCGCCGCCTTTCAGTTGGCGGCACAAATAGTAATGAAAGTCTCGACTTCCTCTACTCTTTTGCTTATACTGTAAGCGAGAAGCTATACTACAAAGCACGGGAGGAGGAGTCGTAAAAACCTTCTCGTTTTAGACAGCATATTAATCAGTGTAAGTTCCGCCTTTCAAGCACAAATAAGTGGCTCCATCAGACCGTACACTAAGAATTGTTTTAACTCTTGTTAATTGTGTGGCGGTTCAGTCAATGGCTTCTCTCTATTTTTCAG
>CANQRR010000036.1 GCA_947626285.1 uncultured Lachnospiraceae bacterium
TCCTTGATAGCCAAATGATAGCAAAAGTTCGGCAAGCCCATAGGATAAGGATAATAGGTATCAGGAAAAATCAAATGATATCAAATCTCCCAAACAAAAGCGTTTAGAATTAAGTTTCATTTTGCGAGTGGGAATAGCCGGAAAAAAGCCCGAAAGCCTTGCAAACACTGGCTTCCGGGCTTTCTTATAGCCTCCCATGATGCTGATATGATGCTAAGAGTGGAGATCGTCTAGTTTTTCCGCTAATTCTGACTGCTTGTGGGGGTACAAATGCGAGTAGGTGTTGAGCGTGGTCTCTATGTTCTCATGCCCTAGCCTTTCTGCGATCAGTAGAGGCGAATAGCCCAGTTCGACGAGCAAGGAGGCGTGCGAGTGCCTAAGGTCGTGGACCCGGATGCGCTTCACGCCGCTCACCTTGCAGCCCCGCACTATCTCATGATACAAAAAATACTTCGTGAGCGGGAATACCCTCGCGCCTGGCGCCTGGTCGTATATGGTCGCCAAATACTGCTGCAACTCATCGCAGAGGAACTTTGGCAGAGCCACGACCCGGTTGCTCTTTGGCGTTTTCGGCGGTGTGATGATGTCCTCTCTCCCGATCCGTTGATACGTCTTACTGACGCTGATCGTCATACCTTCCAGGTCGATATCCTCCCTGGTCAAAGCGAGCAGCTCTCCCTCTCTGATCCCACACCAGTACAGGACCTCAAAGGCCATGTGTGCTTGGGGCTTGTCCTCAAGGGCTCGAATGAATTGCAGAAACTCTTGGCGCGTCCAAAACTGCATTTCCTTGGCATGCTTCCGCCCCATGCTCCCCGCTTTATGGCACGGGTTCTCTCTCAGACCATAATACTTAACGGCATAATTGAAAATCGCGCAAAGCTGGTTGTTGATCGCTTTGAGATACGTCTCCGCGTAGCCCTTTGAGATCATGGCGTTCTGCCATTGCCTAATGCCCGCCGGCGTTATGCTGCTGATCGTCTGGCCGCCCCAGAAAGGAAGTATCTTCGTCTCGATCATGTGCCGCTTAGTCTCCATCGTGGAGCGGCGCAGCCTGTTCTCCATATCCGCCAAATAGAGCTCCGACAAGCTGGAGAACGTCATTTGCGGTGTGCCCTGGAGCTTGTTGAGGAACGCCCGCTCGAAGTCTTTCGCGTCCCTCTGCTTGGCAAACCCTCGCTTGAGCTTCCGGTGTTGCTTTCCCTGCCAGTCGGTGTAATAAAAGCAGCAATACCACGTTCCCCGCTGGTTGTCCTTGTACGCAGGCATACGACACCTCCCTCAGCAGGCCCAAGCAGCGCGGACGCCGGCGTCACGACGCAGCTTCTGAAAGCTCGCCCGCCTAATGCTGCTCACTGCGCCCTTGCTGATATTATACCGTTTAGCAGTGTCCTCGAAGGTCTCACCTTCATAATAGATCGACGTGATCACCTCGAGCTGGCGTTGGGTCAAATCATTGAGGGCTTTGGCCACCGCCCGTTGTACTGCCGCCTGATACATTTCTTCCTCTATGGCCGCCAACTCATCATCGTCGTCGGCGATAATATCCGCAAGTCTGGCCTCGTTCTCGCTGCCCAAGCGATCTTCCAAATGGCTGCACGCATTGACGGTATTCTTCCGCCAGCCAGTGTAGTGCATTTTCGCAAGCGCAAAAAACTGGGTCTTCAAATAGTACCCGAAAGCGGTCAGGAATTTCGTCCCGCGTTCAGGCTGGTATTTCTCAATGCTCTTTACCAGCGCGAAATACCCTACTTGAATAAGGTCGTCCTGGTCGATCAGCATGTCCTGGCACCGGTCATGATACGCGAAGTAAAACCTCGACGCCTGCTGACGTACAAAAGCGGAGACCTGGGTCCAAAGCTCCTCGACAAGATCGCTCTCTCCGGCGGCGATACGCTGAGCAAGAATCTCATTCGTCATAGCAAACACCTCACAGCTTGTTTCTGCAATTATATTATCGTATTTGCTATGATTTGTACGCCGACATATCACATAGTCTTTTTACTAAAAAACTATGCAGGCTTACTGATATTGCTATCCCACCTACCGGCCGCCAGACGATCCGTCAGTCAGGATAGCCGCCAGGCGTCAAAGCAGATCGTTCAAGGTACAGTCCAGAGCCTCTATCAGCTTCTTTGCGTTCTTGAGCGACATATTCTCGATCTTCCGCCGCCCTGACTCATACTGCGCGATCTGGACGGCGTGCATGCCGCTTTTTTCACTGAGCGCTTTGAGGGTCAGTCCTCTGTTCTTGCGCATTTCTTTGAGTCCCATAAGCATAAACCTCCTAATAGTCTAGTTTAGGGTTACAACATATTATGCTGTCTCTTTTCTATTTTGGAATGCTTGAGAGCTCAACAATTCCGAAGGCCTCAGCCTGGACGCTTAGGGCCCAATCGTATAAGCTCGTCACTACCACAGCCCCTTGCCTCATGTTTTATCCTGGCCGCCAGCCATGACTCATAGGCCCGCCGGTTTTGAGGATCGCTATAGAACGCCCTCGCATGGTCAATCAGCAGCCTGCATGTCAACTCTTCCTGCGCACGAATAGAAATGTCTTCCACAACAGAATCCTCCCGCTCTCTACTTTACAGCCCACTCAGACACCTGGCAGAGTCGAGCATAAGGCGACCGGCGTCACCCTCCTTTTGCCCCCTTGCCTGGCAAGCCCGGGCGGCTAAAGCAGGTTTGCCCCATAGGCATTCGTTTTTTCGTATATTCTATCGTCAAAGCGCGTTGCAGCAATGCGACGCGCTTCTTACCTATAAGTTTTCAAAAAGTCTTATTAAAGCCTCTTAATACTTGCATTTCTTGGTAAAAAGCTCTTTATTCTTCTATTTCTTTGCAACTAACACTTAATATTAAGGGCAGGGGGGCATACGATACCATGCGCATTTTTTGGACCTCCAACACCGGTGTTTGAATTTTAAAAAGAACATTTTTTAACGGGGGGACCCTACACCTCGCCTATCTGGGGATAGCGACGCAGCGACATCCCCTCACATTGCTATGCGTTGGTGTTAATACTTCATTATCTAAACCCTGGTCAAGCTAAGAGCTCGCTGCCAAGCGGCAACTATATCCTCAATCCGCTATGCAGATACCCGGCCACGTCATATAGCGGCCTCGTCAGGTGGTTCGCACAGTATTAAAGCTATATTATTAGCTGATATGTCAGCATACTTCTTTTACTGTTTTTGCTAAAATAATAATATCAATTCACACTTAAAGGAGGCGTCAATATGGTCGACTACAAAGCACTCCGTTATGAGATGCTCGCCCATAACTGTACAACAGAGGAGCTTGCTAAAGTATGTAACATAAGCATGTCTTCCTTCTATCGCAGGATCAAAGGGGATGTCTCGTTTACGCTTGGTGAGATATACCAATGCAAGGCGCGCCTTGACCTGTCGACGGCTAGGGTCGTTCAGATATTTTTCGTTTGATACTCCGCCGCCCCGGGGCAGCCTTCTCCATAACGCGCCCTGGTCAACCCATATCAAGGTTTTCCCAAAAGAGTATAAACTACAAGGCCATTCCATAGAAGTCAACACAAGGCCCAATATGGCTCCACACAGCCATTCTTAAATGCACCTTCCCTTCTGACCTAGTCTGACCCAAGGTCGTCACCCGCTCCCTTCAACAAAAGGAAAGAGCCTGCTGCGTGACCAGCAGGCTCTCCATAAGAAAGGAGGTGTGCCCTTGGAACAAGGCTTCGCCCCGTACAGCTACGTGGGGATGATCGACGGGCAGTTGATCGAAGTGGTCTCCGAGAGTGAGCTCTATGGGCTTTTCAAGGAGGATGACGAGACCCCGTAGCCTAGCCCACGGCCTGGCGGGTCGCAAGACCCGCTGGGCTAAGGACCCAAATATTATATCGTGCACTTCAAGTTTTGTAAATACCCAAGGAAGGCATTTCTAAGGAAAAGGGTCAGCAGTGGCGTATGGTCCCCGAACTCTAGCGCTCTGCATGAAACAGCCGCCGCGTTCTCATGCGCAACGTCGGCATACAAACTCTAGCAAATACGCTATAATCATAATTGTTAAGAGGAATATGAAACCTCACATCACGAGGCAAGTCAAGGCGGACAAAGTAGGCGAAAGCTGAACTAAGAACGCAAGACAAGAGTGGAACCGGATAAGCCTGAGAGAAATGCCCGAGGACGCGCTAGATAACTTAACGCCATCCACCACTTGCTTCCCTATTTTGAAAGGAGATACATTATGTCCGCTATCGAAATCAGCTGCATGGTGAAAGAGCTGCGCCGGCTCAACAAAATGGTCGAATCCCTGAACGGTGAGATCGAGGCCATCCAGACGAGGATCAAAGAAGAGATGACCACCCGCGGAGTGGACACCCTGTCCGGCGATGACTATCGCATAACCTGGAAGCAGGTCCTTACCAATCGACTCGACAGCAAAGCGCTCAAGGCGGCCATGCCCGATCTGTACGGCCGCTTCTGCAAAGAGTGCGCCAGCAAGCGGTTTGTCCTCTCCTGAGGGCAAGCCGTTCTGCTAGCCTCCCGCACATGGCGGGAGCTGATACGCGATCCCCCCTGGCGGGGAGCCTTGCAGCAGACAGCACTTATAACCCAAGTATCAATTAGATTATAGAAATAGAGTTATAGCGTTTTATAGACTATTTGCCAAATATCAAAAAGGTCTATAAAACGCTATAACTCTTAATTTTATACTTATATGTATTTTTTGTAGCAAAGTGCTACAAAGGGGCTGAAAGCCTTGCAACTCTAAGGAAAACTCATGCAGCACTTCGTGCAGCACTTGGCCCGGCTCGCCGCCAAGTGCTGCGCCGCTTTGCCGCTCGGCGGGCTGTCATGTTCGGCCCAGGCTTCGCCGCATAAGCAAGGCAGCCTCAACTTGCCCGGTGTGCAGAGCTCCGCGACTGGGTCGGGATCGCCTATACTCCAGAGGGCTTCCAAATAGCGTAGAAAAAATTTTTAAAAAAATTTCCTGTTCAATAAATGATAAAAATGTCTCAAATATGACACAAAAGTGGCACAAATAAAACACTTTTACACCTGAGAGATAAAAATGCGTCATTTATGATAATATTTTGCACAAAACTGGACACACCCATCCCTTAACGGGCCGTTTACAATCCACAAAATACATAGTATAATAAGATAAATTGAATCAGTCCGACACAAATCGTACACCAGATGAAATTTAGGAGGGAAATATGCAAGAAAACTATATTCGCGTTTCCGAGGTCGCCGCCCGGTTGGAATGCTCGACGAACTTTGCGTATAAAATCATCCGGCAGCTTAATTCGGAGCTCAAAAAGAAAGGGTATATCACGATTGCCGGCCGCGTTCCCAGACAGTATTTTGAAGCAAGATGCTGTTTGAGCAGCGACCAGAATCAATAAAATTAGGAGGACTAACAATGGAAGAGAAGATGACCAAGGACACCCTCACTGCGCAGATCAATGACTTTCTGGCGGCCAAACTGCCCGGCGACTGGAATTGCTGGCCTCTTGAAAAGCGCCGGGAATTCTGGAAAGGAGATCGGTCCACAGGTGTATTTCCTCGGGATCGCGTTTGCGCCTTGGAGATATGGGAAGAGCTTTTGGGGCAAGACCGTATCTATTTCAATCAGCATTATGCTCGGAAGATAAACGCGATCATCAAGGCGATCCCTCACTGGCGCAGCTCCTCTCGTATAAGCGCCGGTCCTCTTTATGGATCGCAGCGAGGCTTTCAATATTGTATATTTGATTTTTGAGTGAGGCGCGCAATGATTAGCTTTGAAAAGCCTGGCCCATGGGCGCTCTCCTATTTTGACGGCCAGCAATTCCAGTTAAATCCCGGAGTCAGCATTGACGAGGCTAGGCGGAGATACGACGCCCTCTCCCCGGAGTATATCCCTCGGACAGTATCATATATCGCCCGCCTCACCTCAGAAAACGATGCCGACCAAGTGTCTGACCTGGTCGCAATCCGCCGCTACGAGAAGTACGAAAACACCGCCAACAAGCGACAGTCAATTATCCCTGACATCCCGCTCCAGGAGCAGGCCTTCATTCAGGCTTTTGGCGCTGCGGAAATCGTATATCTGCCAAAAGACTTTGGTGCGTACCTAACCCGAATCCGTGAGAAGGCGGGCCTTTCCCAGACGTCAGCGACTAGGCTTCTTGGCCTGTCGAATTCAAGCCTTGCGCGATATGAGTCTGGCGAACACTTGCCGACAATAACGACATTCCGCAAGTTTGCTCCTCTTGCGGACCTGGCCGGCATCCCGTATGGCGATATAAAGCGTGAATACATACGCGCAAAGAATAAACCTGATTTTGGGACCATTGGCGACATCATCAGGCGCGAGCGCTGGTTTGCTCAAATGACCATAGACCGGCTAAGCATAAAATCTGGGCTAAGCGCGACGCTTATTCGCCGGCTAGAATATGACCACCTGCCGGTCTCACTTCAGTTATTCGTCTCTCTTTCGCGTCTTGCCCGGGCGCTTGAGTCCTCCAGGCTTATGGTCATCTCAAATGACCTCCGCGCTGAGGGAGAGGCCAACGCCGCCCGCCCTGACTCATTTTAAGGCACCCCTTTCCAGCTATCCCCTGTGATCCACGCCCATTATAACGGTGGATCGCAGGGGATAGCTGTGGCCTGACACCATTTCACGCTTGCATTCATGGCCCGCTCTTCGCCGCCGAATATAATACAGAATCGAGGCTCAGAATGACCAACGAAGAATTGGCGCACCAAATCAAAGCCGGAAACGATTACCTGCAAGAACAATTATGGCTGCAAATTGAAAGCTTCGTCGCGCAACGTGCATACAAATACGCCACCGTGAGCGCTGACTCCTGCGCAAGGCTGGGCGTGGAGCTCAACGATTTTATTCAAGTAGGGTATTTTGCTATGATAGACGCGGTGAAGGCGTTCCCAGACAAAACTGAGTACAAGTTTACGACCTTTCTTGGCTATCAACTAAGGCGTCATTTCGGCGATTTGATCCAAGTCCGGGGAAACAAGTCTGAAGAGTCCCGAAAGGCCTTTGAGAGGATCACCGGCGCAGAGAGCTTGGACGTGCCTATAAGCGATGACTTAGACTCGCGCACCCTCGCTGAAATGATCCCGGACCCACGCGCAGAAGAGGCCTTTGAAAATGTTGAGGAGCAGGTCTACTTAGAAAAGCTGCGCGCCGACCTAAATAAAGCCCTTTCCACCTTGACCCCAAGGCAAGCATTATGCGTCCGGCAATTCTACTTAGAAGGAAAGACCCAAGCAGCTATCGCCAAATCCCTGAACGTGACTGAGACTTCAGTAAAGGATCGGCGTCAGGCCGGCTTGGCTGCATTGCGCCGGTGCGCAAATCTGCAGGACTACCGCACGATCCAGTATGCGCACGCCTATCAAGGCGGCTTCAATGCTTGGAAACGCACTGACTCTAGTATTCAAGAACGTATTGTAATGAACATCGAAAGTCGAGAGCAGGCGCTCAGGCTCCACTCTCAAGGTAAAACGGCCCCTTCGATGGATCAGCCGGCAGTCAGCGCCTAATCAAATTATGTAAACCCCGTGGCAGAAGATCACATCTGTGCCACGGGGTCTCCCATACTATCGAAATAAGCTAAGCGACATCAAGCGGACGACGCCCGCCGAAAATCCGGCAACTTGCCGCGCTATTCTTTGGCACCCTTTCCAGGCACCTCTTCGTCATTGCAAAGGTTCTCAAGCGCGTATTCGCAACACTGGCACACAAGATTGTTGACGGAAACCTTGTTTTGCTGGGCGACCTTTTCCAGCTTGCTCACCAATTCCTCTGGCATTCGGAATGTCTTGTTGACCATCTCGGGCTTCCTTATACTGAAACTCATGACCGCACCCCTTTCTGCCATAGGTATTGTACCTTTTGAGCGGGCTGCAATCTACACGCATAATTTACACGTCATTTTTATCTTGTAAATTGCACTTTACTAATCCATTGGGCTCGTGTAGAATAAGGGAAAGCAGTTACCTATCAGCAAGAAATGAGGTCGCCACATGGGAAATCGCACGCCATGGAGCAGAGAAGATATTATCGTCGCCTATGCGTTGTATTGTATAACGCCCCTTAAACAAATCCGGCCGACAAACCCACTCATCCGGCAGGTCGCAGAAAGCTTCCCGCATTCGCTCCATTCACTAGTCATGCGAATGCACAATTTTTCTGCGATCGACCCAAATTCAAATGTTGCCGGTGCCAGCCACGCTGCAAAGCTAGACCACCTCATCTTTGAAGAATTCAAAAATGACTGGGGCAGCCTAAGCATTCAGGCTGAATCCCTAACGGGCCTCGCCCTGTTCGACGCGAATCCCATCAACGGAGCAAAGCCCCTTTCCTCTCTGACAGACCGGAACAAAGTCAGTCGTGAGCGGCACTTCTTTAGGGCCTCCGTCTTTGCCTCCTATGAGAACACATGCTGTATATCTGGCATGACTCTCCCCGCCATGCTGATCGCCAGCCACATCAAGCCCTTTCGGAGCTGTAGATCGTCCTCCGAGCGCACCGACCCGCAGAACGGCCTGTTGCTGAACACTTTTTATGACAAGGCTTTTGACGCCGGCCTTATAACTGTCACGCCAGATTACAGGGTGCATGTGTCCACCTTGGTCAAGTCCCAGCGTGACGAATTCACCCAGCGCTGGCTTACCGGCCTGGAGGGATCGCAAATCACCCTTCCCGCTCGCTTCTACCCGCGGCGGGACTATCTTACCTATCATAACGATGTCGTCTTCAAGCACTAAGGCCGGCCGGCCACCAATCGCCGCCGCCTAAACAGGCGGCAGGACCTGAGCAGTACCCGAATCGTGATGCCGAATTGATGGCGAAACCTCAATCCCGCTCCGGAAAAAGCAGAAAATAGGCACAATATGTAAATGAAAAGTAGCTCAGAAAAGCTGAATACAGATGGAAATATATTCCAGCAGTGGAGTGGGAATAAGGAAAGAAATCTTCTGTGCCTTGAAAACACGGGATCTCTTTGCCCCTTCTCCCGGTTTTGATAACGATTTGATAACAACGACCTGACCGGGCCTGTCTATATGAACGGCCCGAGCGAAAAACGGACCTGCTGATTCGGTATCAGCAGGTCCATTTTTGTTATTCATCTTTTCGGCCGCGTTTCTTTACACCACGCTGCACCGCGTCACTGAGCTCCTTGGACGGGATCTTGCCCCAGTTGTTCTCCGTGTCAAATTCCGGGTAACGGTAACGCCATCTATCATAATCCTCTTTTGTGATCTCTCCCGCCGCCAGCTTTGCGGCTTGTTTCTGCCATGCTGTGAGCAGATCAAAAAGCTCTACATAGGTTGTACCCCCGGACTTGTCCAGCCGCAGGCATACCTCACCGTCAAGCTCACCCACGCCCAGGCCATAACGGGCTATGAATGAGGAGTTGAAAAAGGCCGGCTGTATCACCATCGCTGGCCGGATCGACCGTAAGTTTTTCCACGAGCAGTTTTACAGCACCAAAGACCACCACGAAAGGAGCAGATGAATATGCCAGTCTATCGGGACAAGAATGGCACATGGTATGTCATGTGCCGGTACACGGATTGGAGGGGCGAGCGCAAGCAGAAATGCAAGCGCGGCCTGCGCACCAAACGGGATGCCCAGGCATGGGAACGGGAGTTTCTCATGCAAAAACAGGCGATGGCAGAACGAGATGCGTTCCCATACGGCTCCCAGCGGCAAGCTCTACTCTCCCACCTATCTGAAGTCCATCCACAATCAGTTGAGCGCCATCTTCAACCATGCTGTCCGCTACTACGGTCTACAAGCCAACCCCGCGGCAAAGGCCGGCGCCATGGGTGAGAAGGAGCGGCAGGAGATGCAGTTTTGGACAAAGGAGGAATACCTGCGCTTCGCGGACGCCATGATGGACAAGCCCCTTTCCTATTACGCTTTTGAGGTGCTCTACTGGTGCGGCATCCGGGAGGGCGAGCTGCTGGAGCTCACGCCATCTGATTTTGACTTCAAGGCCGGAACGGTTTCCATCACCAAATCGTATCAGCGGCTGAAGGGCCAGGATGTGATCACCAGCCCCAAGACCCGAAAGAGCAACCGGGTCATATCCATGCCGAGATTTCTCTATGACGAGATGCAGGATTATTTAAAAATGTTCTACAGCGCCGGGGCTTCAGACAGGATATTTCCTGTCAGCAAGCATTACCTGAAGCATGAAATGGAACGCGGCTGCAAGGCCACCGGCGTCAAGCGGATCCGGATACACGACCTGCGTCACTCCCACGTTTCCCTGCTCATAGATATGGGCTTCACTGCCTTGGCCATCGCTGAACGAGTGGGCCACGAGAGCATCGATATCACCTACCGCTATGCCCATCTGTTCCCTACACGGCAGACGGAGATGGCCGACCGGTTGGACATGGAGCGTACAGGGAAAGGAGCCGAAAATGTCCCATAAGAATCTCGACAGAAATAACCGCTGGAGGAGCAAGACCGTCGCCTTCCGCGTTTCACCGGAGGAAAGCGCACTGCTCGATACGGCGGTCCGCCTGTCTGGGCTGACAAAGCAGGACTACATCACCGACCGGCTTTTATGCCGGGCGGTGGTGGTGCAGGGAAACCCAAAAGTCTACAAGGCCCTGCGCGATCAACTGGCTGCCGTTTTGGGCCAGCTGCGCCGTATTGAAAACGGCGCCAGCGTTGACGGCGAACTTCTGGAAACGATACAAATGATCGCGGTCATCATGGACGGCATGAGGAGAGATGCATGACAAAATGTGATATACCCGCAAGCATCGCGTTTGTGCTACCACAAACGCCTTTTAGGAAACATCCTGAAACCTCTAAGGGCTTGGGATATCCCAAAAGCCTGTGTTTTGTCCCCAAAACACGATGCTTGTTAGTATATGTGTGAACCCGTATAGGGACGAAAATGTTATGTAAGGCGGCAGGAGATGGATTTCCTGCCGTTTTGCCTGTTATCAGGCGGTTTTTCTGCCGTGCTTTTCGGCATACTGCTTCAGTTCTTCGTCCGTGGGGATGTCGATGATACCCACATATGAATAGTAAATGTCAATGGTCTGCGTCCGCTTGCCGTCCTTCTTGACCGCTTTGTGGACAACGATCTTGTCTACCAATGCGTTCAGAATTTCCAGCGTCAGCTGTTCCACACGGATATATTTCCGTGTGACGGCAATCAGTTTCTCCACATTGTGTACCACTGTGTCGGCCTGTACGATCTCCTCGGTGAGCTTGGCGATTTCCGTTCGGATTTCCTCCTGCTCCGCTTCATACCCTTCGGACAGCCGGTAGAATTGCTCGTCGGAGAGCTTTCCCGTGGCATTGTCCTCATAGGTCTTGCGGAACAGATAGTCGATCTCCCGTAAACGCTTTTCATGCTGTTCCGTAAGCGCCTGCTTTTGCCGGATCTCGTACTCCTTGTCCGCCATTTGGCAGTCGATCTGCTGCTTAACAAAGACACGCTCAAACTGCTGCAAATAGGACAGAAACTGCCTAAGCTGCTTTTGCACCAACTGCTCCAGCACCGATTCCCGGATATAGTGAATGCTGCAAGCATTCATCCGGCTGTTTCGCTTGTACCCGCCGCAGCGGAAATACTTATACCCGTTCGATACATTCAGCGAGAGCTTTGCGCCGCAGTCGGCGCAGTAGAGCAGTCCCGAAAAGATACTGGTCGCTCCCGTTTTGGTTGGGCGGCGTTTGTTCGCCCGTAAAAGCTGCACCTTGTCCCAAATCGGTCTGTCGATAATCGGCTCGTGAGCGTCCTCTACGACGACACGCCGTTCCTTGGGGGACGGCACCCGCTTTTTGCTCTTGAAGCTGAGCCGCAATGATTTCAGTCCCTCTGTCACGCCGATATAGGCGGCGTTGTCGAGGATAGCGCCTACCGCCGAGCTTTCCCAGCAATAGGGGTCTTCGGAGCGTTTCGATACGCCGATCCCTTTGGACGCTTTATAGGCGGACGGGGTGAGTACCTTATCCCGCCATAACGCCGTTGCGATGGCGGAGCAGCCCAATCCGTCCAGCGCCATCTGAAAAATCCGCCGCACGATTGCCGCCGCTTCCTCATCTACGAGCCACCGCTTGGGGTCATTCGGATTTTTCAGATATCCAAACGGCGCTGCGCCGAGGTGTTCGCCGTTCATCGCCTTGGAGCGTTTGACCTGCTTTACCTTTTTGCTGGTGGTTTTGGGATACCACTCGTTAAACAGATTGGTAAAGGCGGCAAACTCATTGCTGTTTTCGCTTTGCGTGTCCACATTGTCCAGTATGGCGATAAAGCGGATGCCGGCTTCTGGGTATAGAATTTCCTGATACCGGCCTACGCCGATGTGTTCCCGCCCAAAGCGGCTCAGATCTTTGACGATGACCGTTTTGACCAATCCCTTTTTGCAGTCCTCGTTCATGCGGATAAAATCGGGACGGTCGAAATTTGTGCCCGTATAACCGTCGTCCACATAGAACTGCGGATTGGGAAAATGATTCCGTTTGGCGTAATCCAGCAGATAGCTTTTTTGATTGGCTATGGAATTGCTGTCGCCTTCCCGTCCATCGTCCTGTGAGAATCGGCAGTACAGGGCGGTGATTTCTTTTTGCTGTCTGTTCATTCAAACTCCTTTCCGACAGCGAATACGGTGTTTTGAAGTGTATCCATAGTATATCATATTCGCCGTCACAATTCAACGCTTTAAAGCGATGATTCATACTTTATTCCGAATCGTAATAGAGATTTGGCTTCACGCCGTCCTTGAAAAGCAATTCGCACAGATAGCCGAGCAAGTCACGACCGTTCTCTCGGAAATGCGCGTTCAAGGTATATTCCGTATTCCCGATCTTCTCGGTCAATGCGGTTTGCTCCGGGATGCGGAGCAAAGGAGACGGTTCTTCGGCAGGTGGCAAGCCGTCGTACTCAAAGCTGCGGTAGTCAATTCCGTTGTATTGCTCCGCAATACGCTGCGCTTCCAAAGCCTTATCGTTCTCTGTCATAAAATCATCTCCCTTCATTTCCATTTAAGATTGCTTTTCACCGGCAGCAGAAAAGTCTGCTCGATTTCCAGTTGAAACTGTGCCAGCTTTTTCGTAAGCTCGGTGATGGCATTCGCATCGACGAAGCCGAGCGTGTTCGCCTTTCTTGCAAGCTGGTTCAGGTTATTGCTCATAGCATAAAATTTCCGCATCGCTTCATAGAAGCGTTCGTCGGGCGCTTCCCTCGGCTCGTAATTGGTTAAGAGCATTCGGATCACGGTGGACTTCGGCAGCTTCGCCATCGCCGCCTTGCGGTTCAGCTCAGCGCTCTCTTTTTCGTTGAGCCACACTCGAAGCTGAATGTTTCTCGTTCGTTTTGCTTTCTTCATGGTCATCAATCCTTTCTGAATTTTGTTTCGGTCTTTGCAGAGGGTTTGGGATTCATCCCAACGAGTTTACCGTTTGTCACCCCTTTGGGGGCACAAACGGTCTGCTCGCTAAGATTGCGCAGGCTTTTGTATCTCGCTTTGAAAGACTGTCATAAAACCGTCATTGACAGGGTAAATCGCTTCGTAAAGTAACGATCCTTTTTCGACAGGTACGGGAAAAAGAAATCCCGATACCATGTTCTTCGTATAATTCCAGACTGTATTTACGGAGCAACTTCGCAGCGGTATTGGGCGGGGTATAGGTATCCAGCAGCACCCATAACAGTTCCGTTACCGTTCCGTTCCACTCGGCTTTTGACTTCATAAACGCAATCACCTTCCGAAGAAAAGGGTGTTGTTCGGTCAACACGGGATACCCGTATGCCGGAATATCTCCCATCATTTCCGCAACCAATCGCTCCCCTTTGGTCATTTTCATTCCAATCACTTCCTCCTTTTTCCATACGATTATTCAATCCCCCTTCTTCCGTTTTCGCTCCTTTCTCTGATAATTTGGGCATTCAATAACCGCCGCCCGAAAGCTCTGCTTGCAGTCGTGTCGGCACTTTCGGCATAGCAAGTTGTAGGTGATACGATTGCGGTCGTTTAGAAACAGCGCCCATTCCTGTTTCCGCTTTTTACTCATTCGTGGCACTTGCCCACCTCCCATAATTTCTACCCGCACCACATGATGCGGGTATGTATGCGCCGTTTCACCCGACTGTCGTTTTTGTATTCCTGCCCCGGAGTCTCACCGCAGCGTCGCTGCGCTCGCTTCCTTTCGGAAGGTCATCGCACGGTCCCCTCTTGCGGTACCCGAAAAAGGCTTCGGGCGCCTGCTGGCGCTGACCCTTGCCTTTTCCGACCGCTGCGCCAACCCCGCCTTCGCTGCATCCGCCACCGGCGGCGCTCGGCGGCGTTGCCAATCGGACGGCTATTCAATTTTCAAAGGTCATGAGAGAAACTTGCCCTCACAGATTTGGAAAAGGAAGCGGTTTTGTACCCTCTGTTCGGAAAAAGTTCTTTCACTTGTTTGGACTGGGGAGGTATTCCTAACCCCCTCGGAAATGAATTTTTTTGAATCCCCTCACTTGTTCCGGCTGGGAAGGTTCAAAACTAACCCCCTGCAGAAGGATTTTTCAAAAAGTTCTCCCACTTATTTGGACAAAGGGTATCGAAATGGACACCCATTTTTGCGCCCGTGAGAAAAAATCTCTTCACTTGTTCCGACTGGGAGAGACCGATATTCAACCGCTTTTTGAAAAAATTATTCTATTTTTGGAAAGGCACCGATTTTCAATCTGTGAGAAAAAGTCCTCTCACTTGTTCCGACTGGGAGAACCCGTTTTCCAACCCTCCCTGCGAAAAAATTTTTGCCTCCCACTAATTCGCACTGGGAAGGGTCAACCACAAGTCATTTTTGAAAAATTTCTCTCATTATATCTGGACAACGGACGGCGTTTTTTAAGTCTGTCGGCAGATTTTTCTGAATTTGGGCAAAAAATAGAGCGTCCGATGTTACTCGGACGCTCTGGAAAAAGCAGCTTTTCGGGGCGATTTTGGAGTATTTGTTGCTCTGTAATCGCCTTTGAAAGCAAGGGATGTGTATTTGTATTCAGTTGTGCCCATACTCCTAAATGGAGCGTTTGGGGAAGAAAAAAGCGTCCAAGTTTTTCACACTTGAACGCTGTGGTTTAATTTTTATGCAGTTGTAATTTCCGTACAAATGGGAGTTTATTTCTCAATGGCTGTCGCACCCCGTTTACTTTATTTTAGTTTAGTTTCATTTCACTAAATGTATTCGCTATCCCGGCGACAAAGCTCCATTGCCGTTTCATGTAATGATGCAAGGATTTTATTCTTTCTTTGTAGTCGGAATACACCGCTTTCAAATCATCGCAGTGGTGCATGATTGCTTGCGCTGCGAGGTACCCGCTTTCCATTCCCGCAGAGATTCCCTCGCCCATAGGATTGAGAAATCCCGCTATTTCTCCCGCAAAAAGCACCCTGCCTACGCCGTGATCTATTTTGCAGCCGGGAAGAATATGCGGCATAAGCCATTTATCGGTTTTTATCTGCTTTTCGATATGCAGACCGTGGCGCTCCTTCATATAGGCGATAAAGTTTTGGTAGTAGTAATCTATTTTGCTTGCATCTTTCACCGATACGCCCAGCACCAAATGGTCGTCTTTCACATTAAACCAAGCGTCATATTCCGATAAATCCGGCTGTAAATAGGCGTAGAAATAGTGATAATCTAAATCAATGCTGCCTTGATTATACGTTTGAAAGGTTGTTATATACTTTGGGGCATTATTCAGTAGTTTACGTTTTAATGCTCCGACAACGCCCTCACAATCAAGGATGAATCTTGCCTGTTCGGTAGTAACGCTTTTACCCTTGAAGGTCACTGTGACGATATCGTTTTCTTCTTGGCAGGATAGCGCCGCCGTTTCGTCCTGAAGCTCTGCGCCGGACTGTTTTGCCTTTCCTGCCAGCCACTCATCAAACGAGCTGCGCCAAACATTCAATCCCGGCTGCTCGAACCGATACTCTTTTCCTTTATCGTTTGTAAAAATCATGCCTCGGTTTTCGGCAGGCGTGCAGGTAACACTGTACGGGGTCGCTTCTCCGAAGTACTGTTCCACCAAATGCAGCGTCTTTTGAATCAGCTGTCCCGAACAAGATTTATACCGGGGCAATTTGCATTTTTCGGCAAGCAATACCCGAAATCCGCTTTCCGCAAGTATTTTTGCGGCGGTACATCCCGCCGGGCCTGCGCCGATGACAATAACATCATACATAATTTGTTTTCCTCTCGTACTGTTCCGATAGGTTTCTCAACAAGCGGGAATTCACTTTATGTGTTTCGATAGATACAATACAAGCTCATCGTCATTCCGGCAATCGGCATAGGGCGCGCAGAGCTCATCTTTATACCAAACGCCGCTGCCGTCAGGGACGTACCCCCGCTTGACGTACATTCTCTGGGCGCTTCCGTATCCGCTGTGCAGTCCCACGCCAAGGTATATCATGTCAGAATACGAAAATGCGATCTGTTCCGCAACATCCATGAGCTTGCCGCCGATCCCTCTGCGCCGGTATTTCTCCAGAACAGCGAAGTCAACGATTTCCGCATAGCCCCGATTGGCAAACGCGCCGTTTTTGGCGTCTGAATAAACATTCACATACCCGGCGACGCTGCCGTTCCACTCGGCAACGAGTGCGATGGCTTTCCCCTCGGTCTGATGCCTGAGCCGCATTTCGAATTTGTCGATGGTCGTATCCCAGCCCTGTGCGATCTCTTCCTCTGTCAGGATTTTGGCGTCGCTCTGCCGCAGATTCCGAATGACGATTCCGTTTTTATCATAATAGACCATGGCTTCACCTTCCGTCATCGGTTTTTCTTTTTCGGCTTTTGCGTGGGAAGTTCCTCAACCATAGCCCGAAAAAGCTCGGTCAAAAAAGTTTTGTCGTCCACGTTATCCACGAGCAGCATTTCTTTTGCGCCTTCATACGGCAATTCCAAAGGGGCGTTAGGCATAAGCGCTCTTGCCGATTTTGTCGGCTTTACAAGCAACCGGTCATCGTAGATTCCGCCGACGATCTTGCCGCTATAATACAGAATATATTCGCCCATCATTGCACGGGCCGAAACGCCGTCCAACTCCGACAACTGCTCTAAAATGAATTTTAAATATTGTTTGCTCGACGCCATAACAGTACCTCCCGTGTTCTCAGTTTTGTCCTGTGTATTTTTCGTATCGGCATTGTTCCACCACTTTATCGCCAAGCAGCGTGATCGCCTTTTGCGGGCACCGGCTGACGCAACGGTAGCACATGGTGCATTTTCCATGACCGGCTGCCTTTCCGTTTTGAACGCCAATATTTCCTGTCGGGCAAAGCGTGACGCACAGGCCGCAGCCGGTACAGTTGTCACTGATTTTTAACTTATCTGTATATCCCGCCGTCCTTTTGTAAAACCACAGCCGCTGTCCGAATAGACCGAGCAGGTGCGAAAAGGGTGAAAGCCCTTCTTTCGGAACCTTTCCTTTTCGGATTCGATTGGCGGTCTGTCTGATCTTCGCATCTGACGCCTCGATCAGCGCCCTGTTTTGCTCGGCAGATTTTTTGAGCAGCTTGCTGTCGCAGACCGAGTCCGGCATTTTGAGATGCAGTCCGCCGAGAATGACAGCGCCGTACTTTTTCAGGATTCTGGCAGAGCAGCCTGCGCCGTCGCCGCTGAAAGCGCCCATGGTGGCGACGCAAAAGACCTTTTTGCCCTTCCAGTGCGAGCGATTTCTTTCGATAAAATCCCGAACGATATATGGAACGTTTGAAAACTGCACCGGATAGCCGAGAACGACCGTGTCGTTTTCAAGGATCGCCTCCGCCGTCTCGGGAGATTCCAACGGAATCGCTTTGGCGGACGGGTCCAACAGGCCGACCAGCAGCTCCACGCAGTGCTTTGTATTGCCCGTCCCGCTGAAATAAAGTCCGATCATTTTAATTCGGCCTCCTTTCGGTGTGCCAGATGAATCCCGATGTGACCGATTCCGAGAATAATAGCGGAAAGGATCAGCCAAATCAATTTTCCGTAAATGCCGAGCAGCAAAAGCGCCAGCACCGGCAGGGTCGCTCCGGCGACGGGGATACCGAAAAAGCTGCTGGTAAAATCGGAAAGCGTTCTTTCGCTGCGGAAATACCGTACCCACCAAAGTTCATACAAAACCATAAGTCCGGCGGCGGCAAACAGCCACCAAGCCCATGCGCAGTAGCCGTGCCAGTTGAGATCGGAAAACATAAGCGCACAAAAGCAGGTCAAAACCTCTCCCGCCCGCTCGAAGCAACGCAGCAGGCGGTTTTCATTTTGCAATGTATACCCCTGCGGCTTCCTGCTTGTCCAAAAGATGTTGGGGATAAACAGCAGAAGCAGGAACAGAAGCCCTATGTAAGAAAATCCGAAGTGTCCTAACATTTATAGTTCTGCCTCCACTTTGTATTCCCTATCAATCAGAAACACCTTTTGCCGGTTGGCTTTACACTGTTCCAAAACCTTTTGATTGTCCGCAATCAGCAGTTGTGGGGTGCAATCGTCTTCTACACGGTTCTCAATGATATTTGCATACTTTTTGATACTGTCAAAATGACTGCGAATATACCGCTCGGTCATCACAAGGAAGATCGATTTGATTTCCGACAGATACCGATTGCCAAAATTCCTTTGCCAATCGCAGGGGATATAGCAGCCCTCCACGATCAAGTTTTGTTTGTTCTCAATGGCAGTCTTGATTATTTCGCAGATAATCGGCCATAAATACGCTGTCAGTTCTTCATCGTTCGATTCAGGCGTCAGTTCAGTATGTCCTGAGCGAATCAGTCCCATTTTCAAATGGTCAATGGAGAGATATGGGAATTTGTATTTTTCAAGAAGGCTTTGCGCCAGCTTCGTTTTGCCTGTGTGAGAGGCTCCCGCTATCAAAATAATCACCGAATGATTTCCTCCTGCCCTTTTCCGTTCATTTCCGCAACGAAGGCGGCGGGCTTGGCGGTCATCTCCACCCATGCGGGGCGAAAACCGCTTTTGATTGCGTTTCGCACCGATTTCACGTTCGACCATGCGGCGCAGTAAAAGGGAACTTTGCCGCATTACAGAATTTCCAGCGCCAGACGGCTCGTCAGCGCCGAGGCGACACCCTGCCTGCGATAGACGGGTAGCACGTCAACGCCGATCTGCCACATCCCGTCGCAGTCGGCGGAGCAGGCGGCAAGCCCGACGAGCGTTTCACCGTCGTATGCGCCTAACCCTAAAACATCCAGCTCTTTGCGCTTTTCGCAAAGCGCATTGCTCCACTGGGGTGTGTAAAGCGCCGAAAAATCAGCGGAATGCAAAAGCTTCATTTGGTAGGGACAGGGGAGAGGCCGGAGCGCACGAAGATCGGGCAGAAAATATTCCGCCATGAAGCAGATACGCAGGCCGTCCTTTTGCAGCGCATCGTTTAAAACGTGCAGATTGGGCGTTTCAAAGCAATGCTCGGCCGGAAAGCGGTTCATATAGTCAGTCACAACAGCACGATATTTCTCGCTGATTGAAGCAACAATATTGTTCCCGTAGGATATTAGATTGCAGTCAAACGGCAGGGCAAGATACTTCCTCGCTTTTGAATTCGCAGCCGACAGAACCACGACGTTTTCCGAACGCAGAAAATCTTTTGCCCGGCAGTTTGCGTCGATAGCCGATTGCTCCATGGCAGTCTGCAAAATTTTCTCGTTTGTAAAATCCATAATAAACCTCGTTTTATGCGTGTTACCGCTCTTTTGCAATTTTATTATAGCATGAAAATATGACTTTTTCTACCGTTATCCGCAGAAAAGCGGCGGCAAGGATTGCTCCCCGCCCCGTCTTCCGTCGTAGTACTAGGATTTTTCCGTCGATTTTGAAATAAAGTTCATTTATAGATCGGCTATATCCCCTCAAAAACCCTTATTTTATCAGCAAAATCAAATGCCTTTTTCAGGCATTTTTTTGTTGATTTTTTTCTTGCTTATGCTATAATAATGGTACTACATGGTACTCTATTGGGAGGTGCTTATGCCATACTTTTTAAGACAGGATAAAAAGAAAAAAGGGATTTATCTACAGATGTATGATTCTTTTTGGGACAAGGAAAGGAAAGAGTCAAGGACAAAAAGCGTTGAGGCCTTCGGCTATGTCCAGGACCTGGTCTCTGAGGAGGTTCCTGATCCCGTCGCCTATTATAAGGAATATGTGAAAAGAAAGAACGAGGAGCGCAGCAAGGCCCTGGCAGGGGAAAACCGCCCCCGCGCGTTCTCGTCCACTTCGGAATCGTATGCCGGCCACTTCCTCGTCCATTCCCTCCTTTCGGAGTTGGATGTCAGGGAAACCATCGATATCCTCGCTTCCCGGATGCGATTCCAGTTCTCCGTTTATGACATGATTGCGCAGCTCATTTACGCAAGGATCCTCTGCCCCTGCTCCAAATCGAGAACCGTCTCACACGTGTTTCCTTACCTTTACGCCGGGGTGCCCATTTCGGAAGACCAGGTCTATGACGGCTGTGCCTTTATAGGGGGATCTTATAAAAAATACATTGAGTTGTTCAACCACTGCTACGAACAGCATTATAAAAGGGACTTCAGCAACGTATTCTTTGACTGCACCAACTATTATTTTGAGATCGACCTCCCCGATGGGGACAGACAAAAAGGGCCTTCCAAGGAAAACCGGAATGCCCCGATCATCGGGCAGGCGCTGCTCCTGGATGCCGACCTCGTGCCGGTCGCCATGCAGATGTACCCGGGGAACGAGTCCGAAAAGCCGTATATCCGGAGAATCATCGAGGATATGAAGCGGCGCTACAAAGTGTCCGGGAAGACCGTGCGGGTCGCGGACAAGGGACTCAACTGCGCAAGGAATATCTACGCCGCCGTTAAGGAAGCGGATGATGGCTACATCTTTTCCAAGTCCGTACACGGCAAGAACCTAAGCGAGAAGGAAAAAAAGTGGCTCCTTTTGGAAAATGGTGCCAACGTGTTCACCGATTATACCGACAAAGACGGGCATATCCTGTTCCGTCTCAAATCATGCGTTGACACGTTTGATTACCACTTTAAGGAAACTGATCCGGAAACGGGCCACGAGACCACCGTCTTCTTTTCCGTGAAAGAAAAGCGTATTGTCTCCTACAATCCAGACCTCGCGAAAAAACAAAGGGCAGAGATCCGGAGGATGGCAGACAAAGCCGCAAAATACACCACCTACAAGAAGATAGCAAAGGATGAGCTTGGCGATTCCGCAAAATATGTGAGGATCATCAGCAGGGACGAAAATGGAAAGAAGATAAAACCTGTAGCGGAGATCAACCGGGACAAGATCGAGGAATACATGAAATATGCGGGTTACAACCTGTTGGTGACATCCGAACTGGACATGGATCCCCTGCAGGTCCACAGCGCCTACCACAACCTGTGGCGGATTGAAGAATCTTTCCGGATCACAAAATCCTACCTTGACGCGCGGCCGGTTTATGCGCAAAAAAAAGAAACAATCTATGGTCACTTTTTAATCTGTTACCTAAGCTTGTTTCTTTTAAGGGTCATGGAGATCAAGTGCTTCCATAACCAGGTGAATTCTTATGACCTGATTAACTTCATGCGAGACTTTCGGGTCGTGAACCGGGGTGATGGAACCTACATAAACATTTCCCGGGATCAGGCCGTGAATGAAAAACTCAAAGCCGTGACCGGGCTGGCCAACCTTGACGCCCTATACCTGACAAAAGCTGAAATCGACAATCTCTTCGAAAACTGCATGCTGATTAACGATTGAGTACTAGGTTTTAAGAAAAACGACGGAAGTCAGGTTTTATTATAGCATGAAAATATGACTTTTTCTACCGTTATCCGCAGAAAAGCGGCGGCAAGGATTGCTCCCCGCCGCCGTCCGGCTTTAACTGTAAATCAGTTCACTATTGACAATCTCCGTTGCCCTGCTGCGGATACTGTTCATTCGTCCGACCCAAGCCATCGAATCTTGCGCCTTGATCGTTTTGGTTACGCCCTCACGTTCCGCCATCTGTTTTACCAACCGGGAAAACAATTCCTCTGCCTGCCGGTCGACATCGGCAAGGTGCTCGCTCAGCTTGCAGGCAGTGAGAAGGTTGTAGTACAAGATGCGGTGATGCTCTTTCAAATACCGCCTGCGCCGCTGTCCCCAAATACCTATGGGCTGTTCTCTCTCAGCAAGTAACGCAAGATCGGGCAGATAATAGCCATCTTGCAGGATATAACCAATGCCTGTCATTTCATCAGTAATTTGTCTGTTCATCGTGTAATCCTCCAAAATAAGTTTTCACTTCAAAACCCATTCCGCTACCATAAAACACGATTATTTTCTTTTTGTCCCTATCCGGGTTCACACATAGCAGTCAAATCTACATTGATTTTGAAAGGACGGATAAGAACATGAAAAAGCACTACGTTGACGAACAGACCGGCACCATCTACACGCTCCAGGAGGATTACTATGTCCCGGACAGAACACTACCAGCCGAAGAAGAAAGCCCATAGGGGCGTGGGGCCGGCGCCGCCTGCGATTCCTGGAGCAGCACCGGCACGGCACCTACTCCTATCTTCTCACCACCTGCCAGCTGAACGGCCACCTGGCGGCCGTAGACGAGCAGGCACGTTCTCTTCTCTTTCAGTTAGTAAATGAAATGGCAGAGCAGGAGCAGGTAACGGAAGAACTAAAAGCCGCAGACCAAATGCAGTGGGTGCAACTCATGAACAGCATCCGCCACCGCGCCGAGGAGATTGTGTATGAGCAGGTGATATACGCTTAGCAGGGATAAGCGCTGGTTAAAACGTCACACAAAAATATGACGACAAAATTTTATGAAAATCTATTGACAACCTGCAAGCCATATGGTATTATGTCCCCAGACAAGAGAAAAGCTCCCGGGAGCAGCGCCCACTGCCACCAGAAGCTTCCCGCGCAGACATACATCTTTGCAGTACTATCCTATCAAAAATCTGAACCTTTGTCAACGCGGGCTTGTACTTTTCCGAAAAGGAGGTCTGGCCAATGAGATACTACGTGAACAAGAACGCTCAGTCGAACGGCGACCACGAAGTCCACCGTTCTACCTGTAGTTGGCTGCCTAATGCCGACAACAGGATTTATCTGGGCGAGTTTGCCACATCGCAAGAGGCTCTCAGAGAAGCGCGTAAGTACTATACCCAGGTCGATGGTTGTATGTACTGCTGCCCCGAGATCCACAAACACTAAGTACAGTCCGGCCCGCCCCACAGGCGGGCCCCTGTCATATTGGAGTCAAAATGAAATCAAGAATCTCAGACATTGCCCAAGCGCAGAGCGGGCTTGTCTTAAGCAGAAAAGAAGCGCCTCCGGATATTGACCGTCCCTTTCAATACAAAAGGCTGAACCTGCGAGCGCTAGAGAGGAATGGCTTTGTCAACGAAGGGGAACTGGAAACTTTTTTTGCAAGGGAACCTTTAGAGTCCGCACTGTTCACACAAATCAAAGATGTCGTGATCCGGCTCTTTTCCCCTCTGCACCCAGTGCTGATCGACAGTCAAAGCGTGGGCATACTCGTTCCTTCCCAATTGGCAGTTCTCAGAGTTAGAGATGAAAAAGTGATCCTCCCCGAGTATCTTCGCCTGTGTCTGGCGCAGGATGAATTGCAGGAGCATATTCAAAAGCTTGAGCGCGGCACAGCTCAGAGGACTGTGAAGCTCCGGACTGTATTGGATGAGATAATTGATATCCCTGATATGGAAACGCAGAAAAAAGTAATCAAAATTGACGTTTCCACCCGAAATCGAGAGCGTATGTATCTTGACCTTATCCAACAAGAGCGTCTTTTGACCGACAGTATCATTGAGAAAATCCTTGGAGGGTAAATGCCATGACATCCAAAGCTAACATCGAGAACACACTAATGCGCGGTGCCGACACGCTGCGGGACACCATTGACGCCGCAAATTATAAAGACTATGTTCTTCCCATGATGTTTGTAAAATACCTGAGCGACACATACGAAGAATCTGTAGAAGAATTAAGGAAACAATACGAGGGGGTTCGCTTTGAACGTCAAAAGCGTTACCTACCGTTCACCATTTCGGAAGAGTGTTCCTTTAGGGCTTTGTATGAACAACGCTTTGCCGACGATATAGGCCAGATCATAAACGCCGCCATGCGGAAAATCGAAGCAGATAACCACCCGCAATTGGCGGGTGTTCTAAGTGCCGTTGATTACAATAGTGAAAACGCACTGGGTACCCGCGAACATAAAAATGCAATACTTCGAGATCTCCTGGAGGATTTTGAACCGCTTGACCTCCGGCCTTCCATGATAGAGGTAAGCAAGGGAGAAATCCCGGCAGACGTGATCGGTGATGCCTATGAATACATGATAGGCCAATCTGCCAAGATGGCAGGTAAGAAGGCCGGCTCTTTCTACACTCCACCTGCCGTTTCTGAGATCATGGCCCGCATTGTCGATGCTCAGCCAGGTGACCGTGTCTATGATCCCACATGCGGATCCGGTTCGCTGCTTATCAAAACCGCAAAAAAGCAAAATGTAAGCGAAGTATCTATCTATGGCCAGGAGGTCAACGGTTCCTCCGTTGCTATGGCCAAGATGAATATGTATATCCACGAGATACGCGATGCACAGATTGCCTGGGGCGACACCTTGGCATTCCCAGCATTTCTGGACAATGACGGCAATCTCCTGTTGTTTGACGCTATCGTTGCAAATATGCCGTTTTCCAAGGATAAGTGGGCATCCGGCTTCAATCCTGGTGGAGAGTCCAGTGGTAAGGGCAAAAAAGAATTTAAGATGGAGCCATCTCTGGACAAGTATCACCGTTTTGACTGGGGGGTCCCTCCTGCTAGTAAAGGTGACTGGGCCTTTTTGCTCCACATGATCGCCAGCCTTTCCGTTAACGGCAGGATCGCCGCAGTCGCCCCCCACGGCGTACTTTTTCGCGGTGCAGCAGAGGGAAGGATTCGTCAGAAAATCATAGAAGAGAATCTTCTGGACGCTGTGATCGGCTTGCCGGAAAACCTGTTTTACGGCACCTCAATTCCCGCCTGTATCCTGGTTTTCAAAAAGGGACGAACAACGACGGACGTTTTGTTCGTTGATGCCAGCAAAAAGGATGAGGAAGGAAATCTGCGTTACATCAAAGCCACCAACCAAAACGAGCTAGGACAAAAGCACATTGATGACATCGTCGGCGCCTATCAAAACCGCACGGATATCCCAAAGTTTTCTCATGTGGCCACACTGGATGAAATCAAGAACAATGAATATAACCTTAACATCCCACGTTACGTGGATACCTTCGAGGAAGAAGAACTCATTGACATTGAAGCTGTCCAGGCAAATATCGCCCGGCTGAAAAGGGAGATCGCAGAGGCCGAGGCGCAAATGGATGCTTATTTAAAAGAACTGGGATTCTAGTAATCTCCGGAAGGAGAGGTATCAGTTTATGGACTTTGTGAGTGCAAAAAAAATCAAACAGAAAATAGAAAATAACAGGATCCCAATGGGATATAAACGTAGCGGCGGATACATCATTCCTTCAGACTGGGATGTTGTTCCTTTCAGTTCGCTCTTCAGCCGGTTGACCCGCAAAAACACTGAAAGCAATAAAAACGTACTGACTATTTCGGCGCAGCAGGGACTGGTCAGTCAGTTCGACTACTATGGCGCTCTGTACGCAAGCGAAGACGCCGCCAACTATTCCCTACTGCATAAAGGCGATTTTGCATACAACCGGAGCTATTCATCTGATTATGCTTACGGTGCGATCAAACGGCTGAACGCATACGACAAAGGGATCGTTTCTCCGCTCTATATCTGCTTTGAACCAAAGGAAAGCACGAATTCAGATTTTTATATGCAGTACTTTGAGTCTGGAATGTTCAATCGTGAAATATACAGGATCGCCCAAGAGGGCGCACGCAATCACGGGATGTTGAACGTATCCTCAAAGGATTTTTTCAATTCGGCATTGGTGCTTCCTCCTGCCAAAGAACAACAAAATGTTTCCGAAGTCCTGGCCCTATGTGATCAAATCATCGCGCTGTATCAGCGGCAAACTGTTGAGTTCAAGGCCAAGAAAGACTATTTTTTGCAAAATATGTTTCCCCGGCAAGGCGAGAGATGTCCAAGGATACGTTTTCCAAATTATACTGCCCCTTGGGAACAGCGTAAATTTTCTGAGATAACATATCCGGCAGGCGTAAAGAACAGAGATAACCTTCCGCTTGAAAGCTACTCCATCACGAACGAAAATGGTTTTGTTCCGCAGGATGAAAAGTTTGAGAATGGGGGAACAATGCGGGAAGCGGACAAACGAATGTACTACATTGTGTCCCCGCAGTCATTTGCGTATAACCCTGCGAGGATCAATGTGGGATCCATTGGATATCAAGATCTTGATAAAAATGTAATAGTCAGCTCACTATATGAGGTTTTCAAGACGGTTGATACGGTTGACGATAGGTTCCTATGGCATTGGTTCAAGTCAAACGATTTTCATAAATTGATAGAGCAGTTTCAAGAAGGCGGAGTGCGCTTGTACTTCTACTATGACAAACTTTGTATGGGGGCGGTTGCCATCCCATCCAAGGAGGAACAGACGCGCATTGGAGAGTTTTTTGACCACCTCGACAACCTTATCACCCTTCATCAGCAGAAGCTGGATGCAATGAAAGTAATGAAAAAGTCTTTGATGCAACTGCTCCTTACCGGAATCGTTCAGGTCAATACATAAGTGATAATGCAGAAAGAAGGAAACGATATGCCCGACCATACGATTTTTAACGAACGGCCCGAATCACAAGATCGGGCCATGAAGGTGATCGAAAAGCTTGGATATACCATCATTCCCCGCAGCGAGGCCGAGCAAAAGCGTGGATCACGCAAGGCTGTTTTGTTCAAAGACGAACTACAGACATTCTTGGAAAACCAAAAATATGCATTTGGGAGCGGAACAAGAGAATTCTCCGGCGGCTCTATCGCTCGGGCTTTACAGGCTGTAGAGCAGAACAGCGCATCTGGGCTTTTCTCCGCCAACAAAGAGTTTTATGATCTTCTCTGTTCCGGCAAAAGCCTGGAAGAAGAGCTTCCCGATGCTACGCGTCAGTCCTTTGACATCAACTATATCGACTTTGAACACCCTGAGAACAACATCTTCCAAGTAACAGACGAGTTTGAGGTCGAGCGGGCCAATGGGAAATTTGCCCGTCCGGACATTGTCGTACTTGTGAACGGCATCCCCCTTGTCGTGATGGAATGCAAAAGTTCCCGTATAGATGTGATAGAGGGGGTGGCCCAAAACATCCGCAACTGGCAAGAAGATTATATTCCCCAGCTATTTCGCTATACGCAACTCGTTCTAGCTGTCAATCCTGACAAGGTCCTGTACGGCACCTGCGGCACACCCGCCCGACATTTTGTTTCTTGGCATGAGGACGAAAAAGAGTGGCAGGATACCTGGTGCAGAAAATGCTCCCCGGATGGGCAGATCAAGGAGCAGGATCGGGCATTGGTATCCCTTCTGCATCCCGCGCGGCTTCTGGATTTGATCCGCAACTTCATTATCTATGACAACAGTATTAAAAAAATATCCCGCTACAAACAGTATTTTGCCGTCAAGAAGTGTATGGCCCGTATCTTGCTTCAAGACGGTAAGGATACGCGTAGCGGCGTTGTCTGGCATACCCAGGGCAGCGGCAAAACCTTGACTATGATCATGCTTACCAAGATGATCATCCGCGAGAGTATGCGCCCAAGCAGTCCGATCAGACGACCGCGCTTCATCATGGTCACAGACCGAATAAACCTGGACAAACAAATACGCGATAACTTTATTCACACCCAGATGAGTCCTCACCGCGCCAAGACCGGCAAGGGCTTGATAGAGTTGCTGCAAGATGACGGCAACACCGTTATTACGGCGCTTGTAAATAAGTTTGAGGCTGCCGTCAAGTCAGAATACTGCAACGACAGCCCCAACCTATTTCTCTTTATCGACGAAGGGCATCGGACCCAATATGGAAAGTTGAACCTCTATATGAGCCGCGTTCTGCCTAATGCCGTGAAGATCGCGTTCACTGGTACCCCTCTCATCAAAAAGGCCCCTAAAAACGACCGCCGGCAGATTCTTCCCGCAAAGGATACCTATGTCAAGTTTGGTCCGCCAATCGACAAATATACCCTACAGGACGCTATCAATGATAAAGTAACAGTTCCTATTGTATACGAGGGCCGCGTGATCCCGCAGCATGTTACAAGCGAGCAGATCAATGCACACTTGAAGTACATAACGGTTGGCCTGTCCGAAGAAGCCCGGAAAGACTTGGAAGTCAAGTATAGTCGTTTCGTCGCGCTGGCCCAGACCGAGGCACGCTTGAATATGATCGCATTTGATTTGCATCAGCATTTTCTCAGTTATGCAAAACCAAAGGGTTTCAAAGCTCTGCTTACCTGTTCCTCCCGCGTTGAGGCAGTGCAGCTTTACTATAAGCTCCGTGATCTTGGCGGTATTACGCCCGCCGTTGTGATCACGCCCAACACAGCGAAAGAGGGCGACGACGAGTCCAATACACCACAAACATTACAGATCATCGCTGATTTTTTCAAAAAAGAGGTTGATCCGCTTTACAAGAATAACTATGACGTATACGAGGATTCAGTAACAGGAGAATTTGTCGATCCAGAGGGGGCAATCGACCTGTTGATCGTCAAGGACAAACTGCTTACCGGCTTTGATGCCCCTGTTGCTGCCGTCCTGTATGTAGACAAGAAAATTCAGGACCACACCCTTCTACAGGCAATCGCCCGGGTAAACCGAGTGTATGATAATAAAGATTTTGGTCTTGTAGTTGATTATATAGGCATTTTCAAAAAGCTTAATTCTGCGCTGGATTTGTATAGCGACGAGCAGTCCGGAATGGATCTGTTCGACAGCAACGATATCCAATCCGTGATTTCTACGGTTAACGAAGAAAAAGAACATCTGGAGAGAACCTATCAGGAGCTTTGGGATATCTTTAAGGGAACCAGCAGAGATGAAAGCAATGCAAACGTATGGCAGGAATGTCTACGCGAATACGACATCAGAAAGGCCTTCTATGAGAAGCTTGCCGCATTTGCAAAGATGCTTGACTTCTTATATTCCAGCTATGAGTTCTTTGATGCGGTCGGATTTGACAAAGCAGAGGAGTATCGAAAGGATTATCTGTTCTTTAAGAAACTTAAAGATAGCGTTTCCTTACGTTTTAACGATACGGTTGATTTTTCCCGTTATGAAGATGGCATCCGCCAACTGTTGAACACATATGTCAATGCGGAAGATGCTAAAATCATAATAGAGCCTCTGGACATTTCCAACAAGGAGAAAATGCAGGAGCAGTTGGCAAAACTCGGTTCTAACGAGGCAAAAGCAGAGGCCATTCAGACTCGACAGGTAGAAGTGCTAGAAAGCCAGCGTTACATCGATCCCATCCAGTATATGACTTTTATGGAGCGGATCAACAGAACAATTGAAGAGTACCTTGCAGAGCGTGACAGCGAAAAATACTTATCTTCTATGGAAAAAATGGCTGAGGATTACCGTACTGGCCGCAACGCTGGTGAATACCCGGCCAACATAGTAGACGACAGTGACGCAAAATCATTCTACGGAGCCATCTGCACAGGGATCAAAAAAACACTGGGTGCCAAAGAAATCAAGCCTTCCGAAGAAATGGGTATACTCTCACTGAAAGCAAAGAGCATTATAGCCACATATGCCAAGCGCGACTGGCGAGATAATGTTATAGTCCACCGTAATATAAAAAAGGCTCTGGATGATATGCTATTCGACTATATTGAAGATAATCATTTGGATTGGCCGCTAGACACGATCGATATCATCATTGATGAGGTATTGATGGTTGCTAAACGAGGATACTAATCATGGAAAGCGTATCTATCAAACTTCCGTCATCTGGACGGATAATTGAAGTACAGCTTGACAGAAAGAAGATGAAAACCTGCCGTTTAAAAGTTTATCCTGAACAAACCGTCGTTTTATCTCTTCCAATTTCAGTTCCATACGAGTGGGCAGAAAGTTTTTTGGTTGAGAAAAGCGCTTGGATAGAAACAAAGCTAGATATCTTTCAAAAAACATCTGGATATGCTGCGACCACAGAGATTAGAAGTGGCTATTCCGTTAAGTTACTTGGCGAGGATATGGTATTCTCTGTTTCTGAGTGTAATTTCAAACAAACTCAACTGGAAGGTAAAACCATTCATCTGTTTACTTCTTCTCCCTCTAACCAGGAACAGATTAGGATACAATTCGAGACATGGTGGAGAAAACAAGCAGAAAAGATTTTAAACGATCGTGTTGATTATTGGTATCCTGTTATTGAAAAGTATGGCATCGATAAGCCTCGCATTTTCATTCGTAAGATGCGCACTCTATGGGGCAGCTGCAGTGTCTCTCGTCACATTGTAACTTTTAACTTCTACCTTATTAAAGCTCGAATGCCATATATTGATTATGTTGTTCTACATGAGTTAGTACATTTTCTTTATCCTAATCATAGCAAACAGTTTTATATTTTCTTAAGCAACTATATGCCTGACTGGAAAGAACGCAAGCGCATTTTAAATCAAGAAGTAGTACACGGATTATAACAACAGCAAGTGTTATGTATTTCCTTTCTTGCGTTTTCTTAGCGAAAGCAATATACTATGATTGCTTGAATTGGGGGGTATTTATAATGCAGAACACCTTTTCCCGTGAACTTGCGTTGGATTCTTCCCTCGCCTCTACCAAGATGGAGGGTTTTGAGGTAACAGAACAGACCCGGCAGGATTGTCTGCGCCTTTTGGATGGCAGAGTTTCTGTCCCCGAGCTGGTGCGTGAGATAACCGCGCGCAAATTGAAGAAGGCTGAGTAACATGGCTTACAGCATCGATCCGATTTCCGCCAACTGCTATCCGGGAACCACAGTCCTTATCAACAAATTTGATATTCATGACGAAGCGACCCTGAGTGAAGTCGAAGGTACCCTTACCGCTGCAAAGAGCGCCCAATGGCTGAACGCGCCGGAGAAAGATACATTTGACTTTAAGCATTACAAAGCGATCCACCGTTTTCTGTTCGCCGACCTTTACGATTGGGCTGGGCAAGTGCGCGATGTAAACATCAGCAAAAAGGGAACCGTCTTCTGCCCCGCAGAGAAAATAAGTGAACAGGCAGACAGGGTGTTCTTGTATCTCAAAGAGCAGAGCTTCCTTCGTGGGTTGGCAAAGGGTTCATTTGTGGACGCCTTGGTAGACTTCTATTGTTCTACGAATATGCTTCACCCTTTCCGTGAGGGCAACGGCAGAACGCAGCGTGTATTTCTGTCTCAGCTGGCACAAAACGCTGGCTATATGCTGAACTTTGCTGAAATCGACGGCGATCTTCTGATGATCGCCACCATCCAATCCGCTCAGGGCGTGACAAATCTACTACAGGACCTATTTAATAATGCAATAATTGAAGTCTAACGGAGAAGATTTACTTATATGAATAATTATTTAACGGCGATAAAGGATTTCGCCCTGCTTTTATCTCCTATATTGATTGCTTACATAAACTATCGAAGCAACAAAAAATCAGAAAAAGACATTCGCCTAGAAATCGAAAAATCCTTAAAAGAACGTGATGCAGAAACATCACAAGCTATAATGAAGCTCAGCGCAGAGATTGAAGGGAAAAAGCAGCTTGCCGTGTGGAACAATTCTTTACCACAAACCGATGAATACACGAAATTAGCTGGAGCAGAGCGTTATGGCAATATATGCTCTATTTCTGCACTAGTTTCCAGTGTTAATAATTTACTTGATAGCGGTAGTCTTACAAATAGCGATTTATGTGATTTGAAGTCAATGCTTACTAAAATTGAACTCCCAATAGACGAAGAAAAGTTATATCCATACGAAATACCCTATCTTCTTTCGTATAAGCAACTTATAAAAAAGATTGACTCTCGAATATCTTCATTTGGGATTAATAATTCTTCCGAATCCACATAGTAAGACATTAAGATTACCCCTGCGATACCCCCTGATACAAATTTGATAATATCCGCTCAGCAACACCGCGATCGTTGGATGATCGGTATCAAATCATATAAAGAGAAGTCAAAACATCTAAACAACAGCGTTTAGAATCATCTTCTCCTTGACGAGTGGGAATGATTGCACGAACCCCGGGAGCCTTGCGGTGCAAGGCTCCCGGGGCTCTTTATATCCATTTGACCACGTTTTGACAGCACTTTATACGAAACATTTAATAGCAAAGACGCCACCGAGCAGCCGGCGGCTCTTATTTTTTGAGATGTTTAATTATATCATTTTTTTCGATAATGATATAATTAATTGTTGACGATAATATATCTATGGTTGTATAATCTATATGCAACATTATCTTTGATCCAGGTGATTTCATGCGTAATTACGACTTTATCAGCAGATACGACGCTCTTCTCTCCCCCGACATTGTGGCGCTGCTTTCCCAGATCCACGAGTTCAAAGGCGAGCAGGCCAAGCTCATGGCCGCCAAAGAGGACACGCTCATCCAATTGGTGGAGATCGCCAAGATCCAGAGCACAGAAGCGTCCAACAAGATCGAGGGCATCTACACCTCGGACGAGCGGCTGAAGAAGATCGTGCGGGAGAAAACCATGCCCAAGACCCGCGGCGAGAAGGAGATCGCCGGGTACAGGGACGTTCTGGCTACCATCCATGAAAGCCATGACTATATCCCCCTGCGGTCCTCCGTCATTTTGCAGCTCCACCGGGACCTCTATAAATACAGCGGTTTCTCCATTGGCGGTCACTACAAAAATTCCGACAACATCATCGAGGAAACGGACGCCGCCGGGAACAAGGCCGTGCGCTTCCAGCCTGTCCCCGCGTGGGAAACATCCGAGGACATGGATCGGCTGTGTGCAGCATACGACAAGGCTCTGCGTGACCCAGCCCTGGACCCGCTGCTGCTCATGCCCATGTTCATTCTGGACTTCCTCTGCATCCACCCTTTCAACGACGGCAACGGCCGCATGAGCCGGCTTCTGACGCTGCTGCTCCTCTATCGAGCAGGCTATGCAGTAGGGAAATACATCTCCATCGAGCGGCTCATTGAGACGTCCGAAGAGACCTATTACGAGGCTTTGCAGGAAAGCTCCGCCGGCTGGCATGAGGGCGCAAACGACTACGCCCCCTTTGCCCGGTATATGCTGGGCATCGTGGCGGCGGCCTATCGGGAATTCGACAGCCGGGCACAGCTTCTGACCGACCCAGAGCTTTCCAAGCCCGACCGGGTGCGGGAGATCATCAAGGGGACACTGGGGAAGATCACCAAAGCGGAGGTCATGGAAAAATGCCCGGACATCGCCCAGATCACGGTGCAGCGGGCGCTGAACGAGCTGGTGAAGTCCGGCCAGGTCATCAAGCTGGGCGGCGGGCGCTACACCGCATACACTTGGAACAGGGAGAGAGACTGACATGGTAACAGGCGAACTGAAAAACAAAATCGACAGCCTCTGGGAGATATTCTGGACCGGCGGGCTTACCAACCCCCTGGACGTGATCGAGCAGATGACCTACCTCATGTTCATCCACGACCTGGACGAGGCGGACAGCCTCCGGGCCAAGGAGAGCGCCATGCTGGGCCTGCCCTACGAGAGCCTCTTCCCCCCGGAGGTACAGATCGGCGGCCGGACTGTCGACGGCGGCCAGCTCAAGTGGAGCACGTTCCACGACTTCCCTGCTGGGAAGATGTACGCCGTCGTCCAGGAGTGGGTGTTCCCCTTCATCAAGGAGCTGCACGGGGACAAGGAGAGCGCCTATTCCAAGTACATGTCCGACGCCATCTTCAAGCTGCCCACGCCGCTGATCCTGGACAAGGTGGTCACGGCCATGGACGGCATCTATGCCCAGATAGAGCAGGTCCAGTCCGCCGACGTGCGGGGCGACGTATACGAATATCTGCTGTCCAAGCTCTCCACCGCCGGCGTCAACGGCCAGTTCCGCACGCCCCGGCACATCATCCGCATGATGGTGGACATGCTCCAGCCCAAGCCGGACGACACGGTCTGCGACCCGGCCTGCGGCACCTCCGGCTTTCTGGTGGCCGTCAGCGATTATCTGAAGGAGAACCGCAAGGCGGATGTATTTTTCAATCGGCAGAACAAGGACCACTACATGAACCACATGTTCCACGGCTACGATATGGACCGGACCATGCTCCGCATCGGCGCCATGAACATGATGACCCACGGCGTGGACAACCCCTTCATCGAGTACCGGGACAGCCTCAGCGACCAGAACCCAGACCGGGACAAGTATTCCCTCATCCTGGCAAATCCCCCCTTTAAGGGCAGCCTGGACGCGGACATCGTCAGCACGGACCTTTTGAAGGTCTGCAAGACGAAAAAGACGGAGCTGCTGTTTCTGGCGCTGTTCCTGCAGATGCTGAAGGTGGGCGGCCGCTGCGCCTGCATCGTTCCGGACGGGGTGCTGTTCGGCTCCTCCACCGCCCACAAGGCCATCCGGAAGGAGCTCATCGAGAACAACCGCCTGGAGGCCGTGGTGTCCATGCCCTCCGGGGTGTTCAAGCCCTATGCCGGCGTGTCCACCGCCGTGCTGGTGTTCACGAAGACCGGCCACGGCGGCACGGATCAGGTCTGGTTTTACGACATGCGGGCCGATGGCTTCAGCCTGGACGACAAGCGCACGCCCACGAAAGAAAACGACATCCCCGACATCGTGGCCCGGTTCCACGACCTGGCCGCCGAGGAGTCCCGCGCCCGCACGGACCAGAGCTTCCTGGTCCCCAAGGACGAGATCGCCGGCAACGACTATGACCTCTCCATCAACAAGTATAAAAAGACGGAGTACGCCCCTGTGGAGTACCCGCCCACCAGCGAGATCATGGCAGAACTGCGTGCGTTGGAAGAAGAGATAGGCAAGACGATGGACGAGTTGGAAAAACTGCTCAATTCGGATTTGTGAGGGCGATATGGTCAAGACTTTTGCAGAAATCTTAGAAATATATAATGGCCGCAGCCAAAAAGATGTGGAGAACCCATCAGGAGCATATCCCATCTATGGAAGCGGTGGTATAATGGGATATGCTGATAGGTACATATGTCCTCCTAATACCATTGTGTTGGGGAGAAAAGGCAGCATCAATAACCCAATTTTTGTCGATCGCGCATTTTGGAACGTCGATACAGCATTCGGTCTTGTTGCCAATCAAGAAATGCTTCGCCCAAAGTACCTATACTTTTTTTGCCGTTCTTTCGATTTTGAGAAACTGAATACTACTGTCACTATTCCAAGCCTGACAAAAGCAAATCTACTCAAAATCAGTTTGGATCTTCCCCCTCTATCAGAACAAGACGCCGTAATAAATCAACTGGAGGAAGCCGAAAAGCTTATTGCCTTATATCATCAGCAGCTCACAAAGCTGGACAAGCTCATCAAAGCCCGATTTGTCGAGATGTTTGGTGATTGCAAAGTCAATCCTAAAGGATGGAAAACCAGACAACTAGAAGATGTTTCGGAAGTTGGCTCAAGTAAGCGTGTTTTTGTCGAAGATCTGCTTGATCGTGGAATTCCATTTTTTAGAGACTAACTATTAAAAGTCAAGTCTAAATTTGAGAAGTTGGGCGAAGAGATGTTGACCCGTAAGAAGGTATAGCAA
>CANQRR010000037.1 GCA_947626285.1 uncultured Lachnospiraceae bacterium
ATGCCGGCGGTGGGTGGACGCGTTTGATAAGGAGCACGGCCGGCGGCCGACGGCCTGTATTCAGACGTTCGGCTGTCCGTTTGTAAATGTATAACAGAACATGAAAGAAGCCTTTAATTTCAAGCATTTCCCGGCGAATAAAGGGGGCTTGAAATATGGTGATTTTGCAGATCATAACAATGATTATCGCGCTTGTCGTCCTGATCGTTCTATTCGCGATCGCGATTTTCTTGTTCCTGATTATGCTTCTTGTAGACCTTTATTCAATGGGTATCATTGACGAATGTTTCCTATGTCGTGACAGGAAGAAAGGCGCGTGTAAAACGTGCCGGTTTAGGTTCATACGGAAACGAAAGGAAGGTCGGAATGAAAAAGGAACACGAAAAAGTCATTGAAAATATGCTGGCGGACATTCGCCAGATTCCCGGTTTTATATCCGGATTAGGCGCGCAATCTGCGACGCTGGAATCATATATCCACGCGGCAAAGGATTTTCAGGAAGCGCACGAACACGAAGTCGTGATCCTGGACGCGATTATCATGTCGGAAAATTTTAGAAAAATATTGAAGCGGCCCGGCGTGGATCGTGATGAAATTCAGGCAATGATCGAACATTATGAAAGCGACATTGAAAAACACGCGCGGCTTCTTCATGAGTTTATCGAAGAAAGGAAATATCATAATTGGAATTGAACGGGGAAATCAAAATGTTCTATTTTCTGAAGCTGGACATTGAAAAATTCTTCCCGAACGGGAGTTTTGAAAAGTTACCAAAGAAAAAACAGCACGAATTCCGGAAGAAATACAATGAGATTCAGCGAAACTTTGATGAAAGAATATCCAGGAACGAAAAAGGCGGCCGTCATTGACCGCCCTTTTTGTTCCCCGGAAAATGTTCGCATGATATATATTGTTTGCCGCATATCGGGCAGATTTCAGCTTCACAGCCGAAGTGATGGCGTCGGCCGAACCTGGCGGCGCAATCATAACAGATCGCGTTCTTCTTCCCGGCGAACGGATCGCCCGGATCGCCTACTTTGATTCTTCGATACATTTTCCCTTGATAGGTTATAGACCGGACGCGACAGCCTAACGTCAGCCCGATCCGGCCGCCGCATTTCGGACATTCCTGTTGAAATTTGTTCCGGTATATAAATCTATGCGTCAGGCCGTTCGCGAACGTGATTTCCTGAATACGGCCGTCCTTCACGGTAATGTGATCTATAATTTGCGCGAAGAAGTCCTTTAATATTTCATTGTCGATCTGCAAGGCCAGATCAATATAATCAATGTGCTTCCGCGACATGATCTTCTGACTTATCAGGAACGCCGACGCCTTCCTGATGAACGACAGGTCGGCGGCGTCCGGCCCGGCCGGAGCGTCCAGCGCGTCGATCTTTTCCTGTATATCATGAATGTTCTTTTGAATCTCTTTTCGCCTGGCGGACATTTCTTCCGCCGTCATGCTTTCCGGATCGAAAAGATATAGTTCCATGAGCCGATCCGCGGCCCGTTGCGCCTTTTCCTTTTCCGCCTTCAGAATTTCATATTCCACGCCGTCAGCCTGGCCGCCGCCGTCCGCTTCCAGGATTTCGGGGAAATACCGGCCGCCGCCAGCGGCCCCGGAAGACAACGCCGCGAACATTTCGTTCAAGCCCTGGCGTTCGATCCCGACAATGTTCAGGAAGTCGTCGCCGCGAAGCAATTCCCTTTCAAGCTGATCCGGCGTCGTGATCTTGTCAAAATTCTTCTGCGCGCGCGTCATGTTTGCGGCATAGTTCAGCACGAACGGCCCCAGGATCGTTTCGCTGATCGTTTTCCCGTCACAGTCAAGCGTGTGTGATTGCTTCGTGCAACGGTACACGGACGGCCGGAATCCGTTTTCGCGCGGCCTGTCCTTCGTCACGATGAAGCCGCCGCCGCACGTGCCGCAACGGAGAAGCCCGGCGAACGTGTGTGTGTAGCAATTCCGGAATTCCGCCGTGTTCCTGGAAGCGTTTTTGTCCATGATCTTATTACAGCGCGCGAATTGTTCTTCGGATATGATCGGCGTGTGATTGTTCTTCCGGACGATCCATTCACTTTCAGGCTTGATCGTGCCGCGCGACGTTTCCCTGACGTTATAGCGGTATGTGCCTATATAGAACGGGTTCCGGATCATGTCGTGTATGACCTTCGACGTCCAGGTTCCGCCGCGCCGTCCGCGGATTCCGTCGCGGTACAGCATACGCGCAATTTGCGTTGTGGATCGGGTTTCTTCGTATTTGTCGAAAATCATTTTGACAAGTTCCGCTTCGCCGTTCCAGTCCGGAACCGGGAAGGCGTCGCCTTCGTCCAGGCGATAACCGATCGGAATGTGTCCGCCGTTCCACAGGCCGTTTTCGGCCCGGTCAAGCATAATCCCCATGACACGTTCAGCGGTCATTTTACGTTCGAGTTCTGCGAAGATCAGGATAATCTTCAGCATGGCTTCGCCGATCGCGGTTGACGTGTCAAATTGTTCGTTCAACGAAATGAACGTGACGCCGTGCTTTTTCAGTTCTTCATACATTTCAGCAAAGTCAAGAAGATTCCGGGAAATACGGTCAACCTTCCAGACGATCAGGTGTGTGAACTGGCCCCGCCGTATTCCAGACATCATTTTTTGATATTCCGGCCGGTCAGTGTTCTTCGCGGAATATCCGTCGTCTTCAAAGATCGTGAAGCGCGTGATTCCTAAAAATTTCAAATATTCTTTCAGTTTCTTCCGCTGAAAAGGCAAACTGTCCTTGTCTACCTGGTAGCGCGTGGACACGCGGACATACAGGGCCGCTTCATCTTCGCCAGGCGCGCGCCGCGTCTTATTTCTATTCATGGCTTCCCCTTTCTTCAGCCTGGCCGGAAAAAGGGTATAAAAAGAAAGCCCGTTGCATTTTTCGGGCTTTCGTGATATACTTAGTTTGCTTATTTAAGTATCAGATTGCCCGATCCGGTCAAGCTGGTAAACGACGGTCAGTGTTTGCAGACGCTGGCCGTCATTTTTTATTTTGTTGTAATATGTGTAATTTCAGTTGCCTTCTGTCTGCGAAACAAGGGCATTATATTTTTCTTCCAGAATCTTATATTGTTCTAACAGTTCATTATACTTCGTTTGCCAGTCAACTTCGGAAGCCGGTTCCGATTCTGCATTTCCGCCAGCGTCCGCCGGAAGACTGATGTTCAACGCGAAGGAATTTCCGTTATAAATAGCGTCTTTGAATTCAACTTCAAGGTTTGTGTATGTATCATTCAGTAGATACGGAACGGCGTATGTAACGGAAGCACCGTCTTTTACTTGCGTCATTTGACTGTTTACGTATGTTACATAGTTCGGATCGGATATGACGGTCGTGTTAAGAGATACGCCGCCTTGAAATACCGTCTGAAAACAGTCAAAGATCGGAGAATTCGCGTTCGCCGTCTTGTTTGTGTACGTCATGACAAGAAGCGCAGTCGGCGCGTTCTGGTAATCGCTGATAATCACACAACCGTTACATTCAAGTTTCTTCGTGTCACTGTCGAATATGACAGATGTTTGCGCGGCTTCTTCAGACTGCGGCGCGGTCGTATCTTCCGCGGAAGCATACACACACGGGGCCAGAAGCAGAGCCGCCGAAAGAATAGTTGCAGTAAATTTTCTGATATTCATATCTTATGATCCCCCTTTAACTTTACGCGTTCTTTTTCACGGCGTCGTCGCCGAAGGCTGACAATCCTTCCGCCTGTCTTGCTTCAAGTTCTAATTCCTGACGGTAATCTTCCGCTTCGCGCCTGATCCTTTCGGCCGCTTCTTCTGAAATATCTTGCTGGCCGCCGCGGACGCGTTTCATCGTTTCCATGATATGATCTTCCGAAAATGTGCGGATCGGTACGCTCTGACCGATCGCCGCCGCGGACGGATCAACGTCGTCTGATTCAATCGCCGTCACAACTTCCCGGAAAAATCCATATATTTCATTCTGAATTTCCGGGCGAAGCCCGATAAACTTTTCAATCATGACATACGCGGCATTAGAAAGATCATATTTTTGCGCCAGTTCATCAAGAACGTCCGAAGGGCTAGGCTTGAACATTTCGCCTTCGCCTGTTTGTAACCATTCTTCGCGAACGCCGAATTCTTTACAAATTAAGGTAATGATAGAAGATGAAGGCGTTCTTTGATTATTTTCATACCTTGTAATTGTGTTCTGAACTGAACCGATTCTATTTGCGAATTCAGTTTGTGTCAGATCAAGGGCTTTCCGCAATTTCTTGATCCTATTTCCGATATTCATTTTATTCACCTCGCTTTCTACGCATAGAATAACACTAAAATATTCCGTTGTCAATAAAAAATGACAATGGAATAAAAAAGTACTTGACAATATGCCGATGGTAGTATATGATTATGACATAGGCAATACAAACGAACCTTGACAACTGAATAATGGCAATAAAAAACATAGAAAGGGGGCGAAATAAATGTCAAATCTGAAAGATTATTCCCCGGATCAGGTCAGCAACGCAAATGGGTTGTGTAAACTTCTTGTGAAAATTCCGGAAGATCGCCGCGATTTCGTTAGTTTTGCAATCATGGCATACATGAACGGCATTGAAACGGGGATGATGTACGCGCGTTGTCACAATCCCGGCGAAGCAAAAACAACACAAACGGCCTGACCGAAGGGCCAGGCCGGGAAAGGATAATTTCGATGAATAAAGAAAGAAGAAAGCGGATCAATGACGTGATCGCGCGGCTGGACGATATTCAGCCCATGTTAGAAGAAATTCGTTCCGAAATCGAACAGATCAAGGACGAAGAAGAAGAATACAAGGACAATATCCCGGAAAATATGCAATCCGGCGAACGGTATGAACGCGCTGAATCAGCTTGCGAAAGCCTGGACGAAGCCCTTTCAAGGTTCGATGATTTTGAAGAACCGTTCGGGGAAATCCAGGGCTATCTTGAAGAAGCGGCGGAATAGGGGGCGTGAATATGTGGGCTTATAGCCTGGACGAAGAATATTTCAATGTGGCCGGGGAAACGATCGGATCGGCGATCATTGCGGCTACATTGGAACTTCAGGATCGTCTTGACGAATACAGGAAAGCGAAAGGGAATCCGGACGCTATGTTCCCGGCTGGCCCTGAATGTACGGTATACGTCGGAGAATGTACGGAACACAAGCCGGAATTCTCTAGTTACTGCGACATTCTGGAAACGCTGGAAGAACAGGCGGTTGACTATGAATTCGGCGACGCGGCGGGCGATTGGTTTTCCGGTATTCCGAAAGAATGGGTTCAGGAATTGAACACGGCCGTTGACAACATAATTTCTGAATGGCTGACAAAACATGATCTGGAACCGAAGTTCATGAAAGTCGATTCATGGACGGAAGTTGTAATCACGCTGAAATGACGGCCGGGCCTGACTGCAATCAGGCAATGTGATACTTAAAAAAGCAAAGAACGAAAAGGGCGAAGCTATGGAATCATTCAATATCTACGACACGACAATCAGCTATTGGAGCGGCGGACGGATCAGTCCGGGCGAAAAGAAGGAATATAAGCATTACGGAATTCTTTATCGCGTTTTTAATATGCTGAAGGATTGCGGCTTCACGGTAGAAAACGACGAAAGCGTTGAACAGATAATCCGGAAAGACTATTTTCACGGCCAGCTTGACGAACTGGAATTCGTTTCAAACAGGTATCCGGCCGGGTTTGAAATTATGTTTTATCAAAATGTCGTTCATGAGAATCCGCACGGCGGCCGGTATGATTTCGACAAATTATCAAAAATGCCGTACTTGACGCGGATGAAGTGTCAGCTTTATCTACGGAAAATAAGCCGGTTCCTTGTGTCCGAAATAGAAGTCAAGAACGACACGCAAGAACATTATCGGCTTGCGGAAGACCGGATCAAATATGATTATGTCCGAAGCCCGCACAAGGAACAACAAACAATGGGCTTTAATTTGTCCGATCTGGACGGCCAGACGGTCGAAAGGGTGAACGGAACGGATCGCGACGGGAAACAGATCAGGAACGGGGAAATAAAGTATTTCCGCGATTATGACGGCTATCTCCGCCGCGGCCGCGTGTATCACAACCTAAACAATATGTGGTGGGTGATACAGGATAAATTCACACTTAGAAATATAGCGAATTTCAATCTGTTTGACCTTACTGAAAACGATTGTCTGAAGCGACAAAAGAATCCAGTGATCCCGAAAAGCTATGCGGATCGGCGAAAGGCGATTTCCGAAACGTCAACAAAGGAACTGATCCGCGAATTGCGGCGGCGTCAGGGTTCCGGAAAAGGCAAGAAGGGCGTGTATCAATGAAATATGTCGGAAGCAAAGCGAAGATCAGTAAATTTATTGTTCCGATCCTTCAGGACATGATCGACGCGAATCACATTGAAACATACGTCGAACCGTTCGTCGGGGGGGTAATTCGATTGAAAAGATTATCTGTAAAAACCGGATCGGCTACGACAACAATTTTTATCTGATCGAATTCTGGAAAGCTATTCAAGGGGGCTGGAATCCTTCCGGGATAGACATTTCAAAAGAACTTTATCAGTTGATAAAGGATCGGAAAGAGTTGTTCCGGCCGGAAGTGGTCGCGCTGGCGGGGTTTTGTGCTAC
Source organism: uncultured Lachnospiraceae bacterium (assembly GCA_947626285.1). Classification (GTDB taxonomy): domain Bacteria; phylum Bacillota; class Clostridia; order Lachnospirales; family Lachnospiraceae; genus Choladousia. The sequence goes on from CANQRR010000037.1 coordinate 6,651, forward strand.
ATATAACGCAAAGTGGTTCGGTGGGTATGCCGGGATCGTGAAGACGAAGATCGGAACATTCCGGAACTATTACGACGAAGCCGTCAGAAACGTATTGAAACAGGCCCCGGCAATGCTGGACGTGAAATTCGATTGTCGTTCATTCGCCGACGTCCAGTGTGAAAATTGCCTGGTTTATTGTGATCCGCCCTATGAGGGAACGACAAAATATGTCGAAGAATTCGATCATTCGCAATATTGGGAATGGGTTCGCCGGATCAGCCGGAAAAACATCGTCGTATGTTCAGAGTATAACGCGCCGGAAGACTTTTCCTGTATATGGGAAATGGAAACGGTGACGACACTTGACAAGGCAAGCCGGAACAGGACGATTGAAAGGTTGTTCGTTTTCAGGAACGATAGAATATAAAGAAAGACAGTGAAATTTTATGGAATATCAAATGAATTTATTCAAAGGCCCGCCAGATGAAGAAGCAATAAAAAAAATTAAATACTTTGAAAAGCTGGCGATCGAAAGTGATCCGCGCGGATATTGCGTTTGTACGTCAGAGGGAAAAGATAGCCGCGTTTTAGGTCACTTATACAGGCGGGCCGGGGTAAAACATTTTTATCTTCATTCCGGAACGGGCATTGATCCGCCTGAATTGGTATATTTCCAGCGCGAAAACTTCAAAAAGTATAAAGAGGGGGGGTATCTAACTTATGACATATCGCCGTCAAAGAGCATTGTAAAACTTATGACGGAAAGAAGAATTCCCCCGCTTCGGCAATGCCGCTATTGTTGCGCCGAACTTAAAGAACGGCGCGTTCCAGAACAAGCGCGGGCGATCCTTTCATTCGGCGTCCGAAAGTATGAAAGCGTCAAGCGTGCAAAAAATCGCGACGATCTTGAAATAATGAAAGGCGCAAAAGATTTTGTAATAATGCCGTTCGACAATGCGGATAATCGGAGAGAATTTGAAACGTGCTATCAATTTGTAGAACGAAGGTTCAATCCTATTGTTGATTGGACGACAACGGATATATGGAATTATAGCCGCTATTGGAAAATAGAGCAATGCAGTCTATACGACGAAGGTTTTGAACGCCTGGGCTGTATAGGTTGCCCTATGGCGGGAGAATATACGCGGCGAAAAGAATTTGAACGCTGGCCGGGTTTCAAAAAAATGTGGCTTTATGCGTTCAAGAAAACAATCGAAACGCGAAAGGCCGAAGGATTGCAGATATATAAAGGCATGGAAACGCCTGAAGACTGGTTTGAATGGTGGATTTCAGATAGGTCGCGCGGAACCGAAGACGAATCACAAATGATCCTTGAACTGGATGATTTATAAAGAAAAGAGGGATAGAAAATGATAGTTATATCAAAAACGGACGATTACGGGCTGACAGCCGGGAAGAAATACAAAGTGATCCAGGAATCAGCCTGTTATTTCAAGGTCAAACTTGACAACGGAAATATTGCGTATCGTTCAGCGTATTTGTTCGACGTGAAAGACAGCGACGCGCAAGGGGGAAGTAAAAATGTATGACTGGAACGCGTCCGCGGTCGCCGCGGCGCGCGCACAGGTCGAACAGGACGAAGCCGACGCAAGGTTAATAAAAGTAGCCGGGGAAGACGTCGGAAACAGGCTGATCCGGATTATACGCGAACAGTCTCCGCTGAAACAGCTTGCGTTCACGGAAACGACGATCGAAGCACTGGCGGCCGGTTACGATTATTCGGAGTGTAAAACGATCGACGACATGGCCCATGTATACGCCGGTTATCTGATAGACCTGACGTTCGGGAAAAGTCCTGAAAATATCTGTATGGCATTAAATGAAAAGGGGGTTTTGTAAATGCTGAAGCCTACAAACAGGCGGAATTATAAAGAAGTGTGTTCACTTTATGAATCGCGCGGGCTGACCGATTATCGGCTTCGGACGCCGGACGACATAAAGGCAATACATAATTTTGACATTACGGAAACGGAAGGTTATTCCGATCTTACGGACGAAAACAAAAAACTGTACGCTGATTTTTTCATCACGTATATGAACAGGCTGGGAATGAACACAAAGATCACGATTTTCCCGCGGCGCGTCAATTACGTCCGGAAGACGACATATCTTCGCCAGCTTCCGCCCGATCCGGAAGACGGAAAAATTTACCGGGAAGAAATCGGCGTCAAATTCACGATCCTGAAGGCAAACTGGAAAACGAAGACCTTACCGCGCGCCGGGTATTTCGACGAAGGCATGACGGCCGACGACGCCACAGACACACGCGAAGAAGAATTCCTTCGGGCCGATCTGATCGTCCAGCGTGACAACACATGGTTTCATGTGCTGGCCCCGGATCGGTACTATTAAGGGGGTGGGAGAATGAAAAGGATCAGAAATCCGGATGCCGGAAAACTGAAGGAAGCGTTGCGGGCCTATGGGATCACGACGCCGGATCAGCTTGAAAAAGCCCTGGCGGATTCCCTTGACAAGCTGGAAGTCGGGATCATGACGGAACGCTTGTCAGTACCGGCCCCGGAAAAGACAGCATAAAGGGGATAGCACACATGACGGGAATCAGCCGCTATCCCCCGAACCGGCCCCGCGATAACGCAAAGCCTTTAATAATTGTAGACAAAACAAGGGCTTTTGTCAATAGGGGGCTTATGTGCAAGGTTATAACTATAACAGATATAAGACGTACAGCGACGGCGTGACATATATCATTGACGCCTTCTGGAATAACGTCTGTCAGGATTGCGGACACGTTTACTTGTCCTGTACGTGCGATTGCAAATGTCCGAAGTGTGGAAGTGAAAAGATCGTCCGCACATTGGAAGGAAAGAGCCTTGAAGAAGTTATCGCGGAAAGACGGCCTGATTTAATTCAGAGTAAATCAGAATAAATCCGATTTAATCAGAGTTAATCAGAGTTTATCAGAGAATATCAGAGTAAATCCGAAATGAAAGAAGGGTGATACAGTGAATAGGCTCGGCTTCATAATTCTTTCGATTCTTCGCCAGAACGGGGCGAACAGCCGCTTGTCAGCTATGGCGGTTAGCGAAATAGTGGATGAAGAAGAATTTGAATACAAGGACAACACGATTTACAAAAAAATCAAAGAATTTGAATGTGCCGGGCTTGTAGCGCAAGGATTGAAGGAAGGCCGCGCCGCGACGTTCTACATTACGCAAGAGGGCGTTCAGATTCTGGAAAGGGAAAGAAATGCAGAAACATAAAATATTTTTCAAAAGTCTTTTGTTGACTTCATGGATCATGGTCGTCGCGCTTGCGGTTATCACAGTAGCGCAAGACAGGGAAATCCGCGCGTTACAGGCGGAAAGAATAAAGCCCTATAAAGGTTATCAGTTCGCAACGATCCAGTATCAGGACGATTACACGGGCGAATTGATAACCGTCCAGGGAACACTTAATTTCGACGCCACGCTTCAGCCGATCGGGAACTGGATGTATGAATATAACGGCGTCGAAGCCGTGCTGACCGGCGCGCGCGTGATCGGAGAAAAGCGCGTTCCTTACAGCACGACGGGAAATGTTGCGATCTATCTTGCGGACGGGGAACAAATGACGTTCTACGGAACGGTTGTCAAGCCGCTGGAAAACGACGCGAACCTGATCTTTTACATGGTCGATTCTGAATTGACGGATCGTGAAAACATTTTGAAAGATTTTTTTGAAAGGAGATCGGAAACAGATGAAGAATAAGATTGCTTTTGTAGCAGTGGGCCAGGCCGGGGGAAATATCGGTCGCCTGTTTGAAAATAAGGGGTATTCTGTCCTTTACATTAACACTTCGCAAGAAGACCTTGACACGCTGGAAACGGCAAAATACAAGTACCACATTCCGGGCGGTGAAGGATGTAACAAAGACCGGCACAAGGCGAAACAGCTTGTCGTCGATGATTTTGACCGGATCGCGGCGGAAATTGATTCAAAGATCAAACAGAAGATGATCTTCGTCATTTTCGCCAGCGGCGGCGGAACCGGATCGGGGGCCGGGCCTATGCTGATAGACCTTTTGACGGACGAAGACAAGACGGTCGGCGCAATCACGATCATTCCGGGCGAAAATGAAAGCGTGAAGTCGCATATTAACGCCTACGAATGTTTTTCGGAGTTGGTCGAGATCGACGCGACGGCGGCGTGTTTCATCCTGGATAACAGCAAGGGCGAAAAGATGAAGCTGAATCCGGTATTTGCGGACGATTTTTGTTCGTTCCTTGAAATTCCGGAAACGTACACAAGCGAAGAAGGGAACATTGACAAGGCCGAAATCGAAGAAACGCTGAAGGCGCACGGGATGGCCGTCGTCGTCCGGAAAAAGGCGGATAATTCCGCAAAGGCGATCGACGCGCTGAAGGACAATATATTCGCGCCGATCGAAGCGGATCAGACGGTCAAATATATCGCGGCCGCGCTTCCGCCGAAAGTGGCAATGATTGACGTGCAGAAGGCCGCGGGCGTTCCGATCGACACGTTCCAGACGGTTTCAAAGGACGAAGCGGTCATGTGTCTTTCGGGCCTGTCATATCCGACGACACGGCTTGATTCCGTGTATAGCCGGGTGGACGAAAACCGGGAAACGATCCTGAAGAACCTGACCGCGGCGAAGGAAACAAGCCTGAAAAAAGACGTGAACTTCCTGACCGGCATTTCAGGAAGGGGATCTTCAGGACGGCCCGAACAGCCGAAGCGTCCGAAGGCGCGGCGCGACATTATGAGCAAATATCTTTCATAGGAGTATGGGAAAAATGGCTGATATAACTTGGATCAAACTTCGGATCGACATGTTTGACGATGAAAAAATAAAACTGATTCAGGCCCTTCCGGATGGCGACACGATCCTTGTTATCTGGATTAGAATTCTTGCGCTGGCCGGGAAGTGCAACGCGAACGGCTATTTGTGCATTGACGACGAATTCCCGTATTCTGACGAAATGCTAGCGACGATCTTTAACAAGACCTTGCCGCAAGTCCGGCTTGCCCTGGACACGTTTTCACGGTTCGGCATGATCGAGAAGACACAAAAAGGCGTTTATATATCAAACTTCATGGAACATCAAAACGCTGACGGCATGGAGCGGATCAGGGAACAGAACCGGCTTCGCAAGCAACGCCAGCGGGAAAGACAGAATCAGATCAAGGCACATGAACAGCTTCTTCTTTCAGATATGTCACGTGACACGTCACGCGACACGTCACAAGACGTTCACGAAAATGTCACGGGAAGTCACGCAACAGAGAGAGAAGAAGAAATAGATAATAATATATTAAATTCTAACGAATTTAATATTAGTCAAAATCCGGATGATCCGGAACCGGAACCGGCAAGGCGGACGCCGATTGACTGGAAGCGGATTTTGTCCGATTATCTGGCGATATGCGTTGACCTTCCGGGAATCCGGGGGCTGACCGAAGGGCGGAAAACAAAAGTTCGGACATTACTGAAGGAATTCAAAGCCCTGAAGATCATGGACGGGCTGACGCCTGAAGAAATTATGAACCGGATATTCCGGGAAGTACAGGAAAGCGATTTTCTTTCCGGCCGATCCGGGAAATGGTCGGCGTGTAATTTTGACTGGATCATAAACAAGACGAACGCAATCAAGATCGTCGAAGGAAATTACAGGAACAAAGGGGGCGCGAACAATGGCATTTCAGGAAACGGCGGAAATAGCGGCGGATCAGTTCCGTCAAATAGTCGAACGGCGGAAAATGAAGCCCTGGAAAGGTTTAGAAGAAACAAAAACGTATAATTGCCCGTTATGCCAGGATAGCGGCTGGATCATGGAGAAGCGCGGCGAATACGAAGTCGCGATCCCGTGCAAGTGCGGCTTCCTGGAAAAACAGGCCCTTGAAAACAAACTGAAGTTCGCGTCGATCCCGAAAGAGTTCAGCGGCCACACGGTCGAGAATTTCCGCACTGACTGTTATTTCTCGGCGGAAAATAAGGAACTGGCGGAAATGGCGAAAGTGATCGCCCGGAACTATGTGGATCAGTTCAAGGAAATCCAGGAATCCGGAAAGGGATTGTATTTCTATTCGTCCGTAAAGGGTTCCGGGAAAACGCGGCTTGCGGTTTCGATCGCAAATGATATTATTTGCAAACACTTAATTTCCGCAAAGTTCGCGACGACGCTTCAAATCCTGGACGAAATAAAAAGCACGTGGGGAGATCAGGAAGGCGCGGAACAAAAGCTGATTCAGGACATTATACGGGTTCCCGTCCTTGTCATTGACGATATAGGCGTCGAAAGAAGCAAAGACTGGATTGAAGAACGCTTTTACAATATCCTGAATGGCCGTATGATCCAGAAGAAAATAACGATTTTTACAAGTAATTGCGCGGTGGAAGAATTAAGGCTTGACGATCGGATCGTGAACAGAATTCAGAAAATGGCCTTGCCGGTTGCCTTCCCGAACGAATCAGTCCGGGCGACACTGGCCCGCCAGGAAAACAGCGATCTTCTGGCCCGTCTACTAGGATAAACACGAAAAGGAAGGTGTAAAATGGCAAAAAAAAGAAAGTGCCGCATGAACGAAGAAGAAATCCTTGTTCATGAAATGGCGATCAAACTTCGCAAAAAAACCGACAAACAGCTTGTCGATGAATTTGAAGATCAGTTCCGGAAAGGGAAGGAATCAGCCGGGATCAGCGGCGACGACATTGATCTTCTGACAAAGATCGGAGTTCAGACAATATCAAAAGCCGGGAAAGAAAAGACGGTTTCAAATATCATTCAGGAATTAGTTTCGATTATCGCCAGGAGCCGCCAGCGGAAGCCGGACGGATTTTTCAAGAGTTCCGGCGCGAAATATAAGTTCCTGGAAATCGCAAAGCAGACGCCGGGGATCGGCGCGGCTACATACCGGAAGATCGAAAACCTGGTAAACGGACAGACCGAAAGCGGGGTGACGGACGGTGACTGACAATCACGAAAAGATCATTGACAAGATCGACAAACTTCTTGCGTTGTCACGGTCGGACAATGAGAACGAAGCCCGCGCCGCTATGCTGAAGGCACAGGAATTGATCGCGAAACATAACATTGACCGGGCCGAACTTGGACAAGAAGAAGAAAAGAACGTCATAACAATGACTTCGACGCCGTTCCGTGACGATTGGGTTCAGTTTGTCGCCGGGGTGATCGCGAATAATTTCCGTTGCCGAAGCCTGGTTATAGTCATGCGAAGGGGCGCGTTTCGTGTTCGGTTTTTCGGATTCTACGAAGACGCCATTATCAGCATAAATATTTTTCAATACGCCGTCAAGGTCGTCCGGAAGCGGTTCGCGACGCTTCGCGCGATATATGAAAGTGCTGACCGGGTATTCGGGAAAGCTGAAAAAGACGCTTATGTCATGGGCTTTTGTTCCGGCCTGGAAAAGAATTTCGAGGAACAGAAGCAAAGCAACAATCAGTTCGCGCTTGCGCTGGTAGTGCCGAAGGAAGTTGACGAATTCGTCAACGCGATCCCGTGCGTCGAAGAAGTACGTGAAGAACGGGTTCAGTTAAACCGGGCGCAAGTCCTGTTATTCCAGAACGGCCACGCTGACGGCCGCGCGTTCCAGAACGCCGGAGACAAGGAACGTCTTCGGGGAATGGGGGTGTGATATGGATTTCAAGCCCGGAAAAGACAAATATTTCGTCCTGGTAGAAGGCGACGAAAAGGCGGCGATCCGCGACACGCCTGAAGCGGCTGAAAAGAAGCGTCAAAAGCTGATGAAATTCAGCAAGGGGAAACGGATCATTGTCTATAAATCGACAGAAAGGAACGGATAAAATGAATAAATGGTTAGGAACCGGCCGCGTCGCCGAAAATCCGGTTATCCATTACAACCGCGAAGGAAAACCGTTCATCACGTTCGCGGTCATGTGCAAGAGAGATAAAAAGATCGGCAAAAATGAAAATCCGGTTGATTTCATTGACTGTATTTGTTCAGGACGGACGTTCACGTTCGCGCAAGAAAACCTTTACAAGTACAAAAAGATCGAAGTCACAGGCCCGATCCGGTCAGGACACTATACAGACCGCGAAGGAAAGAAAATATATACAAAGACGGTATTAGTTGACACGATCGAGTTTGCAGAAACAAAGGCCGAAGAAATCGCCTATTTGAAATCAATCGGGAAATACCAGGAGCCGGAAGCGGAGCCGGAACCGGAACAATATGATCCGGGAACGCTTCCGCCGCCCGTGCCGGACGGCGCGTTCATGGATATTCCGGACACGATCGACGACGAACTTCCGTTCAGATAGGGGGAAACATGAAACATCACAAAATTAAAATTCTTCCGGAATACTTCGGCCAGGTCGCCACGGTCGGCGGCGGAAAGAAACGGTTCGAGATCAGGAAGAACGATCGAGATTATCAGGTCGGCGACACGGTGACGTTGCAAGAGTGGGAACCGGATTCCGGATATACCGGGAACGAAATCACAATTCAGATCGGGTATTTACTGAAGGATTGTCCGGAATACGGCCTTCTTCCCGGTTATTGTATTTTTAGCTGGTAGGGGGCCGGTCATGGACAAGAATCTTTTATACAACGGTTCCGGCGTCAAAGATTACACAGCGGCCCACGCAATCAGGAAAGCGGATTGCCAGCCGCAAGAAGTGAACCGTCTGATCGAGATAATCAAAAACGTCGCTGATCTGGCCGGATATGAGATCGAAGGCCGGATCGCGCTGAAGAATAAAAAGACAAGGAAGGTGTATCGTTAATGTTTGAAGACAAAGGATTGATCCGCGTCGCGTTCCAGGAAAGCGAAGCCGCGCGAATCGAAGAATTTACTGAAACGGTCGGCGACGCGATCCCGCCCGCGCTTGTTACAGAGTTGATCGACAGGGGATATTTCACGGCCCCGGCCGGAATGAAACATCATGGGAATTTTGACGGCGGCCTGTATTGGCATAGTAAAAACGTCGCTGAAATCCTTCGCCAGTATACGGATCGGCTTGGCCTGGAATGGACGAACGGCCGAAGCCCGGTCGTGATCGGGTTCCTTCATGACGTTTGCAAGCTGGATTATTACCGGAAGACGTACACAAGCGAAATGACGGATTATTCCATTATCGAGGGGCCGCCCGAAAGCCCGTCATATTACCATTACACATGGAACGACGAACAGATCATTCCCGGCCACGGCGACAAATCGCTGATCTTTATCGGCCAGTATATGAACCTGACCGACGAAGAAGTCGCCTGTATTCGCTGGCACATGGGAGCGTATGACACGAAAGAAAACTGGAAGTATTACAACGAAGCCGTTCACAGGTGGCCGAACGTGCTTTATACACATACCGCCGATATGCTGGCGGCGAAAGTTTGGGAAAGGTAGGGGCGAAAGATGAAAGAAATTAAATGTTCCAGGTGCGGCCGGAAAATACATTCCGCGGATTCCGTCAACCTGATCGCGGAAGCATACAGCGAAGACACGGAAAAGATCGGCGGCGCGCTTGAAACGCTGGGCTATAATCTGCGGCATTTCGCGACAGTCGTGTTCACGTCGGTTTTGTCGGCAAAGACGCCGGAATTATGCCAGGATTGCGCGAAGGCCATGTTCCGGTTCGCGCGCGGCGGCCTGATCCCGCCAGTACAGCCGGGCGACACGGTTTATAAATTCGATTACTTCGCCGGGGAAGTGGAGCCGATGAAGGTTGTGACGGTTTTACTTGCCGACGCCGGGAACGAAATCGAAGTCGAGTGTCGCGGAAAATCAGAATATTATTATCAGGACGAAATCGGGGAAGTGATATTCCTGACAGAAAAAGAAGCAGAAAGGGGCGGGAAGAATGAAGCCGCAAAATGAACGGGTTGAAAGATTTATGGAGTTGATGAACGAAGCACTTCAGGAAACGGGGATCACGCTTGCGGCCCATGACGACGAACCGCTTGTCGTGTTCGACGCATTCCTTGAAGAACCGGTTTTTCTGGAAGTCCAGCGCGGAACCGATATAAACATTCAAGACGGGCGCGTCGTCGGCCGGGAAGTGTTCGATAATGGCGACATAAGCGAATGAAAGGGAAAGCCGCGGGGGGGTAAATATCCAGGTAGAAGAAACGCCGGAAGAAGCCGTCGAGCGGCGATTTTGGGAAAGCAGACAAATGACCGTTTATGATTACAAAGAACTAATTCCGGAAGACATGAAAAAGCGGATCGCCCTGATCGACGTTGACGGCCACAATTATCCGAACTTGCCGTTGATGAAGCTGGCCGCATGGCATAAACGCCGCGGTGATTCCGTCGAATGGTATGATCCGCTTTTCCATAATTCCGCATACGCGCCGCCGTTTGATATAGCGTACATGAGCAAAGTTTTTACATTCACGCCAGATTATCAATATCCAGTGAACGCGGATAAAATCATAAAAGGCGGAACCGGATATTTCTATCCTGACGGCGGCGATCCGCTTCCGGAAGAAATCGAACACATTTATCCGGATTATTCCATATATGGGATCACGGACACGGCGTTCGGATTCCTGACGCGCGGGTGTCCGCGGAATTGCGATTTTTGCATTGTCAGCGAAAAAGAAGGATCGAAAAGTTACAAAGTCGCGAATTTATCGGAGTTCTGGCGCGGTCAGAAAAATATAGTGTTATGCGATCCGAACCTGATTGCGTGTCCTGACTGGAAAGACCTGATTCAACAGCTTATTGACAGCCGGGCGCGGATCGACATAAATCAGGGAATTGATATGCGGTTAATGACGGAAGAAAAAGCGGAAATGATTAAAAAAATCCGCGTGAAAGCCGTACATTTCGCCTGGGATAGATACGAAGACAAAAAGCGGATCGTTCCAAAATTCAAAGCCTTCAAAGAAATAACAGGCTGGGATCGAAGGAAGCTGATCGTTTTCGTTCTGACAAATCACGGAAGCACGATCGAACAAGACCTTGAACGGATTTACACGCTTCGCGATCTTGGTTATGATCCGTATGTGATGATCTACGAAAAAGAGAAGACAAAGAAGGGCGATCCGGTCAGACGTCTTCAAAGGTGGGTGAATAACCGCGTGATTTTTAACACAATTCCGAAATTTGAAGATTATGATACAAAATACTAGAAAGGGGATCGAAATGAAGAAGGATATATTCAAGAATTGCGTTGTAATTTGCCGGGAATATAACCGGGAAAAGGCGGCGATCGAAGTCACGACGATTGAAAAAGGCGTGACGGAAAGCCTGATCCGGCAATTATCCCGCCTGTCAATGCACGAAACGCATTATCGTTATTTCCTGGTACGCCGCCACGATTACCAGAAGAACAAACATTCGATCATTCATCAGGTGCGCGTCATGGACATTAAAAACACTAAAATGATTATGGAGTTCGGCCGCGCCGCTATGGAAGGCGCGTTTGAAACTGCATAGAAAGGGGAAAGCATGAACAAAGAGAACAAAAACCGCCTGATCCTTGATCCGCCGTGCAAATTCCGCCAGGCGTTCAGGGCTGAAGATCAGACATTGATCTTTATTTGCCGGAAATCAAATAAAAAGTGTCCGGATCGGGAAGAAAATGTCCAGATGAAAGGGAAAAATGCACAAATGAATGAAAAATTGCACAGTTGGAAAGAAAAGTGTCCGGATTATGAGCCTATGGAGCGCGCGACGGCCCGGAAAGAGCGTGAACAGAAGGAAGCGGCGCAAAGGATCGGTTATCGGATCGGACAGATGATCGTTTATTACAGTTTTTCGGTTTTGTTCCTGGCGGCCCTGGCCGTGATCTTCGACAGGCCGATTTCGTTCTTCCGGATCGTCATTTTTGTGGCCGTGCTGGATTTTTTACAGGAATTTCACGATTTTTGTTTCAAGACCGGCCCGAAAAGCACATTTTGACAAATCGGTTGATTTTGTCAAATAAATCCTGTAAAATAAAAGAGCGAACCGTTTTCACGAATCCGCCCTTACGCCTTTAATAATTATATCACGTCCTGATATAATTTCAAGTGGAGTTTGTGAGAATGACAACGCCAAAAATCGAAAGGAACATACTGAAAGACATTGAACTTCAGATCATGCTATGCAATGAGAGCATACGGACACACAAAAAGTCGATCGAGAAGGTGAAAAGGGCTTGCGGCTGGAACGGGCCGCAACCGATCGGCGGGATTGATTATTCAAAACAGTCTTCCCATTCTTCGCCGATCGCTTTCATCGAAGGCTATGAGATCATACAGAAAGATGAAAGGAAGATCGAAGAACTGAAAGAGGAAAGGCGCGAACTTCACGCGACGAAGCGGCGGATCGAAAAAATATACGCCAGTCTTTCGGACGATGAAGCGCAAATCTACTATAAGCGCATTATCTGCAAAAAAACACAGGCACAGGCGGCCCACGAACTTCACATTTCGGAACGCCAGCTTCAGCGGATCGAAAAGTCCATGAAGAAGAAAGGCGTGTTCAAAAAGTGAAATTTTTTTGAACACTAATTTGAACAAAAATTTTGACCGGTTTTTTCGGGGGCTGATTTTTCAAGAAATCCTTTATTTACGGGAAAAACCGCGATTTTCAAATGTCGTGTTTTATGTCGTGTTTTATGTCGTGTTTTTGGTGGGAAATATGTCGTGGAAATGTCGTGTCAAGGTGTGTTATAATGTGTAGCGTGGAAATCTGCAAAAAGACCTTCAAAGGGCGTCGCGAAAGCGGCGTCTTTTTTGTGCATGAAAGAAGGTGCATATATGAATACAGTGGAGCCGATCAGAGACAAGGACGTCGTCCTTGATCTGGCCGATTATCTGAAAGCCCGGAACGAACGCGATTACGTCCTGTATATGTTCGGGATTTATTCTGGGCTTCGCATATCCGATATACTGGCCTTCCGTGTCCGTGACGTGCGCGGGAAATCAGAAGTCTATATTCGGGAAAAAAAGACGGGCAAGGAAAAGCGTTTTGCCCTGAACAAAGAACTGATCGCAATACTGGATCAGTACATCAAGGACAAAAAGGATTATGAATATTTGTTCAAATCCCCGCGCTATCCGAACAAGCCTATAACAAGGCAACAGGCATATAACATACTGACTGACGCCGGGCGCGCTTTTTCTATCGACAGCATAGGCACACACACACTTCGGAAGACGTTCGGCTATCACATGTATCAGCAGACACACGACGCCGTGACGCTGAAAGAGATATTCAATCATGCAGACATAAGTGTCACGCTTCGTTACATTGGTATCAATCAGGACAATAAAGACAAGGCGATCCGCGGCCTGTCATACGGTCGAAGACATTGACAAGAATCGGAACGCTTTTCCCTTTATGCCTTGCACTTGTCACAATGAATAACTGTCAAATAAAGTGTGTCGATTTAGTCCGCATTTAATTGATAGACTTTTCGATCGTCGGTGGCTTTACACAATTAAAAGATATGTCAAGTAAAGTGAAGGCCCCGGACGGCCCCGAACAGGTCGTTTGATCGAAAAATTTTTTCCCGGAGAAATCTAGGTTCTTTGAAATCGAACACACGTTCTGCGGGTGAGCGAGGCCCATTTTTTTTCTAGGCACAGACAAAAATCGAAAAGAATTTCCGTTTCCGTTCCGGGGGCTGAAAGGTGGGGTATAGTATGGCAAAGGCCGAAAACGACGGCGTAAAGCTGACCGACGTTGAATCACTGACCGTCAGCGCGGCCGTCCTGGGCGACACGTTCGGCGTGTCTGATCGTCGAATCCGCCAGATGGCGGAAGAAGGGATCATTTCCAGGGTGACGAAGGGCCGCTATAACTACAAAGAGAGTGTAAAAAACTACATTCTTTCGCTGAAGCTGGCCGTTGACGCTTCGACGTCGGAAAATCCTGACGGCGAACTTGATTTCAACGAAGAAAAGGCCCTTCACGAAAGAGTGAAACGACATATTGCAGAATTGAAATATCAGACAATGAAAGGCGAACTTCACAAGGCGGAAGACGTGCAGAAGGTTATGGTTGATATGCTGACCGCTTTCAAGACACGTATTTTGAACATTCCGGCGAAAGTGTCGCCGATCCTTGCGAACCGGTCGGAGATCGGATATATCAAAGACGTCCTGACAAAAGAAGTTCTTGAAGCCCTGAATGAACTGAAAGACTACGATCCGAAGATGTTCTATTCGGACGAATACGTCGAGGACAACGGGCCGGACGATGAATAAAGAAGTCCAGGTCGATATAAAAACGGTTCAGTTGTTCCGGGAAGTGGCGAAAGCCGTTGCGCCGCCGCCGCTTTTGACCGTCAGCGAATGGGCCGACAGTTACAGACGCCTATCGGCGGAAGCCGCGGCGGAACCTGGACAATGGAACACAGACCGCGCGCCGTATCAAAGGGCAATCATGGACGCGGTAAACGACGCGGAAGTCGAAGAAATCGTGATAAAATCGTCCGCACAGGTCGGAAAGACGGAACTGATCCTGAACGTGATCGGTTTTTTTATTGACTACGATCCCGCGCCGATCCTTGTGTTGCAACCGACACTTGACATGGCACAGGCTTTTTCAAAAGACAGGCTTGCGCCTATGATCCGAGACACGCCAGCACTTCACGGCAAAGTCAAGGACGTCCGATCGAGGGATTCCGGGAACACGATTCTTCACAAAAAGTTTCCAGGCGGTCACGTCACGATCGCGGGCGCGAATTCGGCGTCGTCGCTGGCGTCACGTCCGATCAGAATTGTTCTAATGGACGAAATTGACCGCTATCCGGCCAGCGCGGGAACTGAAGGAAATCCGATCAAACTTGCGGAAAAAAGAACGGCGACGTTCTGGAACCGGAAGAAGATCAAAGTTTCGACGCCTACGGATAAATTAACAAGTCAGATCGAAAAGGAATATGAAACCGGCACAATGGAAGAATGGAATGTTCCGTGTCCGTGTTGCGGCAAATATCAGCCGTATGAATGGGCGCGGGTTCATTTTTCAGATGTGACTATGGAATGTAAATTCTGTACGGAACGATTTTCTGAAGTAGACTGGAAATCCGGCGAAGGGAAATATATCGCAGAACATCCGGAACGGAAGAAAAAGCGGTCGTTTCACTTAAACGAATTAGCGTCGCCCTGGAAACACTGGGAAGAAATCATTGAAGAATTCAAGGACGCGAACCGGGCCGTCAAGGAATCCGGCGACGTGGAACGCCTGAAAGTCTGGATCAATACCACGCTGGGCGAAGCCTGGGAAGAACGCGGCGAATCCGCCGACGACGATTCCCTGTTGAACCGGCGTGAAAGGTATATGGCCGATCTTCCGGAAGGCGTCCTTCTTGTCACGGCCGGGATCGACGTTCAGGACGATCGTTTCGAGGTCGAAATAACAGGGTGGGGCCGGGGCTATGAATCATGGGGGATCAAGTACGAAAAGATTTTCGGCGATCTGGAAAAAGAAGAAACCTGGGCGAAACTGGAAGAATATCTTGATCGCGAATTGTACTTCGAGGACGGCCACAGCCTTTTGATCGCGTGTTCCTGTATTGATACAGGCGGACACTTTACCACGCAAACATACAAATTCCTGAAGCGCATGGAGCGCAAGAACAAACGGATTTACGGTATAAAGGGCATGGGCGGCCCTGGATTGCCGCTGATCTATAAATTATCGACGAACAACAATCTGAAAGTGAAGGTTTTTATTTTGGGCGTCGATTCTGGAAAAGAAATTCTTATGACGCGCCTGAAAACGGTGGACGAAGGCCCCGGATTCTGTCATTTCCCGATCAATAAAGATCGCGGATATGATGAAACGTATATCAAGGGCCTGAATTCGGAACAGCGTGTCATTCAGATGAAGGACGGGCGGCCGGTCATGAAGTGGGTAAAAAAGACCGGAACGAGAAACGAGCCGCTTGACCTTCGCAATTATTCCACGGCGGCGGCGGAAATCTTGCGGCCGGATTGGGAAGTCCTTGAAAGAAAAGTGAAAGCGGGGATCAATTACATGAAAAGGCAACCGAAAAAGAAGTCGGCGCGTTCCGGAACGGTCAGCCGCGGAATTCAGTTATAAAAAGGCGGTGATTTTATGGGAAATGTCAAGGAAGAACGCCTGACGTTGTTAAGAAACAGGCTTCAAAACTATTATGCCGCTGAAGAAGCGATCCTTCTGAATCAGGAATATGTAATCGGCACAAAGAGCCTGAAACGGGCTGATCTGGCAACCGTCCGCGCCGCGATCAAGGATTTACAGGACGAAATTGAAAAATTAGAGGGCGGCGGCAAGAACAAAGCGTTCCGTTTTGTGCCGCGAGACATATAAAAGGGGGCTGAAAACGTGAATATCTTCGACAAGATGATCGAAAAAATAAGCCCGCGCGCCGCGCTTCAGCGCGAAGCTGACCGTTTCAAGCTGGAAACAATCCGATCTTTCCGGAATTCCGGGTATGACGAAAGCGGGGCTTCCAGGTCGAAAAATTCAATGAAGGGCTGGCGGGCGCGAAGCCTGACGCCGCAAGAAGACATAGATCAGAACCTTCCGACGCTTCGCCAGCGTTCGCGAAGCCTTTTCATGTCCGCGCCGCTGGCGACGTCCGCGATCAAAACGAACCGGACAAATATCGTCGGCCAGGGCTTGCGGCTGAAAAGCACGATCGACGCGGAATTCCTTCACATGACGCACGAACAGGCGCAAGAATGGCAGAGGGCCGCGGAACGTGAGTTCAATTTCTGGGCGTCAAAGAAATTATGTGACGCGACGCGCGTGAATAATTTCTATGAAATTCAACAGGTCGCGTGTTTGAATTGGCTGATGAACGGCGACGCCTGTTGTCTGATCGAGTACGACAAAAGCACAAAGAAATATTTCCCGTATGGCTTGCGGCTTCACTTGATCGAATCTGACCGCGTATCAACGCCACAGTCGGCGGGAACATACGTCGATCTAATGGCCCGGAATCCGGCGACGAAGAACAGGATTTTCAACGGCGTCGAGGTTGACAGCCGCGGGAAGGTGGTCGCGTATCATATTTGTTCCAGCTATCCGGGATCGAACCTATATCCGAAAAAGACCTGGACGCGCGTGAAGGCGTTCGGGGATCGGACGGGAAGCCCGAACGTCCTTATGATCTACGAATCAGAGCGGGCGGAACAATACCGCGGCGTTCCTTACCTGGCCCCGGTCATTGAATCGCTGAAACAGCTTACACGATACAGCGACGCCGAAATGATGGCCGCCGTTATCAACGGATTCTTCACCGTGTTCGTCACGTCGGAAAGCGGCGTCACGGATCAGCCGTTCACGGGCGTCACAGAAGAAGGCGACAATGTGACGGACGATGATATTTCGTATGAGTTAGGCCCCGGAATGGTGAACGTCCTTCAGCCTGGCGAAAAAATCGAAATCGCGGACGCAAAGCGTCCGGCAACGAATTTCGACGCTTTCGTGTCGGCCCTTGCAAAGTATATCGGCGCGGCCCTTGAAATCCCGTATGAATTACTGATGAAGTCTTTCAATGCTTCTTATTCAGCGTCACGGGCGGCGATCCTGGAAGCCTGGAAAGCCTTCAAGATGAAAAGAACATGGCTTGCAAACGATCTATGTCAGCCGGTTTATGAAATGTTCCTGGCCGAAGCGATCGCGTCAGGCCACCTTCGCGCGCCTGGCTTCTTCCTTGATCCGCTGATTAAGGAAGCATATTGCAAAGCACAATGGAACGGCCCGGCGCAAGGAATGATCGATCCGCTGAAGGAAGTCAACGCGGCTGAAAAGCGGATCAGCCTGAACCTGTCAACGCATGACCGCGAGACAACCGAAATGACGGGCGGCGATTTTGAAAGCAATATCCGCCAGTTACAGCGGGAAAAGAAACTGATTGCAGACCTGGAGCCGGAAAAAGCGGCGGCCCCGGAACCGGGAAGCGATACAAACAACAAAGAAGAAGGTGAAGGGAATGAAAAGAATGGAAATTCTGAACCGGGCGGCGATCCGCGCGGCGGCCCCGGCCCCGGCGACGGCGGCGAACAAAAATAAATTCTGGAATTTCGTTGACGCTGGCGGCGACACGGCGACGCTTCAGCTTTTCGGAACGATCCAGTCCGAAAAAAGCTGGTGGAGCGAAGACAATGTGACGTACCGCGATTTTATCAACGAATTGAACGGCCTGGGCGACAAGAAAACAATCCGGGTTGAAATCAATTCGGGCGGCGGCGACGTGTTCGCGGCAAATGCGATTTATAATGCGCTTCTGGCACATAAGGCGACGGTCGAAGGGTATGTGATCGGCTTGTGTGCGAGTGCGGCGACAATCGTTCTTATGGCGTGTACCACGCGGAAGATCGCGAAGAACGCGCTTCTTATGGTGCATAATCCGACAGTGACAGTTTTCGGGGCGTACAGTTCCGAAGAACTTCTGAAGCTGGCGGAAGTCACGGACAAGGTGAAAGCGTCGATCAAAACGGCGTACAAAGAACGCCTTGACAAGACGGACGACGAAATCGACGAATTGATGAATACTGAAACATGGTATGTCGGACAGGAAGCGATCGACGACGGTTTTTGTACTGATCTGATCGAGGAATCCGCCGACGTTCTGGATTTCGTCAACGGTAACACGATGAATGTGAACGGGATCGTTCACACATTCCGGAATGATTACGTTGAAACGGTCGTTCCGGATAATGTTCGCAAGAAGGTACTTGAATTTTCTAATACGCCGCAGAATTCCGGTACTTTTTTGAATATCAAACACAAGAAAGGAAATGAAAACATGGGCGAGAATGGAAACAAGTTCGAGAATGTGGAACAGTTAAGGGCCGCTTATCCGGAATTCTGCAATCAGATCGAGAATTCCGCGATCGCGTCAGAACGCGCGCGCCTTCAGGCGATCGACAAAATCGCGGCGGGCGTTCCGGCTGAAATGCTGGACAAAGCGAAGTACACGGAGCCGATCACGGCGGAAGCGTTAAGTTATGCCGTTCTTTCGGCGTCGAACGCGGCCGGATCGAAGTTCCTGAACAACATGGTTGACGATTTAGGCGGTTCCGGGGCCGGAAGCGTCGGATCGGAGCCGGGAGCGGGCGCGCCGTCCGGAGCGGAAGACGAATCCGCGGCAAGGGTGAACGGCCTTGCGGGTGCAATGAAAAAAGACAGAAGAAGGGGGAAATAATATGAATCTGTTTGAGAAAATCGGCGAATTCACGCCGGACAGCCTGATCGTATCAAATGAATTCCCGATCCTGAAGGAAGGGTGTGGGCTGAAACAGGGGCAGAAGGTTTTGAAGCGCGGTTCCCTGATCGTCAAGGACGGTTCCGGGGATTTCGTGATCGCGCCACAGGAAAGCGAGGGCGTGACGGCGTTCGGAATCCTTGCGGACGACGTTGACACGGGCGACACGGGCGAAGACAAGGTTCCGGCCGTCTGCTATGTGACGGGGATCTTCAATCCGGAAGCGGTGATCGTCGGAGAGTCGGCAACCGTGACGGATTACGCGGACGCAATGCGCGGAAGGTCGATCTTCCTTCGCGCCGTGCAGAATTACGATCCCGCGCCGGGAAAATAATCAGCCCCGTCGTCAAAGCGGTGGACAGCGGGGCGCAATGCTACGATAAAACGGCCGCTGATCTTCAGGAAAATATCGTTGTCAAAAGGGATAAAATCACGGGAACGCTAAAGCACACAACCGGATTCAAGGCGTTCGGGGAAGGCGAACAGGACGGAAATTTCCTTGCCCTGGCACTTCCCGCCGATCCTGACGTCGAAATCACGACAGAGGTTATAAACGGGAAGTCCGGCCCGGTCAAGGTCGGAGAAGAACGCTTTTGCGTGTACCGGATCACGGACAAGGATCGCCAGAAGATCAAAGTCGCCTATAAAAAGGGCGGCGACACGGTAACAAAAGTTTATACACTTACCGGATTAAAACTGAAAGGAGAATAAAAAAACATGGCTGATTATACCACACGTGAAATGATGGCGGCGCGCGATCAGACGCCGCCGGTCAGAACATTTTTACAGAACACTTTCTTCCCGGACAGCAACACGCACGTCACGGAGAAGGTCGAGTTCGACGTCAGAAAGGGTAAACGGGTTATGGCCCCGTTCGTCGCGCCGCGTGTCGGCGGGAAGGTGCTGACGCGCCAGGGATTCCACACGAATCAGTTTACGACGCCGAAGATCGCGCCGGAAAGACCGCTGACGATCGACGACATTTCGGCGCGCGCGATCGGTGAGAACATTTACAGTCAGAGAACGCCGGAAGAAAGGGAAGCGGAACTTCTGGCGAAAGACTACACCGATCTGGAAGAAGCGATTTCCAGAAGAAAAGAGTGGATGTGCCGCCAGATTCTTTTCGACGGCAAGATCGACGTTCAGGACGAAGACGAAGGGCTTGATTTCCAGGTCGATTTCGGCTTCTCGAACAAGTACGTCCTGACAACGGATCAGTATTGGTCGGTTGCGACGGTCAATCCGCTTCCGCTTCTCCGCACGATCCGCAAAGACATTATCAAGAAGACCGGGATCGCGCCGGATATTATGATCTTCGCGGGCGACATGATCGAAGACTTCATCACGAACAAGGCGATCGTCGAAGCGATCGACAAGCTGAACATGAAGAACGTCCTGATCGAGCCGCGCGTTGTCGATCCCGCGCTGACCTTTTACGGCCGTATTCAGGAACTTGACATGGATATTTATTCCTACGACGAATGGTTCCTGAACGACGAGGGCGAGGAAGAATCTATCGTTCCGGCCGGACACGTGCTGATCGGACATTCCAAAGGCGAAGGCGCGATCGAGTACGGAGCGGTTACGCAGATGGAAGGAAAACAGTTCGTCACGTATGAGGGCGATCTTGTTCCGAAGGTGTACGCGGACGAAAAGAACGAAGTGAAGATGTTCCGTCTGACGTCAAGGCCGCTTCCGCGTCCGTATGACGTGGAATCCTGGGCCGTCATTGAAAAGAAAGGGGATGACTAATCATGACATATAAGGCAAATATCAAGGTCGTTCACGGCGGGAAACTTTATCCGGCCGGAACGATCCTTCCGGACACGATTTCAAAGGCTGATATTGAATTCCTGAAGTCCAGGGGCTATCTGACGCCGTGCGAGGATGAAGCGGCGGCCGCGGACGATTTCGACGACGATTTCGACGAAGCGACGCCGGAAGACGATTTCAAGACGGCCGACGAAATCGGGAAGCTGAGATCAAAGAAGGACGTCAAGGATTACGCCGACAAGATCGGTTGTGACCTGGGCGACGCCTGGGAAGACAAGACGCTGAAAGAGTTGAAGGAAGCCGTGATCTTATACCAGGACGAACAGGAAGCCGCGGCCGACGCTGAATAAGGCGGGCGATCCCATGACGTTCAAAGAACAGCTTGAAAAAGACCTGGACAATATTTTTTTCAATCCGCTAGAATTCGGGGAATGGCACACAATAAACGGCGAAAAGAAGCTGATTGTCGTTGATAATGATATGCTGGCGAAGCTGGTACTTGGCAAGACAGAGCGCGACGACGGGATTTTGTCCGACAAAATCCTGATCTTCGTCCGCGAAGATGATCTTGATTTTGAACCGGTTTCGGAAATGCTGATCGAATACGACGGCAATCAGCACGAAATAACGGACGTCCTGACCGATTTCGGCGGATATACTATCATTTTAGGGGCAAATCAGGGATGAGCAGTATTATTGAAGTCAAGATTCTGAACCAGAAGGAAATTGAAAAGCGGCTGGGAAACATGAAATCGAAGGCCCCGGTCGTCATGGCCCGCGCAATCAACCGCGCCGTGACAGCCGCTAAAACCGCAATGGGGAAGGAAGCGAGTTCTAAATACTATGTCACAAGCGGGGCCGTGAAATCAACGGTCACGCTGACGCGGGCGAACGCCGGAAATTTGCGCGGCGTTGCAACGTCGAGAGACGCGCGTGTTCCGCTTTACAAATTCAAGGTTAGCCCGAAAACGCCGGTCAAGGTTTCCGGCCGGAACAGGCGAAGCCCGTCAGTCTACAAGGCCGCCGTTAAAAAGGCGGGCGGATATAAACCGCTTGACGGGAATCCGAAGCCGTTTGTTACGGGTTTCGGTTCCGGACACACGGGCGTTTTTGAAAGGAAGTCGTCAGCACGGCTTCCGATTTCGGAACTTTACGGCCCGGCCGTTCCGCAAATGCTGAAATCCGAAGACGTTTTTCCAGAGATCGAAAAGCGGGCGAATGAGGTATTGAAGAACAGGCTGGATCATGAAATTTCGCGCCTTCTGGCGCAATAAGGGGGCGGACGAATGGACGATATTGACCTTCAAAAGACGCTGATCGCCAGGCTGGAAAAGATTTTTGAACATTTCACGCTGGCGAACAATAAGACGGAACCGGTTCACGTGAATGTATATCCACAGGAATTACCGGCGAAAGAGGGGAAGAACGATGATAAACATTTCCCTTATGTGCTGGTATGCCTGGACGAAGAAGAAATCCGGGAATCGGAGTTCGGCCCGGAAGGGATCGCAAGCGTTTATTTTGTCGTCGGCGTCAAGGACGACAACAAAAACAAGAACGGTCACTTCGACGTTGCCCGCATGATGAACATGATCGTCGAATCTTTCCTTGAATGTCCGGTTGTCGGGATGAAATACCGGGTTCGGTTCCCGATCAACAAAAAGTTCCAGGAAGAAGAAACACATCCGTATTACATCGGCGGGATTACGACGTTCTGGACGCTTCCGCTTCCGAACATGAGGGAAACAGAATATGATTAACAACGAACCTGTCCTGATCTATTTAGGGCCTACAATCCGCGGCGTGGTAAAACACGGCGCGTCTTTTTGTTCCGGTTTCCCGCGCCAGCTTGAAGAATTCAGCGCGGAAAACAAGGTTATCAAAAACCTGATCGTTCCAGTTTCCAAAATCCAGGAAACGACGAAGGCAATTTCCACGGAAGGAACGGTCGAAAATATCGCCTTCAGGAAACTAAAAAACGCATGAAAGGAGCAATAAAAAATGTCTAATTACAAACACGGAATTAGAACAAGCCGCGCCGACACTTCGCTGATTGTGCCGATTACGACGGACGGCAATATTCAGTGTGTTATCGGAACGGCCCCGGTCAACCTGGCGGCCGATCCGTACAGCACGGTGAATCAGCCGTTCGCGGCGTACAAAAAGGAAGACGCGGCGAAATACGTCGGTTACAATACCGATTTCAAGAATTACACGTTATGTCAGAGCGTTTACGCGACATTCGACGTGTTCGGCACGGGGCCGATCATTCTGATTAACGTCCTTGATCCGAAGAAGCACGTCGCCGCGGAAGCGTCGAAAGAAGTCAGCGTGATCGCCGGGCGCGCGGTCGTCGAGGAACAGGGGATTTTGCTGGATCAGTTGAAAGTGACTGACGAATCCGGCGAAACAACCTATACCGTCGATGAAGATTATATCGCGTCCTTCGACAGCGACGGGAACGTCGTGATTTCCGTCACGGCAGAAGGCAAGGCAAAGGCGGCGGAAACGCTGAAGGCGACGTTCGTGAAGATTGATCCGACAATGGTGAAAGAATCCGACATTATCGGCGCGTATGACGTGCAGACGCGGAAGCGTTCCGGAATGGAACTGATCGGGAGCGTGTGCGCGAAGTTCAACCTGATCCCCGGCCTTCTTCTTGCGCCGGGCTGGTCGCATAAACCGGCCGTCGCGCTTGCACTGAACGCGAAAGCACAGCTTATTTACAGCCTGTACGGGGCGAACGTCCTGATTGACCTTGATTCTTCCGAAGACGGCGCGCCTTCGTATGAGAAGGTCAAGGAAACAAAGGAAAAAGCGGCCCTGACGGAAGCGTCTGAATGGGTTGCGTGGCCGAAGGTCAAGGTCGGAGATTTCGTCTATTATTACAGCGCACAGTTGGGCGCGAAACTTCAGAAGATGGCCGCTGATCGCGACGGCGTTCCGTCACAGACGCCTTCAAACAAGGCGATCCAGATTTCCGCCCTTGTGAATGAAGCCGGGGAAGAAGTCGAAATCGACATGGACGCGGCAAACGATTATTGCAACGCGAACGGCGTCATTACGGCGATCAATATGAACGGCTGGAAGTGCTGGGGCAACAATACGGCCGCCTATCCGTCAAGCACTGATCCCGTGAAGCGTTGGATCAATGTCGTGAACATTTTCACGTACATTGAAAACAACTTCAAGACGACGTTTTTCCAGAAGGTCGATGATCTGGCAAATTACCGGCTGATCGACGATGTTGTCGCGACGGAAAATCTTTCCCTGAACGGCCTTCAGGGTTCCGACAATATCGCGGGCGGCGTGATCGAATTCAATCATGACGAAAATCCGATCACTGAAATCATGGCCGGACATATCAAGTTCCATGAGCGGATCGGCGGCTATACACCGGCCGAAGACATTGAAAATGTCTTTGAATTCGATCCGACAATCACACAGGCCGCGCTTGAAGGGGGTGCTGAATAATGGCTGGATATAAAATTCCGACAGTCCTGAACAACTTCAATGTGTACGGGAACGGAACAAAGTTCATCGGGGTTTCTTCCGAAACGACGCTTCCGAACCTGGAATCTATCACAGAGACGATCGAAGGGGCCGGGATCAGCGGCGAGATCGAAGAAGCGGTTCAGGGCGCGTTTTCGTCTATCGAAACGGAAGACACGTTCACGAACCTGTCAAAAGAGTATTTCCGCCTTGCGTCGCTGAACGGGCTTGTCACGTACCGCGGTTCTATGCAAGTCCTGAACACTTCGACACAGGTGAATGATTTTGTTCCGGTCGTCGTTACGACGGGCGGCCGCGCGAAAAATCTTGACCTGGGCGCGTTCAAGAAGGGCGGCAAAGGCGAACCGAAAGTCACGCGCGAGATCACGTATATCAAAATCACGATCAGCAACGAAGTTCTTCTTGAACTTGACAAGTTCAACATGATCTTCAAGCTGAACGGCGTCGATCTTTTGCAGAAAGTCAGAAGTCAGATTTAATCATATCAGAGAGGAAAGAAAGCGAGGATAAAAGCCCATGAGTAAAGAGTATATGACAGATATGTCGCATGAAGAAATGATCGAGGAAATTCCGGTTGCCACGCCGACGCCGGACGAAGAAGTCGCGAAGTTGCTTCCCGCCACAGAGGAAAGCGAAGATGATGAAAATTATCTGATCGTAAAGTTCGCGAAGCCTTTTGATTTCGAGGGCCAGAAATACGACGGGATTGACCTGTCCGGCCTGGAAGATATTAAGGGCCGCGAACTGACCGCGCTGGAAAAGGCGTTCGGGAAGTCCGGTATTGTTTCCACAATGCCGGAAACAACCGCGACGTATGCGAAGCTGGCGGCGACAAAGGCAACCGGCCTTCCGGCTGAATTTTTCGAGGAGTTGCCCGGAAAAGAGGTCAGGAAGATCAAAACGGCGGTTACACGTTTTTTCTACGACGAAGATTAAGGTATAACGACGGACAGACTATTCAAAAAAGTGCTGTCCGTCTTTCTATGTCTACAAGTACAAGCCTTGAATTTTTCGTCGGGCTTCCGATCGCCGATTTCCTTGACATAGCAAACGAGGTGATCGAAATTGGCAAGCAAAAGCAATTACGAACTAGCGGTCGAAATCGCTGGTAAAGTTGCCGGATCGTTCGGGAAGTCTATCAGCACTGTTAATAAATCGCTTTCCGGCCTGGGAAAAATCGCGGGCGCGGGGGCAAAACTGGCGACGGCCGGGTTCGCCGCGGCCGGGGCCGCGATCGCTGGCGTCGCCGCCGCTTCGGTCAACGTCGGAAAAGAGTTTGAAGCGCAAATGTCAACCGTCCAGGCGATTTCAGGGGCGACGGGTGAAGAATTCGCCGCTATGGAAGCGAAAGCAAAAGAAATGGGCGCGACGACACAGTTTTCCGCCACAGAAGCCGGGGAAGCTATGGAATATATGGCTATGGCCGGGTGGAAATCTGGCGACATGATCGACGGCATAGGCGGAATTATGAACCTGGCGGCGGCCAGCGGCGAAGACCTGGCGACAACTTCGGATATTGTAACGGACGCGCTGACCGCGTTCGGAATGACCGCGAGTGAATCCGGGAAGTTTGCCGACATACTGGCGGCGGCGTCGTCGAACGCGAACACGAATGTTTCCATGATGGGCGAATCGTTCAAATATGTCGCGCCGCTGGCGGGAACGCTGGGCTATTCGGCGGAAGACGTTTCGGTCGCCCTGGGCCTTATGGCGAACGCCGGTATCAAAGGCAGTCAGGCGGGAACGTCGCTGAAAACGGCCCTTGCAAATCTGGCGTCGCCCACGGATAAACAGGCGGCGGCAATGGCGGATTTAGGGATTTCGCTGACCGATTCAAGCGGGGAAATGTTGTCAATGCGCGACGTCATGACAAATCTTCGCGAGAGTTTCAGCGGCCTTGACGAATCACAGCAAGCCGCGGCCGCTTCAACGATTTTTGGAAAAGAAGCTATGTCCGGTATGCTGGCGATTATAAACGCCAGTGAAGACGATTGGAACAAGCTGACAACGTGTTGTTCTTCAAACTAAAGGAGAAGCCGATCTGCAGATTATTTTAGCATCATAGATAGTTACTGAGGATTCTGCG
>CANQRR010000038.1 GCA_947626285.1 uncultured Lachnospiraceae bacterium
GGATCGTCAGATCCGGCTGCAGGCTTTTCAGGTTGACGGTCCTTGTCCTCACCGATTCCACCCCGTTGGATCTCAGCTTCTCCTGCGACACGTTCAGGTAGCGGGACATCTGCTTCTGGTCGACATCCACGAGAAGCGTCCCATGGTGATAACAATAATCCCCGGAACGGTAAAACGCGTTCCCGGAGAACTTCTTCCCGTCCACGGTAAGATCATTTCGTCCGGTCCTCTCCGCATGAATGCCGAGCTTCCTCACCGCGCGGAGTATGACCTCGGTCTGTCGCTCGACACTGTAGTCCTCCAGGCGCACGCAAAATGTGAAATTCAGGTTTCCCAGATCGTGGAAGACCGCGCCGCCTCCCGACAGGCGGCGGACGAGATATCCGCCCGCCTCCTCCAGCTCCCACACACGGCATTCTTTCCAGCAGTTCTGGTTCTTCCCGATCACAACGGTCTGCCGGTTCTGCCAGAGGAACAGGATACATTCGCCCGGCTCCGTGTGGAAGGTCAGATACTCCTCGACCGCGAGATTTTTATACGGATATTGATTTTCTGTGATATAAACACTGATTCTATTGATCATCTCTGATAACCGTCTCCGTTCCGTGTGTCAATGCGCGGGGCACTTTCCGGCGTGCTCCCCGGACACGACGCCGCGGATGCAATCCTCCTGTATCACTGCGCTGGGTTCCTTACGGCGTCGGGAAAAAAGTACCGCAGCACCGGCTTTCTTGCCGCCTGCACCTCATCCGGTCTCCGGATATAAGCGTGCACGGGCGCCTCATGCAGCCGGAGCGCATCCTTCTTCGCGCAGTCATAAATTTCCCGGAACGCCCGGATCGCCTCATCCAGCGTCTCCCTGCTCTCCGTCTCCGTGGGCTCCACCATCAGCGCCTCATGGACGATCAGCGGGAAATACATGGTAGGCGGATGGATCCCGTAATCCAGAAGCGCCTTCGCCACGTCCATCGCCGTGACATCCGCATCGTGCTTCATGTTCTCCAGGCACATGACAAACTCATGCATGCAGGTCTCCGGATAGGCCATGGGATAGATATCCTGCAGCTTGCGCATCATGTAGTTCGCATTCAGGACCGCGTTGCGGGAGGCGTCCCTGACCCCCTCTCTTCCGAGCACCAGAAGATAGGTCAAAGCCTTGACAACCACAAGGAAATTCCCGTAAAACATCTTCACTCTGCCCACGGACCGCCTCGGCGCCGTAAACGTATATCCCGCCTCGCTCTTTGCCGGCTGCAGACCGGGAAGGAATTCCTTCAGAAACGCCTTGCAGCCGACCGGGCCGCTGCCGGGACCGCCGCCGCCATGTGGCGTGGAGAAGGTCTTGTGCAGGTTGATGTGCATCACGTCAAACCCCATATCTCCCGGTCGCGCGATCCCCATGACCGCGTTCAGATTCGCCCCGTCGTAGTAGGCGAGTCCGCCCGCCTCGTGGACGATCGAGGTGATCGCGAGAATATTTTTGTCAAACAGCCCCACGGTGTTCGGATTCGTGAGCATCAGCCCGGCTGTGTCCTCCCCCGCTGCCTCGCGCAGCTTTTCCAGATCCACACACCCGTCCTCCCCGGACGGAATATTGACCACCTCGAAGCCTGCCATGGCCGCGCTCGCGGGGTTGGTCCCGTGCGCGGAATCCGGCACGATGATCTTCGTGCGCTTTTTGTCGCCCCTGCTGTCGTGATACGCCTTGATCAGGAGAAGGCCGGTAAACTCGCCGTGCGCGCCTGCCGCCGGCTGCATCGTCATATCGTCCATTCCGGTGATCTCAAGCAGCATCTGCTTCGCCGCATCCAGCACCTTCATGCAGCCCTGCACGGTATCCTCCGGCTGCAAGGGATGGATGTCGGTAAATCCGGGAAGCGCCGCCGCTTCCTCGTTTACCTTTGGATTATATTTCATGGTACAGGAGCCGAGCGGATAGAATCCGTTGTTTACCCCGTGCACCTGTCCGGCAAGCTCCGTGTAATGACGGCTGATCTCATTCTCCGACACGTGCGGCAAGCGAAGCGGCAGCCCGCGCCCCGGCACGTCAAGACAAATCTCCGGCACATCGCAGTCCGGAAGGATCGTACAGCGCTGCCCTTCCATGCCCCTCTCAAATATCAGCTTCATGGCTTACCTCCTTTACGATCGCTGCCAGCCGGTCCATCTCCTCCCTGGTGTTTTTCTCCGTCGCGCACCAGAGAATCTCGTGATCATTTACCGGCAGACCTCCTAAAAAGCCTTCCTTCTGCAAGGCCGCAAGAATATCATCCGACCTTTTCTCCGACACAGTCACAAATTCATGGAAGAACGGCTGCGCATACTTCAGGTACAGCCCTGCCTCCTCCAGCTTCCGCTGCAGGTAATGCGCCTTCGAAATGCACAGGGAAGCCGCCTGCTTCAGGCCCTGCGCCCCCATCGCGGCCAGATAAACGCCCGCCGTCAGCGCGCAGAGCGCCTGGTTGGAGCAGATATTGCTGCTCGCCTTTTCCCTGCGGATATGCTGCTCTCTCGCCTGCAGCGTCAGCACGAATGCCCTTGCGCCCTCGCGGTCGAGAGTCTCTCCGACGATCCTTCCCGGCAGCTTCCGCACCATCCTGTCCCGCGCCGCCATAAAGCCCAGATACGGTCCGCCGAAGGCAAGACCGAGGCCGAGAGGATGTCCCTCGCCCACCGCAATATCCGCGCCGCACTCGGCCGGACTTTTCAGGACTGCCAGCGCGATCGGATTGCATCCCATGATAAATTTCGCCCCTGCCTCGTGTACGATCGTTCCCAGCAATCCGGCATCCTCAATGATACCATAATAATTCGGATATTGCATCAGGAAACACGCGCTCGTCTCATTCAGGTTCCGCCTCAGCGCCTCCACATCCGTCGCGCCGTCCTTCTCCGGGATGAGGACCACCTTCGTATTGCTCCCATAGCAGTAGGTTCGGACGACCTCGATTACCTGCGGGTGAACCGCCGCGGAGACAAGCACGGTCTGTCTCCCGCGCTCCCTGCACATTGCCGCGGCCTCCGCGGCCGCGGTCCCTCCGTCGTACACAGACGCATTGCCGGCATCCATCCCGGTAAGCTCGCAGATCATCGTCTGATACTCAAAGATAGACTGCAGAATCCCCTGGCTGATCTCAGCCTGATACGGGGTGTAGGCTGTCACAAATTCTTCCTTTGCGCTTACGCTCTTCACGATCGCCGGTATGTAATGGTTGTATGCCCCTGCCCCTCGGAAGATGTGGCGGAAACGGACGTTTTTATCCGCCATCTCCTCAATCCTGCCAAATGCCTCCATCTCCGACATGCCGTCCGGCAGCTTCAGTTCCCCGGTCTTTACTTCCTCCGGGATATGCGAGAACAGCGCGTCAAAGCTGTCAAATCCGATCTCGTGAAGCATACGTCTCTGTTCTTCCGGCGTATTCGACAAATAGGATCCCATACGATCTCCTCCCAGACCTCAGATTTTATTCCTCGCTCTCATAGAAGCGGATATAGGCGTCCGCCTCCATCAGTTCTTCTTTCTCTGTAATGTTTTCCACCTTGATCAGCCACGCGCCGTAGGGATCCTCATTCATCCTCTCAGGCGCGTCGAGCAGCTCCTCGTTCACCTCCGCCACCACGCCGGAAACCGGAGAAAATACATCGGAGACCGCCTTGACCGACTCCACATCCGAGAAGGCTTCCCCAGCCGTCACCTCGTCGCCCGCCTCGGGGAGATTGACAAAGACAAGGTCTCCAAGGGCGTCCTGCGCGTAGTCCGTCAGCCCGATCAGCGCCGTCTTTTCATCAAGGAATTTTACCCATTCATGGGATTTGCTGTAATAAAGATCTGTTGGATGGTTCATAGCGATACCTCTCTCTCATTTTTGTTTTTTTGATAAAAGGGAAGCGCGACAACCTCCGCCGCCACTCTTCTTCCCCTCACATCGACCTCGACCGCCGTCCCCGGCTTTGTGTGATCCGTCCCGAGCAGCGCCATGGCTACGGGCTCCTTCAGGTACGGGGCAAACGTTCCCGATGTGGTGACTCCCACCTTTTCACCGCCGGCATAGACATCCAGATGCTCCCTCAGGATTCCTCTTCCCGTGGCTTTCAGTCCCACGCGCTTTCGCCCCGGCGCGCCTCCCCGCTCCAGCGCCTGCCTGCCGATGAACGCTTCTTTTCCCAGCCTGACAAAGGCGCCAAGACCCGCCTCGAGCGGAGTGATCTCATCGTCCATCTCATGGCCGTACAGCGGCATGGCCGCCTCAAGGCGCAGGGTGTCCCTGGCCCCAAGCCCGCAGCAGATCAGGCCTTCCTCCTTCCCCGTCTCCAGAAGCAGCTCCCACAGTTTCTCCGCCTCCTCCGGCGCGAGATAGAACTCAAATCCATCCTCCCCCGTATACCCGGTTCTGGAGATGATGCAGTCCATCCCCGCGATCCGGCAGTGGAACTTGCAGCTGTAATATTTCACGGGAATCTGCTCCTCGCCTGCGAGTTTTTTTAAGATTTCCGGCGCCTTCGGCCCCTGCAGCGCGATCTGGGCCACCTGATCCGAAAGATCCGTAAAGACCGCGTCGCCAAAGGCATGCTCTTTCATCCACGCGAAATCCTTATCCTTATTTGCAGCATTTACCACGATAAAGTAGTGGTCGTCTCTCACCTTGTAGACGATGAGATCGTCAACCACGCCTCCCGCCTCATTGCACATCGGACTGTACCGCGCCTGCCCGTCATACATGACCGTGTAATCGTTTGTCAGCATATGGTTCAGATTCTTCCGCGCGTCCTTCCCGATGCAGCTGATCTCCCCCATATGGGATACGTCAAACAGGCCGCAGGTCGTTCGGACCGCCATATGCTCGGCGATCACCCCTGTCCCGTACTGCACGGGGAGCAGATAGCCCGCAAAGGGAACCATCTTCCCTCCATGCCTCATATGCGCGTCATACAATGGCGTCTTTTTTTCCATCTTCCTTCCTCCTGTACCCCACGATTTTTGAATCAAAATACACATCGCCGGCCGTCCCGCCGGCAGAAAGCTTCCTTCGGGGATCGGAAGCGCCCTGTGTTGAAAAAGCCAGACGGCCGGCAAGATTGCTCTTAAACCGACCGCCTCGTCCTATAGAAATAATCCGGAAACCGTGATCAACTACTGCATATAGAAAGGATCCGTCTCCACTTCCTGAATGACCGCTTCCAGCTTGTCCAGCTCCTCCAGAAGCTGTTCCTCCGTGATGATCAGCGGCGGATTGCAGAGCACCATGTTTTCATGGCCGAAGGTCAGAAAACCTTTGTCCCGCAGGGAAGCGATGATCCGCGGCAGCTTCCCGTACGGATCCTGTCCGTATGGAACGATGGGCTCTTTGGTCTTTTTGTCCTTCACGAACTCCACGCAGGAGAAAAGGCCGATGTGTCTGACGTCGCCGACACAGTTATATTTATCACGAAATTCATCCAGCTTCTCAGCCAGCACCGCACCGACTTTATTGACATTTTCGAGAATGTGCGCCTTGTCGTAATAATTGACGCAGGCCACGCCCGCCGCACAGGCCAGCGGATGACCGCAGTAGGTAAGTCCGCAGGAAAGGGTATGGTCGTCGAAGTAAGCGGCGATCTCCTTGCTCACGCAGGCGCCTCCCAGCTGGATATAACCGCAGGTCACGCCCTTGGCGAAGGTGACGATATCCGGCTTCACGTCAAAATTCATAAAGGCGAACATTTTACCCGTTCTGCCAAACCTTGCCATCACCTCGTCGCAGATCATCACGATGCCGAACTCGTCGCACAGCTTCCGGACTCCCTGCAGATAGCCCTTCGGCGGAATGATAATGCCGTTCGTCCCCGTGATCGTTTCCAGAATAATGGCCGCGATCTGATCTCTGCCTTCATAGATGATCTGCTCCCGCAGCTTGGCGATATAGTAGTCCGTCGCTTCTTCCTCGGAGGCAAAGGAGATCTGCTCCCTGTACAGGTAAGGATCGAAAAACTTGATAAATCCGGGGATCCCGGGCTCCAGAGGAAATCTTCTGGGCTCTCCGGTGGCGTTGCCCGCGCCAAAGGTAGAACCGTGATAGCTTCTGTAACGGCTCATCACCTTGTAGCGCCCGGTGTACATCCGCGCCATCTTGATGGCGTTTTCGTTGGCGTCGGCGCCGCCGTTCGTGAAAAAGACCTTCCCCATATTGTCAGGCATAAGCTCCACAATCATCTTCGCCAGCTTCGCCCTGGATTCCACGCCGTATCCGGGCCCCATCCAGGCAAATTTGTCGATCTGCTCCTTCATGGCGTTGTTGATATCCTCATTGCCATACCCCAGATTGACGTTGACCTGTGTGGAGGACATATCCGCATACCGGTTTCCGTCATAATCCCACAGATAGATGCCTTCCGCCTTCTCCATCGGAATCGGATCCACATCCTTCTGTTTTGCCCACGACTGCAAATAATACTTTTTTTGCGTTTCCGCAACCTCTTTCCCTGTCATTCCCATGAGCGTTGTCTCCCTCTTTTCTTAACACTTTATTTTTTACGCGCCCAGATACGCTTTTTTTACCTCATCATTCCGCAAAAGCTCCCTGGCATCCCCCGACAGCTTGATCTTTCCCGTCTCCAGCACATAGGCTCTGTCGGCCGTCTTCAGCGCCATCTTGGCATTCTGCTCCACCAGAAGGATCGTGATGCCCTGCCGGTTGACCTCCCGGATAATGGCAAAAATCTCCTGCACCAGAAGCGGGGAGAGTCCCATGGACGGTTCGTCCATCAGGATGATCCTGGGGTCGGACATCAGCGCCCTCCCCACGGCCAACATCTGCTGTTCGCCGCCGGAAAAGGTTCCCGCAAGCTGGTTCTGCCGCTCCTTTAAGCGGGGGAATCTCTGGAAAACGGCTTCCATGCGCTCCGCCACCTTGTCCTTGTCCTTCCTCCCATACCGGTAGGCGCCCATTTCCAGGTTTTCCCTCACCGTCATATCCACAAACACATGCCTGCCTTCCGGCACATGTGCTACGCCGTGGGTAACGATCCGGCTGGGTTCTTCCTTTAACAGGTCTTTTCCGTCCCACAGCACCGTTCCGCTGGTCGCTTTTTTCAGTCCGGTTATCGTATGCAGGATCGTCGTTTTGCCCGCGCCGTTGGCTCCGATCAGGGTAACAATCTCACCGTCGTTTACCTCCAAACTGACATTTTCGATGGCCTGGATCACCCCGTAATACACGTTCAGGTTTTCGACCTTAAGCATCGGCCGCACCTCCCTCGTCGTCTTCTTCCATGCCGAGATAAGCCTCGATGACCTCCTTGTTGGAGGCGACCTCCTCCGGTGTTCCGCTTGCCAGCACCTCGCCGAAATTGAGCACATACACCCTTTCGCAGATACTCATGACAAGGCTCATATCATGCTCGATCAGAAGGATCGGGATCTGGAATTTCTCCCGCAGCATCTTGATAGACTCCTTTAACTCCGCCGTTTCCACCGGATTCATTCCGGCTGCGGGCTCGTCCAGAAGCAGCAGCTTCATATCCGTAGCCAGCGCTCTCGCGATCTCCAAAAGCCGCTGTTTGCCGTAAGGCAGATTCTGCGCATACTGGTCGGCAAATTCGTCCAGTCCGAACAGCTTTAAGAGCTCCATCGCCTTCCCGGTGGTCTCCTGCTCTTCCTTCCAGAACGCCTTCGTCCGGCAGATGGACTGCAGCAGGTTCGCTTTCATGTTCTTGTGGAAGGCCACCCTCACATTGTCCAGAACAGTCATTTTCTGAAACAGCCGGATGTTCTGAAAGGTCCTGGCGATCCCTTCCGCCACCACCTGATGGGTCTTCAGACCGTTCATCCGCTTTCCGTTCAGGAAGTAACTGCCGCTCGTCGGTTTGTAGATACCCGTGATCAGGTTAAAGATCGTGGTTTTGCCCGCGCCGTTCGGCCCGATCAGACCCACCAGCTCTCCCTTGTATACCTGCAGGTTCACATCGTTGACGGCCTTTAAGCCGCCGAACTGGATCCCCAGGCTTTTGCTTTCCAATACCGGTACTCTCTCCTCCGCCATGTCAGTCACCCCTTTTCCTTTTTGTTCTTCCCGAGCATCCTGTCAAGGAAGTTCGGCAGTGAGAATTCCCTGCCGCCGAAAAGGCCGGTGGGCTTGAAGATCATAACCGCCACCAGGATCACCGCGTAGATCAGCATCCGGTAGCTGGCGAACGCCGGAACCACATAGGAGATCAGCTGGGGCAGCGCGGAGAGTATCGGCGCTACCACAATGGAACCCATCATGGAACCGCTGCCGCCTAGGATCACGATCGCCAGGAATTCCGCCGACTTTGAAAAATTGAAATAAGTCGGCACCAGCGTCGTGATATAGTGCGCGTAAATGGCGCCCGCCACGCCGGCAAAGAAGGCGGAGATCGTAAAGGTGAGCACCTTGGTCTTCGTCACATTAATTCCGGAAGCGGCGGCGGCGATCCTGTCCTCACGTATGGAAATAAGCGCCCTGCCATACCCCGACCGGATGTAGCAGTACATGATAAAAATACAGATCACCATCGTAAAGTATACATAGTGGAAATCCGAAACCTTCGCGATCCCCGCAAAGGATTTGCCGAAGGTGGCGCTTCCGGTAATGGCCGGAATGCCGAAGTTGCTTAGGACGACACGCACGATCTCGGCCACCGCCACCGTGACGATGCAAAGATAGTCGCCGCTCAAGCGAAGCGCCGGAATGCCTACCAGGATCCCGACAATACCGGCCGCGATGCCGCCCACCAGGATCGCAATGAGGAAGAGTACAAGGGAGGGCAGCTCCATGTTATCCTTTATCAGCGTAGTCACGATCGCAGACAGATAAGCGCCGATCGACATAAAGCCCGCGTGCCCCAGGGAAAACTCTCCCATATAACCGGTCAGCAGATTTAAGGAGCACACGATGATCGTGTAAAACATCCCGATGACGATCAGCCCGTTGAAGTAGACCGCTTTCTTTCCAAGCAGACTGGTGTCAAACAGCAGGCAGAGCAGCAGAAAGCCAAGTATAACGGCCGCAAAACAGATTCCATAATTTCTTTTCATTTTTCCTGGCATGGTCTTCCTTCCTTTCCGTTACACTTTTTCGCTGACAGCCTTGCCCATCAGGCCCGAAGGACGAATGAGCAGCACCAGGATCAGGATCAGATAAGTCACCGCTTCATAAGTGCCCGGCAGCATATACACTTTTACCATGATCTCGATGATCCCCAGCAAAAGGCCTCCCGCCATCGCGCCGGGGACGCTGCCGATCCCGCCGAGAACCGCCGCTACGAAAGCCTTTAGTCCAAGCGTGATGCCCAGTTCGTTTTTGATGCTGACATAGGAAGTGGTATACATCATGGAAGCCACCGCCGCCAGACCGGAACCGATCGCAAATGTAATGGTAATGATCCTGTTCACGTTGATGCCGACCAGCGTGGAGGCGATCTTGTCTTCCGGCACGGCCCGCATAGCCTTTCCCAGTTTCGTATATCTGACGAACAGCGTCAGCAGGATCATCGCCACAATACCGATCGCCAGCGTCAGCACCGTCTGCGGCGGTATCGTGATCTCGCCGAATTTCAGCAACGGCAGATCAAACATCGGCGGCACGTTGCGCGGCGCCGAACCAAAAAGCACCAGAGCGCCGTTTTCCAGCACCAGGCTCATGCCGAGCGCCGTGATCAGCGCCGTTGTGGAACCCTGACCCCTCACCGGCTTGTACGCGATCTGTTCTGTCGCCACACCGACAAACACGCAGACAATGATTGCCGCAAATACGGAAAACCAGGCCGGCAGTCCAATCTTTGTCATAACCGGGATCATATAAAATAATGTGAATCCGCCTACCATGATAAAATCGCCGTGGGCGAAATTGATCATCCTGATAATACCGTAGACCATCGTATAGCCGAGAGCCGTCAGCGCATAGATGGACCCCAGATTTAATCCGTTTGCCAGACTTTGAATGAATTTTGCCATATGCCCTCATCTCCGTTTCTTTTCTTCCAAATCTTCCGCTCCGGCGGAACACCCCGCAAAGGACGTCCCGCCGGAAAGATGTCTCATCAAGCACTAAAAACTGCCGTAGTAGGTAAGCGCCCCGTCCTCAAAGGTCTCGATGGTAAAGGGCTTCTGCGCATCGCCATTCTCATCATAGGAAATGGTGCCGCCCATGCTCTCATACTCCATGGAAAGCAGCGTATCCTTCAGCACCGCTGGATCGTAGGAATTGGCCTCTTCCATCGCCTGTACAAGCATTTTTACCGTATCATAGTAGAGGGAGGACACGGCGTTGAGTCCGTCCTCACCGTAAGCATCCCGATAGGCGCTCACATAGCTCTGCACTGCCTCGGTATCCGCCGACAGATCCACATGCGCCAGATAATAGCAGTTATCAAACTTGCTCTCGTAGCCTGTCACGTCCGTGCCGTCCCAGGCATCGCCGCCCAGAATCGGGCCCTCGAAGCCGGCGTCTCTGGCCTGCCGTACAAAGTTGGGCACCGTATCGTAGTTGTTCGGATAGATGATGACATCCGCTCCCTGTTCGATGGCCTTGGAGATCTGCGCCGTATAGTCCGTGTCCGTCGTCACACAGCCGTAATGCTCATAAGTCACGTCGCTTATATCGTCCAGCGCCGCCTCCATCGCCTCGGCAAGACCTGCACAGTAGTCGGAATCCTCCGCAGCCACGACGGCGATGTTCTTTGCGCTGAATTCTTCCGTCGCCAGCTTCGCCAGAGTGGGGCCCTGGTCAGCGTCGGAGAAGCATTCCCTGAAAATATAATCACCGGTCTTGCAGATCGTCGCGTTGGTGGAATAAGGCGTTACCACCAGGATCCCGGCTTCCTGCGCCGCTTCCACGAAGGACAGGGTACAGCTCGAAGCGCAGGAACCGATCAGGGCGCTGATATCATAGGACGCGCAGTTGTTATAAGCGCTGACCGCTTCGGTCGCGTCCGACTTGTCATCCGCAAATACCGCGGATTCCAGCTTGTAGGATTCCCCGTCGATCGTCACGCCGCCGGCTGCATTGACCTCCTGGATCGCCAGATTGTACGCATTGACCGCACCTTCGCCCCAGCTTGCATAGCTGCCGGTCAGCGGCGCGATCCCCGCCAGATAGATCGTGCCCGCATAATCGTCGTCCGCTGCCGCGCTGCACGAAAGAGCCATCACACTCATCGTCAAAGCGCTAAGCATAACCAATCGTTTCGTTCCCTTTTTCTTCATAATACATTCCTCCTCTTGATCGCAGTTTCCTGCATTTATGATCCAGCCTCCGCGCCTGAAGCTCAAAGGCCGAATTTCGCTTTCACATAGCTTTCCATGACATCCACACAGCGGTCCCTGCCGACCCTGGCGCTGTTCAGTGTCATATCGTAGTTGACCGGATTGGTCCAGTAATTTCCCTTAGTATAATATTTATAATAGTCCGCCCGGTACTTGTCCGTCTTGGCGATCAGCCTGTGGGCCTCCGCCTCCGTGACTCCCATCTTTTTCGTGATGGAGGCGACGCAGTCGGCCCTCGGCGCCTCAATATAAAAACTGGCTACATTGCAGAAATCCCGAAGCACATAATCCGCGCATTTGCCGATGACGACAAAGGACATTTCCCCGGCAAGCTGCTTGATGATCTGGCTCTGAATATTGAAAAGATTGTTGTTGGAGGTAAACCGCTTATCCGACGGCTCCACCACATAATTGAACGGAAGCCCTTTCAGCCTGTCCTGCACGAACACCTTTTCATCGGCCAGATTGAAAAGCGCTTCGTTTATGCCGCTTGTCTCCGAAGCCATTTTCAGGATCTGCTGCTCGTAGCAGGGAATCCCCAGGCGTTCAGCCAGCTTTACGCCGATCTCTTTTCCGCCGCTGCCAAAGCCTCTGGCGATCGTAATCACATATTTCTGCATAGCCGTCCCTCCTTCTTAATCCGTCCACAGATCCGCATAGATTTTCAGGATATCCTGTTTCGTAACCGTTTTTATCGTATTGGCGGGACTGCCGCTTGCCAGCGCATCCTCCGCCATCTTATCCGCCTTTTCGAAGAATGCTTCGGCGCTGATCCCATAGGACGATAAGGTCGGGATCTCCAGGGTTCTGCACAGATCCTCCAGCTGGATAAAGAACAGATCCGCGCACTCGGCATCGCTCCCTGCCGCGCCGAGCGCTCTGCCGATCTCCGCAAATCTTTCGATACAACCGTCTTTGGCAAAGGAAAGACATTTCAAGATCAGCATGGCGTTGGAAATACCGTGCGGTACATGGAACAGCGCGCCGATCGGCCTGCTCATCCCATGCACCAGCGTTACGCTGGCATTGGTGATGCATATGCCCGCCTCGTAGGCCGCAAAAGCCATCTCTGTCCTGGCCTTCTCATCCTCCCCTTTTTCATAGGCCACCGGAAGATATTCAAAAATCCGCCGGATCGCGGAAAGCGCGAACAGATCCGTATAGGGGGTCGCCTTTCTGGAAGTAAAAGCCTCCACCGCATGGGTCAAGGCATCCATGCCGGTCGCCGCTGTAAGGGATCTCGGCGCCGTAAAAGCCAGCGAAGGGTCGATCAGAGCCAGTCTGGGAATGATCTTTTCATCCGTGATCAGCTTCTTGGTATCCGTCGCGGACTGCGTCACACAGTAAAACTTCGTGGCCTCTGAACCAGACCCGGCCGTGGTGGGAATCAGGACAAGCGGCGGATAGCCGGATAAGGCACAGACCGCTTTCGCCGCGTCCAGGGGACTGCCGCCGCCGATCCCGATCACCAGATCGCAGCCCTCCTGATCGAACCGCTCTTTGGCCGCCGCCGTCATTCGGTCGTCCGGTTCTCCCTTGATATCCGTAAAAACGGTATAGCCGATTTCCGCCTCTTCCAGAACCGTCGTCAGTTTCGCTATGATGCCGCTTTTTTCCACCACCTTGCCGGATACGACGAGGGCCTTTGTTCCCATCGCTTTGATATCACTTCCTGCGCCTTCGATCGCACCGATGCCAAACAGCGTTTTCCCCGGCATTAAAATCTGATAAGCCATGTCTTCTCCTCCATGACAGGGAAGAGGCCGGAAATGCAGTCATTTCCGGCCTCTTCGCCCTTTTCGGTCATTCAATTTTAAACAGATTTATTTTAGCATTGTAAATTTCTCCCGGCAATATTTCGACAAACAGCAATTTTTGTGCAGGTGCACATCGTTAGTAACTGTACATCACAGCAGATCCTCGATGCAGTACGCCGCGTACAGCTTGGCCTTGCCCTCCCAGGTAAACAGATCTATACCAAGGATCTCTTCGATTTTCTTGATATAGTTGTTGACCGTGTTCCTGTGGATGAAAAATCGGTCGCTGACATCGCCGGGATGGCCGTCGCACTCCACGTAGGTCTTTAAAAAGCGGTGATAATCGGTGCCGTTCTCATTGTCATACTCAATCAGCCTGCCGAAAAAATCCCTGTAAAAATCTGTCAGTATCTCTTTATTCTCCACATTGACAAGAAGCTGATACAGCCCCAGTTCTCCGTATTCCAGAATGTGTTCCCGCCTTCTTCTGGCGATCTCACAGGCCGCAAAGGCGTGCTGGAAATTGGCCTCCTGATTCCCCAGGCCCTTCACCGAATCCCCAACGCCGATATAGGCATCGGAAAGCATCTTTTCCGCCGACAGCTTTTTAAAGACGCGGTCGATATACTCATCCGCCTCCTCCTTTGTGTAATCCACCAGGATCACGACTCTCTTTTCCTGATATTCAAAGGAGATATACTGTTCCTTTATGCCCTTTGCCACGCTCTCCACCAAAAGCTTGAGCCGCAGGCTTTCCTTCGCATAGGTTTCCGTGCCCTTTTCCCTGTCCAGATCGATGCACAGAAACAGCATCTCGCTGGACTCTATAAAGCCGAATCGCTCCATCTGGTGAAGCATCGCGTCCTGATCGCCCGTGTGAAAGATCAGGTTTTTGATCGTCGTCGCTATATTGTCTTCCTTGGCCGCATTCTCAATGATACGCTGGCAGTATTCCCTCGTCACGTCCACAAGCGGCACCTCCCAGGGAATCACAAAGAGCGGGAAGCCTGCTTCTTTGCAAAACGCGATCACGCTCTCCGGGATCTCCTCAATATACATCCCGATATTGACGATCAGCGCGCTGGCGTTCCTGGCATGCAGCTCTTTGACAAAAGTGAGCAGCCTGTCCTCATCGTTCCCCTGGATGCACTCCGTGATCACCAGCTCCTGTCCGTGCAGAAAGCGAACGCTTTCGATCGTTTCAATGATGTGCACCCACTGTACCAGATTGCCGAAACCGGATTCCCCCGCCAACGGCTTCATATGGTATTTTACCGATTCCTTATAGAGATTTCTTACCGTCAGTGCCATGACAAACACCCCTTACGCTCACTCCGTGGCGTTGCAGATTTCCTCGTACAGCGCGTCCCGCAGTCGGAACAGCGTTTCACTGTCCTTTCCGCCCACCGGCTCCCCGTCCAGTTCTCCCACATACATGCAGACATGGGAGGACGAAGTTACGATGATCTCATCCGCCTGCTTCAGATCCTCCATATAATAGGGCGTTTCGCTTACCCCGATCCCAAGCTTCCTGCACATCCGCACCAGATGCGCCCTGGCGATTCCCGGCAGGATCATGTCGTCCGTAGGCGCTGTGTACAGGATACCGTCCTTTAGGATGTGGCAGTTGCAGTGCGCGCATTCCGTAATCCGGCCGTCATGCCTGTGCAGGATCGTCTCGTCCGCGCCCGCCTGATAGGCCTTTTCCGCGTACAAAACGGAAGGCAGCAGATTCAGCGTCTTACAGTTGCAGTAATAAAACCGTTTGTCCTCCGCGGTCACACATTTGATCGGCGCACTGCAGGGATCGATAGTTTCCGGCTTTATCATCACCCAGAGGTTTCCCGGCCCTTTTTCATAGACATGGTTTCTGACGCCCGTTCCGCGGCTACAGGCCCAGTAGACGAAATTGTCTCCCGTGTCCATTTTTTGCACCAGCTCATTCAGCAGCTCCTTTAATTCCTGCTTGCCGCAGGGCACCTGGATGTCCATCAGCGCCGCCGAATTGTAGAAGCGATCGATATGCTCGTCCAGAGCGAACAGATGGTAATGCCTGGACGGGCCCGCGTCATAGACGCCGTCTCCGAAAAAGCAGACCCTGTCGTTAAAGGGGATCATCATTTTATCCAGCTCCGCGAAAGTTCCGTTATAGTACCCCAGTGTTTTCATGCGCATCTTCCTCCGTTTTCCAGTATCTTCAAAGACTCCAGGATCTCATATTCCGTCCCGAGATCCTTCCCGTCCACCGTCAGCATTCTCTTGTGGGTGATCCCGTCTATGCCCCCCATCGCCACGATCTTTTCCATATAGCCCTTCACCCAGTCAAAACCGGGCAGCAGTTCCTTCCCGACCAGCCTGCCAAGGGCCGCCGCGACTCCGTAGGCGCCCCAGTTGGATACCGTGGCGATCACCAGGATATCCGTGCTGACGACGCAGGGCTCCAATGCCAGTTTCCGCTTGATGGCGCCCGCGATCTTGCCCATCCCGATCTCGTTTCCGCCGTCCCCGATCCCGATCGAAGGGATGATTCCCTGATAAGCCAGAAAAAGTTCGTCGATCGGCGCCGTGTATTCGTCAATGCAAAGCCCTTTCATATTCGCGTAGTTGTGATTCCTGTTTTTGCCGCAGCGCTCTATGGCGATCATCCCCTTGGGACCGTACTTTTCCACCAGAGCGGCAAAATCCGGCAAAGCCGCGCT
The DNA here is from genome assembly GCA_947626285.1 of uncultured Lachnospiraceae bacterium. Taxonomy (GTDB): domain Bacteria; phylum Bacillota; class Clostridia; order Lachnospirales; family Lachnospiraceae; genus Choladousia. The sequence continues at coordinate 15,720 of CANQRR010000038.1, forward strand.
GCAGGGCACATATTCCACGGGAATCTGCTCCGTTTCAAAAAACCCCCGACAGTGCTCATCCGTCACCACAACAGGCGTATAGCCTATCTTTTGAAGCGCGTGCGCAAGAACCGCCGTTCCGGGCGGCCCGTCCGTCTCCGCATGTCCGTCCACATAAAATCCGGTCGTCAGAAAAACGCAGCCTTTTTCCCATGACAGAATCTCGTCCGCCGCTTTCCTGCAGTAATGTTCGGACAGATAAGGCCGGACGTCCGGCGCTCCTCTGTCGGCGTACCGCAGGATAACATCCTCAATCGTCTTCATATAGCCCCTCTTTTCCCAGGAGTGTGTCGGCCCTTTTCCGGCCTTCCATGCGCTTCTCGGCCTTCCATGCGTTTTTCTTTCTCAGGCCGCAACGGTGATTCCCGCCCGTTCCAGCTCTTCCCTGAGCCGTCTGGCAAACAAAACCGCCTGTTTGCCGTCTCCGTGCAAGCAGACCGTATCCGCCTCCACCGGAATCTCTTTCCCGTCAACGGAAACGACCGTTCCTTCCTTTACCATTTTGATGACGCGCTCTATCATCACATCCTCCTGCGTAATCAGATCGCCCGTCTGCCCTCGCGGCACCAGCGTCCCGTCGGAGCGGTAGCCTCTGTCGGCAAAGACCTCGCTCGCTGTTTTCAGGCCGACCTGCCTGGCCGCCGACAACAGCAGGCTGCCGGACAGTCCCACAAGGATCAGACCGTCGTCCAGCTCCCGCACACCCTCCGCAATGGCAAGCGCCAGCTTTTCGTTTTTAGCTGCCATATTGTACATGGCTCCGTGGGGCTTTACATGTCTGAGCGGGATCTGCCTGGCCCGGCAGAAAGCGTACAGCGCGCCGATCTGATACTGTACCATAGCCTTTAGCTCGGCGGGATCCACCTGCAGGTTCCGCCGGCCGAACCCCACCAGATCCGGATAACCCGGATGGGCGCCCACCGCCACCTGATTTTCCTTGGCGGCCCTGACCGTCTTGTCCATGACAAGCGGATCGGAGGCGTGGAAGCCGCAGGCAATATTGGCGGATGAAATATAGCGCACGATCTCTTCATCCAACCCGCAGGCATAATTTCCGAACCCCTCTCCCAGATCCGCATTCAGATCAATCTTCATACCGTCTCCGTTTCCGCGCCGCTTTTCCGCGCAGCGCCGCAGTTCTTAATATTTTAGTGTAACGTTCTTCACATTTGTGGTAAGAACATTCGATTGCAATGTTAGCTTAATATTTTAATGTAACGTTCTTCACATCGGTGAGCAGCATATGTCCCGGCGAATGGGTGATGCAAAAATCCGGTCTGGAAGCCATTACCACTGCCTGAGGCGTCACCCCGCAGGGCCAGAAGACCGGAACCTCTCCCTCTTTCACCGTCACCCGGTCGCCGAAATCCGGCTTGTCCAGATCCGAAATCCCGATCGCCTCCGGCGCGCCGATATGGATAGGCGCCCCATGCACTTTTGGCATGGCTCCCGTAGCCAGCACCGCCCTGGGCACCAGCGCATAGGGAATGGGCCGCATACTCACCACCATGCTGCCATGGAAAATACCGGCGCTTTCGCAGGGAATGTTCGTCCTGTACATGGGCACGTTGCAGTGTTCTTCGATCTGCCGCACCGGTATGTCCGCTTGCAGCAGCTCCCCTTCAAAGGAAAAGCTGCAACCGATCAGAAAGCTCACCAGATCCGGCCGCCAGAAATCCGATACCTCCGTGTATTCTCCGGTCAAAACGCCATTTTCATAAATCCGGTATCTGGGAATATCCGTCGCGATATCCGCTCCCGGCGCGATCTTTTTCAGCTTCCGCTCCCCCGCCTCCGTTACCTCCAAAAGCGGACAGGCTCTCGGATTTCTGACCGCAAACAGCAAAAAATCAAAAGCCTTGTCCCTGGGCAGCACGACCAGATTCGCCTGCGCGTAACCGTTGCACATGCCGCTGGTTTCTCCCGTGATCTGACCGGAGCGGATCAGGCGTCTTACCGCCTCGGGCTTCTCGTCCGCATAATCGGCAGCCGTTTTGTTTCCCGGATATTCCGCAGTTCTCTTCTTTACCGCTTCTTTTTTACAAGCTGTACCGTCGTTTTTTTCTTTCTCTTTGCACATCCTCTATCGCCGCCTTTTGAAAATGAATCCGGTCTCCCGGTCTTGCCTGCGCCAGATAGGGCAAATCTATGGCTGCCACCGCCGCGATCTGCGCATAGCCGCCTGTCGTCTGGTGCTCCGCCGCCAGAATGATCGGAAGCCCTGAAGAAGTGACCTGTATCGAACCAAAGGTAATGCCGTCGGAGACAATGTCCATGCCGCCCTTTCCCTCTATGGCCGGGCCGCGCAGCCTGATCCCCATCCGATCGCTTTCGCTTGTCACCTCGTAGGCCGTTTCCAGAAAGGTCTGAATCCCGCGTTCGGTAAAGTATCCGATCTGCGGCCCCGGGATGACGCGGAGAACGATGTCTGTTCCGTACTGCATGGGAGAAAAGCTCTTTTTCAGCAGTCTTTTCGTGGCTTTTTCAGACAGGTTCGCGTCAAAGACCGATAACAGGTCCCCGTCCTTCAACCTTCTTCCTTCGTATCCGCCGATCCCGCATTTACAGTCGGTGGAACGGCTCCCCATCACGACCGGCACGTCGATCCCGCCCGCCACCGCGATATAGCCGCGTACGCCGCATTTTGCCATGCCAAAGCGCACCGTTTCGCCCGCCCGGACGGGAAAAGCTCTTCCCCGCTCCACGATGCGGCCGTCTGCCTCCGACCGGCCCTGCATATCCGCGCCCATGCAGGCGATAAGCGTATCCTTGTCAAATCGGAAAGCAGGTCCTAACAACGTGGCCTCGATCACAGCCTCGTTGTCTCTGTTGCCCACCAGGGCGTTGGCCTTTTGAAAAGCATCCCGGTCCATGACGCCGGCCTGCCCGATCCCGTATTCCAGATAGCCGAACCTGCCCTTATCCTGTACGGTGGACAAGGGGCCGGCACTTATGATTTCCATTTTCATACTTTCCCCGTCTCCGCGCTGTCGATCTGCCGTCGCGCTTCCTGCTTTCACAGCAATGCCCGCTCTGTCATCGTACCGCCCGATTTCCGCTACACCGTTCAATCTTCGCTGCACCGTCCGGTCATCGCTGCTCTGCTCTTCGTTAGGCTACATACTCCGGTCGGTAAACGCCCGACTCCACGTCCTTTCGGATCGCCTCATACGCTCTTTCATCCACCGGTACAAAGCGGATATACGTTCCCGCCCTGCAAAGCACCGGCGGCTCCTTTTGCGGACAGTAGAAATCGAGCGGCGTTTTGCCGATCAGCCGCCAGCCACCCGGAGAATCCACCGGATAAACGCCGGTCTGGCTGTCTCCGATTCCCACGGAGCGTGCCGGAATCTTTGTCCGCGGCACCGCTAGCCTGGGCATCCGGATTCTTTCATCCAGGCCTCCCAGATACGGAAAGCCGGGCAGAAAACCTATCATATAGACTTTATAATCCACGCCGCAGTGCAGGCGGACGATCTCATCGGCTGTTATCTGCAGCGCCTTTTCCATATCGGCCAGATCCGGCCCGTGCCGGCCGCCGTAACAGCAGGGAACCGCAAGGATGCCGCCGGTCGTCTGATTTTCTTCCACAGCCTGCCCGCCGCCGGTCGGCCGACTTTTTCCCACAGTCTGCCTGCCGTCGACCGTCTGATCTTCTTCTGTCTTCAGCAGTCCGGCAAGCTTTCGGCACAGACGCTTGTAAGAAAGCAGCGCCGGATCGTAAAAGATCAGCAGGCTCCGATACGTCGGCAGCGTTTCCCGGATCCCCCGTATGCCGGTCTTGCCCAGCCGGTTCTTCAACAGATGAACCCGTCGATTGAGCGTCTCGTCGATCCGCTCCCCAAATTCCACCAGCAAAGCCTCGTCGCCAACGGGCGCAATATGCACCGTTTCTTCCCTGTTCATTTCTTCCACATCGCGCCCCTCCTCCTGTGTCTGCGAGTCCTTGTTTCTGTCTGCAAGCCCTTGTTTCCGTCCGCGAGCCCTTGTTTCCGGTATTTCTGTTTTTCCTGACCTGAAAGCGTCAACGCCCTCAATATGCCCCGGCCATACAACGAAAAAGAGACGATGCGCTTTTGACAACATCGTCTCTTTGGCTTAAAATAGCACAATTTTTTTGATTCGACAAGCTTCCTTTTTCGACTTGTGCATTTGAACAACAACGCTTCACCCTGTGCCTATCCCTGCCATTCATCCTCATCCATAAAAGATGTGGAAACAACATAACAATCCCCTTTTTCTTTCCATTTTCTCTAAATTTAACACAGTCCCATCCGCCAGAGTGATCGTATAGCCATCGAAATTGATCGTCCCCTGATTGTCTAAGCTCGTGACCGAACAGTCTCCGATCAGCGTCCAGACACTTCCGCTCTCTACGGTAACGACCGCATTGTCCTGATTAATAGTGGATTGCGAAAGTTGACATGTACCTTTCACAGTCAGAAAATTAGATAGATGTATCAATCAGCAAAATTTTTATTTTATAGACTTGAAATCATAGGTTAATCTATAGAATAATCAAAAAAGCAGTGATGATGTTCCGTCACTGCTTTTTCAAGTTTTTAATAATGAGTTATTCTTCTGTAAACTCTACAATATCATTAGGCGTACAATCAAGAATCCGACATAACTTTTCCAATGTCAAAAGAGTAATATTTTTATTCTTCTTCAAAGCGTCAAGAGTTTTATTATCTATGCCGCTTTTCAGAAGCTTATATTGTGAAACATTTTTTTCTTTCATAGTTTCCCAAAGGGGAACAAAGCTAATCATGATGCTCATTCACTTTCTCAGATACTGTATTTTTATCTATTATGAGAGAAAAAAATTGTTTTCTGTATTGTGAATATATCCACAATATGATATAGTGTTTTATATAAGTGAAGGCGAAAAGAGCATCTGAATAATTAATCAAGGAAAATAACAGAAGAAGGAGATACAAACATATGAAACAGGATAAAATGACAGGCTATCCGTCTATTGATAAGCCTTGGTTGAAGTATTACAATGAAGATTCAATAAATGTTACTTTACCGAAGTGTACTGTTTACGAATATCTTTTAGAAAAAAACAAAGATGGCATTGATGATGTAGCGCTGAACTATTTTGATCGGAAGATCTCATTTCGAGAGCTGTTTGAGAAGATTGAAATGGCATCTAAAGCATTCTCGGCACTCGGGGTCAAAAAAGGCGATATTATTGTTATGTCTACTGTAACTACGCCGGAAACTATTTACGCTTTTTACGGGCTGAATCGTATCGGCGCTATCGCCAACATGGTCGATCCGAGGACAAGCACAGAAGGAATTAAAGAATACATAACCGAAGTGAACGCAAAATATGTTCTGACAATCGATGTAGCTTATCCAAAAATTCAGAAAGCAATCCTCGGAACAAATGTAAAAAAAGTGATACTGGTTTCGCCGGCAGATTCCCTCCCACAGCCGAAAAAATTTCTCTTTCTCGCCTCAAATCGAATCAAGGGTGCAACATTGAAACTCGCGGATAATTGTTTATCCTGGAATTCATTTATTACAAATGGGGAATCTGCTCGTTTGCAGCCCATTCCGTATCAACAGGACTCTTGTTGTGTGATCGTACATACCGGAGGAACGACCGGAACACCCAAAGGGGTTATGCTGAGTAATGACAATTTGAATATTATGGCAATGCAATATCGTTTATTGGGTGCCAATTACCGCCGTGGGCAAAAGTTTTTGAATATTATGCCACCTTTTATCGCGTATGGAATTGTTTTGGGCACACATATGGCATTAACACTCGGACTTGAGAATGTGATTATCCCACAGTTTGACCCCGAAAAATTCGCAGACTTAATCAAAAAGTATCGACCGGAACATCTCGTTGGTGTTCCGACACATTACGAAAAATTGTGTAACAACTCAAAAATGAAAGATTTTCGTTTAGATTTTTTTGAATCAGCCGGTGTCGGCGGAGACGGACTTTCCCCGCAATTTGAGGAAAAAATCAATTCATTCTTTAAAAGTCATGGCAGTCCGCATCCAATTGCTAAAGGGTATGGTATGACCGAAACAAGTGCAGCTTCTGTCACTTGTCACGGGAATATTAATAAACCATTGAGTGTTGGAGTTCCGCACATTTTTACAACTGTGTCAATATTTGATCCAGATACGAACAAGGAATTATCATACGGAAAACACGGCGAGATATGTGTTCAAACTCCCGCAACTATGTTAGGTTATTATGGAAAGTCTGAAGAAACCGCAAAAGTAATCAAAAAGCACGATGATGGCTCAATTTGGGTTCACAGTGGAGATATCGGTTTTATAGATGATGACGGATTTCTCTTTGTAGAAGGTAGGATTAAGCGCATGATTGTCCGGTATGACGGTTTTAAAGTGTTTCCATCTTTTATCGAAGATGTAATCTCAAGGCATGAATGTGTAGACTCTTGTTGTGCAGTAGGTACTCCAGACAAACGGCATAGCCAAGGGATGCTTCCTATCGTTCACGTGGTTTTAAAATCAAACAAAAAGAGACAGGATACTACTGTTCGCCAAGAGTTGATTGCTCTTTGTCAAAGAGATCTTCCGGAATACGCACAACCAGTTGACTTTGTTTTTCGTGACACGTTGCCTTTAACCCCTATCGGTAAGGTAGATTATCGTGCATTAGAAAAGATTGTAGAATAATAATGTCCGTATACTCCCCGCGGCTTGGAGACTCAATATAAAAGTATGCATTGACTGCGCTTTTTTTGTAAGAGTAATACATTTTTCTGAACCGCTTATTGTCATATTTTTGTAAAATGTATGCTTGAAAATATGACGCAAAGAGTGTATAATACTCCTAAGAGGTGAAAGGAGGATTTGCTATGGCCACAATTCACGAAAAGCTCAAAATGATGAGGGAGAAAGCAGGTCTGCGGCAGGGACAGATTGCGGACTATCTGGGAGTGACTCAAACTTTCATATCAAAGGTTGAAACCGGAGAGAGAAACCTCACGGTTGATCAGTTGGAAAGTGTTGTAAATCTTTACGGATATAGTCTCGCTGCCTTTGCGGATACGGAGGAAGAGACCCATCCGATCCAATTTGCCTTCAGAGCACAGGATGTAAGCCAGGAAGATCTGCGTATCATTGCCGATATCGGGAAGATTGCAATCAATAGCAGATTCATGGCGAAAGCACTGGAGGGATCGAATGTTGGATAAGCTGGATCTTAGCACAAAAGCACAGGAACTAAGGGAATTGCTGGGAGAAGACGCTAATTCGCCGGTTGACATTTTTTCTCTTGCGAACCAGATTGATGGGCTTACACTCGTGTTTTATCCTCTCGGAGAAAACATCAGTGGAATGTGTGTCCGGGATAATGTAATAAAACTGATCGCGATTAACTCGACTATGTCATATGGTCGTCAGCGTTTTTCACTTGCCCATGAGTTGTACCATCTGTATTTCGATGATGAATCGGGCTTTAATGTTTGCTCTAAAAGGCTTGATCCCAAAAGTGAGAATGAGAAGTGTGCGGATCAGTTTGCCTCCTACTTCCTCGCACCATACAAATCTTTGAGGGCGGCAATAAAGAAGGCAGCCGGTGACGGCCAGCTATCGATACAGCATGTTATTACGCTTGAGCAATACTTTGGAATGAGTCATCTGGCAATGTTTTGGCGACTGGTCTCGGAAGGGTATCTTTCCTCTGACAAACTGAAAGATTACAGTTCCGGGGTCATGTCTGCAGCAAGATGCCTCGGATTTGATGATAAGTTGTATAAGTCAACGCCTGTTGAATTGCAGAAAAGGACATATGGGCACTATCTGAAGCAGGTAGAAGCGCTACGGCAAAAGGACCTGGTCTCTTCAGGAAAGATCGATGAGCTGTTACTCGATGCTTTTCGCGATGATATTGCATTCGGCTTGGATGACTCTGATCAGGAAGGAGGTACCATTGACTGAGAAGTATTTCTTTGATACAGATTGTCTCCCCGCTTTTCTTTGGGTTCGTGAGGAGAGCATTCTGGCAAGGTTATATGCAGGAAGAATTATTTTGCCCGCACAAGTCTATCATGAGCTTCAGAAGGTTCCTCATCTTCTGGCGCGGGTCGACACGTTGAAGAATAATGGGTATCTTTCCGTTGAGAGTATGGAAGCAGGTTCTGAGGAATACACCAATTACCTGCAGATGACAACCGCGCCCGAAAAAGGGATGAGAATTATCGGCAGAGGTGAAGCCGCCGGAATCGCTATGGCGAAACAGAGAGCTGGAACGCTTGCCAGCAATAATCTGCGTGATATCCGCCCATATGTGGAGAAGTATGAGATCTCACATATTTCAAGTCCTTACTTTTACTGGTTACTGTTCACTCCTTGACCAGCGACGCGAAGCTAGTCTTTTAGGGCAACGAGCAGTTTGAGCATGCAAATTCGCTTCGCGAAGCCCAAACTGCCTGCCTCTTGAATCACTTTCTTACGGCCTCAGTAGCAAGTGCTTCGGCCTGGCCTGAACAGTATCTTTTACTGTCCCATATTCACTTTTGCCAACGACCGTATCTTATCACAAGCAAAAGGTCTTCGCCAAAAGGGAATCTTACGCTGTCTTCCGCACCCATGTGCAGAAGTAATCGAGCAGCAGCATCTCATCCTCCCGGCTCCGGGCATAGATTCCATATTCTTCCGCTCTCTCACCAAGCAGTGCGGAAAGCCCTCTGGTCCGTGTGGACTCCTCAGTCAGATCCAACTTCTCCCCGTCAGGGGACTCAATCCATACCTGTCCGCAACAACGGTTGAGCATTTCATTAAACGCCGCCAATTCTCTCATTGATCTGATCTTCATTCTGATCCCTTCTTTCTGAAAATTGAGTGGTCATCTCTGTCTTCTTGTGCTATAATGATATCGCATTAAAGGACTTTACAAAATAATAATTCAGCCGTATTTTGTAATTATACAGACAAATACAGAAGGGAAATGGCGATATGATTATAAATCAGCTCACCCTCAGTGACAATCTCCAGGAAATACCGGTCAATAAGGGGAAGGCGTTTCCCCTGTCTACCCATTATGTTGATCTCGGGAAATGGCGTACCTCCGCGGTTCCGTGGCACTGGCACAGCGAACTGGAATTCCTGTGGCTGATCCGCGGAAGCCTGAAGGTCCTCACCACGCATCAGGAGTACACGCTGGCGGAGGGAGAGGGCTGCTTTGTGAACCGCAATGTCCTGCACCAGATGGCCAGGCTTCCCAAAACGCAGGCGGTCTTCCTCTCGCAGCTCTGGGATGTATCGCTGCTCGGCGGTGCGCGCGGCAGCGTCTTTGAGCAGAAATACCTAAATCCTGTCATGGAAAGTAAGGAGCTGGAAGCACTGCCCTTCCTGCTGCAAAACGCGAACCAGCGCAAAATCCTGGAACACATCCGGACTTCCTGCGACGCGGTCGATTCTGAAGAAGACGGCTATGAGATGATCGCACGGAACGAGCTGTCGTCGGCATGGCTTTTGATGATGAAGGAAATCCCCCGGGAAGCACGGCAGAGCCAAAACAGTGAAAATCCCGCGGAAGCGCGCGTCAAAAAGATGATGCTGTATATCCAGGAACACTATCAGGAGAGGCTGTCTCTGGAAGAGATCGCCGCAGCGGCGAGCATCAGCACCCGGGAATGCCTGCGCAATTTCCGGCAATGTCTGCATACCACTCCGTTTGGCTATCTCATCGATCATCGGCTGAACGTCGCGGCCGACAGCCTTCTGACTTCCGGACTCCCGGTGACGGAGATCGCGATGAACTGCGGCTTCTCCTCCGGCAGTTATTTCACAAAGCTGTTCCGGGAAAAATTTCAGATAACCCCGCTGGAGTACCGCAAGGCAAAAGACCGTCAATTTGTCCGCTGATCCGGACTTAGCAATTCTATCCTTCGAGAAAATGAAAATTTGCTGCTGCAAAAGGGGTGCTTACCGCACCCCTCGCCCCTATTTATAAAACGCCTTGATTGCCTCTGTAAAATAATCGGCTGCTCCTTCCCCGTACTTTTCATCTATTTTTGATCTTACCCTTGCATCCTGATAGGAATGCGCGACGGAGAGCATCATCCCCCGTTCCTCTTTCATCTGGCTGAACTGCTTCATCACGAATCCATATTCGGCAACAAGTTCCTTTACCTCGAAGGAATCCACGGGACAGCCAATCTTTGTGATCATTTTTTCTAAAATTGCTTCTATCCGTTTCATATAACTGTCCGCAACTTCTTTGCTGACAGGATTCTTCGCGACGGACAGATATTCTTCCTTTCCTCCGTACCACTCAACCACCTTCGCATAATTTTTCTGCATTTCTTCTCTGGAAATCACTTCCATGTAATGCTCTTTCCATTGTTCGACACTCCCAAACTCTTTGATTGAAAGTTCTTTCATGTCCTCCGGCATATGCTCTACCATAGCCTGGAACATTTCTTCCATTTCTGTTTTACTGAAAACCGCAAAATCCATCTTATTCTCTCCTTTCAGAATGTCATCAATGCTGGATATCAGACGCTCCATACGCGTCTTTTTAGCGACCAGCATATTCTTTTACATTTGCAGAATCTGGTTTCTGTCAAGATCAGGATTTTCCATAACAGCTTTGATTTCCTTCAAAGAGATATCAAACTCACGAAAAAACAGGATCTGCTGTAAATCCTCCAGGGCTTTATCGTCATAAAGCCGGTATCCCGCTTCGCTTTTTTCAGTCGGAGTAAATAACCCGATTTCATCATAATAGTGAAGCGTGCGCACGCTGATACCTGTAAGCTCCGATATCTCTTTTACTGTCATCATTCTGTATGCCCTCCCTGCTCCTGATAGAAACACTCTACTCTATGACGTTCCGTGAGAGTCAATAGGATTTTTCCAAATTTTTATTCTTAATCCTAGTTTAAAAGAATACAGACGCGGCGACAAGCGATATCGCGTTTCCGAGAATGTGCGAAAGGGTGCTGATCACGCAATTGTCCGATTTACGACAGATCACCGAGAAGATCAAATAAAGAAAAACGCGATCCCCACAAACATAGAATAGCCTGCAATATTCGAGGATGGCACGACCTTTGTCAGCGTCAGTAATATCATGATCACCATGCCTGTGATCGTGAGGACAGCACTCTTTTTGTTACTCTCAGCAACTTGATCCTTCATTTCGTTTCCTCCTGTACTGATGATCTTGCGCCCCTGTATGCCCGCTCCAAATGGGATTTTATAAGCTCCTCGTCGTATTCCAGTGAATTGTTCGCGATGATACTCGCATATCCATGCGCAAACAGAAAAATGGTTATAAAGATTTCCTTTACCTGATCTATACTTCTTCCAACCGCTCCCTGCATTGCCAAAAGAACAGGAGCGAGTTCTTCGGCGTCTATCATTTCAAGCAGAGTCGTTCCGGTAAAAAAGTTTGATTGAAAAAGGAAACGGAACAGATGCGGTTCTTCCATCGCGAAGCGGATATAATTCAGCCCGATTCCAAGCATCACACCTCCCCGCTGGTTTTCCATATTCATCAGGTATTCCGAATGATAGCGGTCTGCCTTTGCGTACACGGCTTTTTTCAACTCCTCCATCGTTGCAAAGTGGTACATAACAGGCTGCGTAGAACAGTTCAGTTTTTTTGCGACTGTTCTCGCGTTAATATTCTCCGCGCCTGTTTCTCGGGCAAGCGCAAAAGCGGCGTCAACGACCATCTCTTTTGTGATCCTGGGTTTTGGCGGCATGGTTTTCCCCTTTTGATAATTTTCGTTATATAACATTAGTTATATTATAGGCCGCAATGCTGATTTCGTCAATTCCTCTGAGTGAACTTTTTTATTGAACTTCACGCTTTCAGCTGGTTCATCCACCCCCGGCGTTCGAAAACGACAACAGAAACGGCAAAGCGCACACACTCCTCCAGTGACAGGGCAAAATAGACCAGGGGAATGGGCCAGTGAAGCACGAAAGCCGTGAGGAGTCCAAGAGGGACGCCGAAAATCCAGGTACCCATCAGGTCGATGGCCATGACGTACTTCGTCTTTCCGCCGCTTCGCAGGATGCCGCTGCCGATGATCATGTTCAGCACCTTGAAGGGCATGACCGCTGCGTAGGCGGTGAGGATCTGAGCGGTCAATTCTCTGACGTGAGCCCCTACCTTGTAGATACGCACATACCAGGGGTTGATAAGGAAAATCACCACTGACAGCAAAAGAGCACCCGCCAGACCGTAAAACAGGAGTTTTTTCGCCTCACGGTAGGCCGCCTCCCTGTCCCCGTCGCCAAGGCGCTTGCCGATGAGGATCGCCGCCGCCTGACTCAATCCGCATAAAGCCCCGATTGCCAGAGACTGCACAGGGTTCGTCAGCGTCATGGCGGCGCAGGCGTCGGTGCCCAGATGTCCGTAAATGCCCGCGTACACGTTTTCACCCAAGACCCACATGAATTCACTGGCCAGGAGCGGCAGCAGCATGGACAGATACTGGCTCCAGGCAAAAGGCCCCGCCGCGGCATTTTCTGTCTTTTCCCGGTATTTCAGATACATTCCCAGGATGATCAGACAATAGACAAGCTGTGAGATCAGCGTCGCCAGAGCCGCCCCTGTAATGCCGAGGGCGGGCGCGCCAAGCCGCCCGAAGATCAAGATCCAGTTGAGTCCCGTGTTGACAGCCGCCGAGGCGATTCCGGCATAGAGCGGAAGGGACGCTTTTTCCATGCACCGCAGGTGGGTGGACCAAATGGTGATCCCCGCCGCGGGGAAGAAGGTGCCGGACACGATAAACAGATACCACCCCGCCGCTTCCGCGGTCACAACGTCGTCGATATAAAGGCCCATGATCTGCTTTGAAGCCACAACACCGGCCAGGGTGAACAGTGCGGCAAGGATGAGGCACAGCTGCAGATTGAGGATCATGCTCCTGCGCGTCTCAGCAGTATTTCTCTGGCCCATGTACTGGGAGATCATAATCCCCGCCACAGCGCCCACAGCGGATACGACAACGTTGAATATCCCTGTGAATTTTCCCGCCAATCCGACCGCGGCCACTTCCACGCCTCCGAGCTGGCCGATCATGATCTGATCCACCACCCCGAAGGACGCCTGGAGCATGGATTGCAGCGCCACCGGCACGGCCAGGACAATGACTTTCCGTAAAAAAGTCTGCTCTTCTTTGCGTATGATTTTTCGTTCCATTTCAACCTCCGTGTTTAATCGAGTAGGGATGGTTTCGTCCTACTCGCTGCGCGACCCGCGTGCTGCGACAGCAGCAGAATACCTCTCGCGGGTCTGCGCAAACAAAAAATTTCCCGTCAGTTCCAATATAAACTGACGGGAGGAGGCTTTTCAAAACTTAAATCCTTAAGCCGTGACAAAAATGGAACGCCGTTTTTGTGGAAAATGACAGCCAAAGCGCCGCAGACGGTCTATTACAGACGATCCTTTACAGATGATCCATTGCAGACGATCCATTCAGCGATTCCCTGTGCTGTCCCGGATCACGAGGGACGTGGAAAGAGTAATGACCGCTTCCACCGGCTCGCCGGAGCGCATTTTTGCGATCGCGTTCAGCGCCGCCCGCGCGCGTTTGGCATTATCCTGGCGGACAGAGGTCAGGGACGGGTAGACCATCCCGCAAAGGGGTGTGTCGTCAAATCCGGCGACGGAAATCTCGCCCGGTATATCGACGCCGCTGCTTTGCAAAAAATGGATGAGGTCAACGGCATAATAGTCTGACACGGCGAAAACGGCGGAAAAGCTTCTGATCTCCGGCAGCTTCTCCCGATAGAAGGCCATCCGCTCTGTTTTGGCCATGGGAATCATCATAAACTCCGCGCCGCTCCCGAAGCCCTCGTGAAAACCTTTCCAGCGCTCCAGGTCCATGTCCGTATCGTTATCCGAGAGGCACAGGGCGCGTTGATGCCCACAAAGCCGGAAATACTCGCCCACTTGAAATCCCCCGTGGCGGTCGTCAATATTCACGGCACAGACGCGCTCCGCCATGACTCCGCAGGCGTCATAGACCGCAAAGGGTACGCGGACATTTTCACGCAGGTGGCTGTAATCCGCACTGCAAAAGCCAATCAGCACCAGTCCCTCCAGGTTCCACATAGTGGCAAAGGAAATGATCTCATCAAAGCCGTTCACGGTTCTTACCATCATCTGCAGGCCGCGGCTGGACGTTTCCGCGGCTAAGGCGTTGAGTGCCGAGGCGATGAAGGCGTCCTCTAAGATGTGCGCCTCGTATTTCTCATGGGCATTGACGACGACGCCCACGATCTTCGCCGGATTCTCTGCCAGCAGTACCTCCGCCGCCCGCGGCAGATACCCCCGCTCCTCCAAGGCACGGCGCACCCTGATGGCCGTCCGCTCCGACACCATGCCGGTCTTGCCGTGCAGTACATAGGACACTGCCGCCGTACTGAGTCCCAGCTCCGAAGCGATATCCGAGAGCCGTACTTTTTCTTCCATGTCACACCTCCGTCACCCAGGGAGATTATATCATGCCCATTTTCCGCGCCGGGACGGATGTTTTCGGTAAAAACCCGCTATTTACAGCTCATTCGTCCTGTATGCAGAATAACCCTCGTAGTAGTAGCTGTGGTCGATGCCCTTCATATACACTTCACGGTCATGAATCTTCTCTGTCAATGCCTGCTTGAGCAGATATTTGATCTCAATGTCCCTGATCGGGCTCCGCTCCATTGCAAGCAGGTAATCTTCTTTTTCCACCCGGCTCCAGTCGACCACTGCGCCGAGTTCCTTTTTCAGCATGTGATCCAGCCAGATCCGGGCACTGCGTCCGTTTCCCTCCCGAAAAGGATGGGCGATATTCATTTCCACATACTTTTTCACGATCTCCTCAAATGTGCCCTGCGGCATTTTCTCTATATTCTTCAGTGCCGCGTCAAGATACATGACCGGTGCAAACCGAAAATTTCCCTTTGCCAGATTGACGTCCCGGAGTTTTCCAGCAAAATCATAAATTTGCCCGAACAGATATTTATGAATCTCTGCAAGCGTCCGGTAAGTTCCGGCCTGCAGGCCGTCCAGATACCCGCTCTCGAACAGCTCTGCAGCCCGTTTCTTGCTGATACGCTCTTCCTCGCGCGCCAGTTCGGCCGCATCTGTGATCCCCAATTTATTTTTCAGCATAGCAGGGCTCCCCCCCTAATGGTATGAATTTGCCAAATATTGTCCAGATACACCCCGGAAACTCTGGCTGTAACACAAATTATATCATAACGAGTTTCCCGATACAATCATATCATATTTCTCCCCTTACCATCATCCCTTGTTCCCCTTTCGAAAACCGAACAGCCCTTTCTTCCCATATTCCTCTGTACTGACTTCCAGTACACGATAGCCTGTCGGCTCTATAGCTGTGCGAAGCTGTTCCTCCGAAATATCCGTTTCTGTCAGGATCACCGTCTCGCCCTTCGCGTGGGAAGATGTGACCTTCTTCACCGGGAATGCTCGTCGGATGGCATCGTTGACATGGGATTCGCACATCCCGCACATCATGCCGTCGATTTTGACTGTGATCTTATTCATTGTTCACCTGTCCTTTCCTGCTTTAAAATTTATTCCGCATTTTTCAGCGCTTCGTTCAGCGGTATTCGTTTAATTCGTCTGAAATCAAAGAACAAAACGATAAGGTATCCGATCAGTACAAACAGGAACATTTTTGCATATCCCACCGGAGCCATCGTAAAGGTATACCAGCCGCTGTAGCTGAACATGATAGCTTTCCACGCGACGCTCATAACAAGTGTGCCGAGAAAAACGCCGACCGTGTTGCATACTGTAAAAACGATCGTCGTAGAGAGCAGATACAGCCGCGCGATCTCGTTGTTTTCGTAACCGAGTATCTTGGTCATGGAGATGGCATTCTCATTTTTCTCGATAATGATCTTTGTGAGCAAATAGATCATAACCGCCGACAGCAGTATGCAGAGAACCTGAACATACTGCATATATGCTCCCATGGAATGATCGAGCTGATCGCACATTTTCATAATCTCTCTTTCGGTAATGACCGTGGCGATGTTGCTCTCTTCAATATCCGTGATTTCAGAGTCTGAAAGATATCCGCTGAACTCGTCCTCCGTCAGTCCGAAAACAGAGCGGAACTGTCCTATCGGCATAAAGACCGCAATACTCAGCGATCTTTCGTAAAAACCTGCGACCCTGAATTCATATTGCTTGCTTTCATATTTTTCATCGAGCAGAATGGTATCTCCGATAGAAACGCCGTATTTATCCCGAAACGAGCCGGAAATATAAACCTCATTTTCCTGCAATGCGGACAGTCCGTCGATCGACACATAGCTGCTGCCGTCCTCAATTCCGTATATGGAAACATCTTCGCTTATCGCATCGCTCTTTCGTATCAAAGAAATCAAAGCGAACCTCTCAGCGCTGTCATTTGACGTTGCGATTCTGTTTCCGTCTGCGTCTTCACAGGATTTCAAAATGTACTGATAATCCGCAAACATCATATCGCTTGCGTTTTCCTTGTAATAGTCAAGCGTATTCGGCATTCCCACTGCCATCGCCAGCATAACCAT
>CANQRR010000039.1 GCA_947626285.1 uncultured Lachnospiraceae bacterium
AGAGGCACAAAAAGAAACCCCTAACCCCTCAAGATTGAGGGGCAGGGGAGTTGAGGTGCCGAAGGCACTTTTTTATGTATGTTGTATGTGCTATTACAATCTGCAGTCACCGTTAAGGTTTCTGCAGTTTTTTTGGCTGTCTGCAATTGTGTTTCATGTATAGTTTTGTGTGTTCGGGGACACAATATTCCGGAAAATGATTTGGCCGCCGTCTGTGGCGGCGGAACGGAGACGGATATGGCAGAGAATCAGAGGAAGGGCGAACGGAGCATCGAGTTCCGCGAGGCCCCGTATATCTTAAGCGGCGCGTCAGTGGTCGGCCCGAAGGAGGGCGAGGGGCCGCTCGGGGAGCAGTTTGACCTTGTGGCGCCGGACGCGGGTCTCGGCGAGGAGACCTGGGAGGAAGCGGAGAGTGAATTGCAAAAGGAAGCTTTGCAGACTGCAATAGGGAAGGCGAAGCTGACGAGCAGACAGATTCAATATCTGTTCGGAGGCGACTTGCTGGCGCAGCTGATCGCGACTTCGTTCGGGAACGGGGAGGCGGATATCCCGCTGTTCGGACTGTACGGGGCGTGTTCCACCTGCGGGGAATCGCTCACACTGGCGGCCATGGCGGTCGCTGGCGGGTACGCGGATCATGTGGCGACGGTTACGTCCAGTCACTTCGGCAGCGCCGAGAAGGAGTTTCGGTTTCCCCTGGGATACGGAAACCAGCGTCCCCTTTCAGCTACCTGGACGGTCACCGGGAGCGGAGCCTTTGTACTTTCCGCCGAAAAGAGTCATGTGAGGATCGCCGGGGCGACGCCCGGGAAGATCGTCGACATGGGCGTGAAGGACAACATGAACATGGGCGCCTGCATGGCGCCGGCGGCCTGCGACACGATCGCTCAGAATCTCATGGATTTCGGGCGGCAGTCGTCCGACTATGACAAAATCATCACGGGAGATCTCGGCACGGTCGGGCAGCGGATCCTGATCGACCTGCTGAACAGACAGGGCTTCGACATCGCACAGCAGCATATGGACTGCGGCATCGAGATCTACGACGCAGAGAAGCAGGACACGCACGCGGGCGGAAGCGGCTGCGGCTGTTCGGCGGTCGTGCTCTCGGCGCTGATCCTGCCGAAACTGCAGCAAGGCGTCTGGAAACGTGTCCTGTTCGTGCCGACCGGGGCGTTGCTCTCAAAGGTGAGTTTCAACGAAGGACAGACGATTCCGGGCATTGCGCACGCGGTCGTGCTGGAGCACTGTTGAGCAAAAGTCTGAAATATCAGGACAGAGGGAAGATACGCGCAGGGAAGCTGTGCGCGGGAAGATCAAGACGCGAAGCATAAATCAGATGCGGAAATGGAAGGAGCGGGACGATGGAATATGTGAATGCATTCTGGGTCGGCGGGCTGATCTGCGCGCTGGTCCAGATCTTACTGGAGAAGACGAAATTGCTGCCGGGGCGTGTGATGGTGATCCTGGTCTGTCTCGGCGCGGTGCTCGGCGCGGTCGGCATATACGAGCCGTTGATCGAGTTCGCCGGGGCGGGGGCGTCGGTACCGCTCCCCGGGTTTGGAAACGTGCTCTGGAAGGGCGTGAAGGAGGCGGTCGACAAGGACGGCCTGCTGGGACTGTTTCAGGGCGGCTTCAAGGCGAGCGCGGTCGGCATCAGCGCGGCGCTGGTCTTCTCTTATCTGGCGAGTTGGATCTTCAATCCGAAGATGAAAGACGAGTAGAAAACAGAAAACGATATAGAACAGGACTGCCGCAGAGGATCTGCCCGGGATCGTTCCGGGACGGATGCTCGCGGCAGCCCTTTTTGTGTGCAGATCTGTGCGGGCGCCTGGTCTACATCGTAAACTGGAAAACGCAGTAGGATGCGTAGATGACAAGCAGCAGGATCCCCTGTACGCGCGCCAGCCTGTTTCGGACGAGAGCCGGTACGGTCATCAGCAGCATGACGAAAAACATGACTGGGATGTCGACGGCGAGCGACGCGTTGTGTCCCGCCACGACGGAGCTCTGCGGAATGTCGAACGGGGCGATCGCGATGGAAATGCCGCTCACGAGCACGAGGTTGAACAGGTTGGCGCCGATGACGTTGCCGAGCGAGAGCGCGCCGTGTCCCTTCGCGAGGGAGGTGATCGCGGTCACGAGCTCCGGCAGCGAAGTGCCGAGCGCGACAAAGGTCAGCGCAATCACGGATTCCGGTACGCCCAGCGCCTGCGCAATCAAAGTGCCGTTGTCGACGAGCAGCCTCGCGCCGATGGCGATCAGGACGGCTCCGACGACGAGCAGCAGAATATTTTTACCCATACTGTTTTCCGGCTCTGAAGCTTCGGAGCCGAAATTATTTTTCGCGGAGTTTCTCTCACCGGTATTATCGGGCGCCGCAGCAGAAGCCTGCGAGGAGTGATCCCCTTTCATCTGCAGCACCGTGTAGACCATATAGACGACGAAAAGCCCAAGCAGGAGAAAGCCCGTGGTTCTGCTAAAATGTCCGCTTGTGTAAGCGACGAAAGAATAGAAAATCGCTGCCGCGAAGAAGAACAGGACCGGGGAGATCAGCGTCTTCCGGTCGACTTTTCCTGGCTTGATGGCGATCGTCAGCGCCGCGATCAGGGACGTGTTGCAGATGATGGAGCCGATCGCGTTGCCGTAGGCGATCTCTCCGTGACCGGAGAACGCCGCGGACGCGGAGACCATGACCTCCGGAAGCGTGGTGCCGATGGAGACGACCGTCGCTCCGATGAGGAGCTCCGGGATGTGGAAGTGGTGCGCGATTCCCGTCGCGCCGTCCACGAACCAGTCGCCGCCCTTGATCAGAAACAGTAGGCCGACGATAAACAAAAATACAGGAACTAACATGACAGATCCTCCTTGCAATTCAAACAAAGTCTGGAAAAGTATATCATTTCTGCATTTTTTTTTCAATAAATGATTAACAGAAACTAGATTTTAAGATATACTAAGTGTCAGTGAGAAAACGGAAAGAGAACGGGTGACGTATGATACAGACCAAGAAACTGGTGCAGTTCTACATTTCGCAGTATGAGATGCAGGCGAAGAAAAAGCAGAAGCGGCCGGGCAATCTTACGGATCTGGAGGGGCGCGCGTCGCGCGTCTGGCGGACGCTGAAAGGAGCGAGGCCGTCGCGCGTCAGCAGCAATGTCCTGGAGGATTACCACAAGCAGATCAAAAATATCATGTTTTTTGCGGTGCGCCGCCAGCGCGAGAAGGTGTTGAAGATGGTGCGCGAGGGCATGATCCCGAAGTTGGTCCAGCTCGATTTGGGGATGCTGCTGCCGCAGCAGCGAGACGCGATGGACGGCGAATTTCTCGCTTTCTTAAGAAGACAGATGCCCGGCGCGATCTGCAGCAAGCCGCTGTTTGTCCTGTATCCGAAGTATATGCATTTTCAGCTGGAGAGCAAGATCCTGGATCTGGTGCCGACGCGGCCGGAGCTGGAGTTTCCGGAGGCTCTGGAGATGAAGCGGCATTTTATCCTGCACATCGGGCCGACGAACAGCGGCAAGACGTTCCAGGCGCTGGAGCGGCTGAAGCTGGTGAACCGCGGCGCATACCTTGGACCGCTGCGCCTGCTCGCGCTCGAAGTGTACGAGCGCATGATGGAGTTCGGGGTGCCGTGTACGATGCTGACGGGGCAGGAGTGCATCGAGGAGCCGGACAGCCGCGTCACGGCGTCGACGATCGAGATGGCGGATCTCGATGAGCAGTATGAGGTGGCGGTGATCGACGAGGCGCAGATGATGGCGGATCCGGAGCGCGGGCATTCGTGGACGCGGGCGATTCTGGGGCTGAAGGCGCAGGAGATCCATGTCTGTTCCAGTCCGACCGCGGAGGAGGTCTTAAAGCACCTGATCGAGCTTTGCGGCGACAGCTATGAGATCCACCGCTACGAGCGCAAGACGAAGCTGGTCTTTGAGGACAGGCCGTTCGAGTTCCCGGACGATGTGCGCAAGGGAGACGCGCTGATCACGTTCTCCAAGAAATCGGTGCTCGATGTGGCCGGGCGGCTCGAGGAGTGCGGCGTCAATGCCAGCATTATCTACGGAAGCCTTCCGCCGGAGATCCGCCGCCGCCAGATGCGGCTGTTCACGAGCGGGAAGACAAAGGTGGTCGTCTCCACCGACGCAATCGGCATGGGACTGAACCTCCCGGTGGAGCGCATCATCTTTCTGCAGGCGGACAAGTTCGACGGGACGGATCGTCGGCCGCTGAAGACCGGTGAGATCAAGCAGATCGCCGGGCGCGCCGGGCGCTACGGCATCTACGACACCGGCTACATCACGGCGATGGGGGAGGACGAGCTCGCCTACATTCAGGAGAAATACGCGGAGCCGGAGCTTCCGATCGAGAGGGTGAGCCTGGGATTCCCGCAGGTGCTCTTAGATCTCGACGAACCGCTCGACGAGATCCTCAAGGTCTGGTGCTCTGTGGCGCCGTCCGCGCCGTTCGAGAAGGAGAATGTGGACGAGGCGCTGTTTCTGTATGAGCGCGCCTACAAGATCAAGGGGCAGATCGAGGATTTCGACAACAAGCGTATGCTTTACCGCATGATCACCTGCCCGATCGATATCAAGGACAAGCATGTGGTGGATCTGTGGATGGATTACTGTCGGACGTATTCGGCGGACGTGTCGTTGCCGAAGCCGCGGCTGGAGCGCAGAGGCTGGCAGGGGATCCTGCAGTACGAGACCTACTACAAGCAGCTCGATCTGTACTACCAGTTTTCCCAGCGCATGGGGAAGATCATCGACGAGAAATGGCTGAAGCGGGAGCGGGATAAGACCGAGGCCAGCATCATGCGCTATCTGACGAAGGGCAAGTCGGACTACATCGCGCGCTGCCCGTACTGCGGCAGACCGCTGCCGCTCGGTTATGCGTACCGGGCATGCATGGAATGCAGGGAAGAGATGAAGACAAATAGAATTGTCGGCGGTTGGAGCCGTTAGATTGTGATTCCGGTGACAGTTTGGGAGGAAAAAAGCTATGGCGAAATTGTATTTCAGACACGGCGCGATGGGCAGCTCCAAGACGGCGAACGCGCTGATGGCGGCGTACAACTACTATGAGCGCGGAAAGCAGGCGCTGCTCGTGAAGCCAAAGATTGACACGCGCGACGTGGGCGTGATCCGAAGCCGCATGGGACTGGAGCAGAAATGCATTTACGTAGAGGAGCTGACTTTGATGAGCGACGCGCAGATCCGCGCGTACGACTGCGTGATCGTGGATGAGGCGCAGTTCTGCAAAAAGGCCGATGTCGAGCTGTTCGTGCACATCGTGGACGATCTGGAGATCCCGGTGATCTGCTACGGGCTGCGGACGGATTTTCGCCGGGAGCTCTTTGAGGGCAGCATGTGGCTGCTGGCCTGGGCCGACGTCATAGAGGAATTGAAGACGGTCTGCTGGTGCGGGCAGGGCGCGTCGTGCAATACGCGTTTCACGGAAGACGGGCAGATCGTGCGAGACGGCGCGCAGATCGTCGTGGGCGGCAACGACAGCTACACGGCGCTGTGCCGGAAGCATTTCAAAGAAGGTAATTTAGGGCCGAAGCGTCTGACGTAGGCCGAAACGCCTGAAGTAGCGCAAAAAACCGTTATTCCGCGTAGACTTTTACAGAAAATGGTTGTATAATAGGGCATTAGCAATTGTCCGGTACAGGCCGGATGGCCGTAAAAATATGATTTATGTGTGTTTAGGAGGAGTCTGTTATGAAACATAACTTCAAGCTGATCGAGCCGAAGTGGCAGAAGAGGTGGCAGGAGAGCAAAGTGTTCGAAGCAGCTGATTTTGACGAGAGACCGAAGTTTTACGGGCTGGTTGAGTTCCCGTATCCGAGCGGAGCCGGCATGCACGTCGGCCACATCAAGGCGTATTCGAGTATCGAGGTGGTCGCGCGGAAGCGCCGCATGCAGGGATATAACGTCCTGTTTCCGATTGGCTTCGACGCGTTCGGACTGCCGACGGAGAATTACGCGATCAAGACGTCGACGCATCCCCGCATCATCACGGATCAGAATATCGAGAAATTCTCCAATCAGCTGAAGAAGGTGGGCTTTTCGTTTGACTGGAGCCGTGTGATCGACACGACGGATGAGAATTACTATAAATGGACGCAGTACATTTTCCTGAAGATGTTTGAGCATGGGCTGGTGTTCCGTGACACGGCGCTCGTGAATTACTGCCCGAGCTGCAAGGTCGTGCTCTCGAACGAGGACAGCCAGGGCGGTAAGTGCGACATCTGCCACAGTGACGTCGTGCAGAAGTCGAAGACCGTCTGGTATCTGAAGATCACGGAGTACGCGGACAAGCTGCTCGAGGGGCTCGCGGACGTGGACTATCCGAAGAACGTCAAGCAGCAGCAGGAGAACTGGATCGGCAAGTCGACCGGCGCGTTCGTCTGGTTTGACGTGAAGGGGACGGGCGAGAAGCTGGAGATCTACACGACGCGTCCGGACACGCTGTTCGGCGTCACGTTCATGGTCATCGCGCCGGAGCATCCGCTGATCGACAAGTACGCGGATCAGATCGGCAACATGGACGCGATCGAGGCGTACCGCACGGAGTGCACGAAGAAGACGGAGTTTGAGCGCACGCAGCTCGTCAAGGACAAGACCGGCGTGCGGATCGACGGTCTCACGGCGATCAACCCGCTGAACGGCAAGGAGATCCCGATCTTCATCGCGGACTATGTCATGATGGGCTACGGTACCGGCGCGATCATGGCGGTGCCGGCGCACGACCAGAGAGACTACGACTTTGCGAAGAAGTTCGGCATCGATATCATTGAAGTCATCAGGGGCGGCGACATTGCGAAGGAAGCCTACACCGGCGACGGCGAGATGGTCAATTCGGAATTTCTGAACGGTTACACGAATAAGAAGGACTCGATCGCGCGCGTGATTGAGGAGATCAAGAAAATGGGTATCGGGGAAGCAGGCGTGCAGTTCAAGATGAAGGACTGGGCGTTCAACCGACAGAGATACTGGGGCGAGCCGATTCCGCTCATCCACTGTCCGAACTGCGGCGTTGTGCCGGTGCCCTACGAGGAGCTGCCGCTGCGCCTGCCGGACGTCGAGAACTTTGAGCCGGGAGAGGACGGCGAGTCGCCGCTCGCGAAGATTGACTCTTATGTAAACTGCAAATGTCCGAAGTGCGGCAGGGACGCGAAGCGCGAGACGGACACGATGCCGCAGTGGGCAGGTTCCTCCTGGTACTTCCTGCGCTACATCGATCCGCACAACGATCAGGCGATCGCGGACAGGAAGAAACTGGAATACTGGATGCCGGTGGACTGGTACAACGGCGGCATGGAGCATGTCACGAGACATATGATCTACTCTCGTTTTTGGCATCATTTCCTGTACGACATCGGCGAGGTGAACACGCCGGAGCCGTACGCGAAGCGTTCGATCCAGGGCCTGATCCTGGGGCCGGACGGCGACAAGATGAGCAAGTCGAAGGGCAACGTGATCGACCCGCTCGACATCGTGGAGGACTACGGCGCGGACACGCTGCGCACCTATGTGCTCTTCATGGGCGATTACGGCGCGGCTGCCCCGTGGAACGATAACTCGATGCGCGGCTGCAAGCGCTTCCTCGAGCGTGTGGCGGGCATGACGGATCTGGTGAGCGACGATCCGTCCACGCAGAAGCTGGAGACGAGCTTCCACAAGACGATCAAGAAGGTGTCTTCTGACATAGAAGAAGTCAAGTTCAACACGGCGATCGCGGCGCTGATGACGCTCACGAACACGATCTACAGTGCGGGGGCGTTGAGCAAAGAGCAGCTTGAGATATTCATCAAGCTTTTGTCCCCGTTCGCCCCGCATCTGACGGAGGAGATCTGGGAGAGCCTGGGGCATACGGATTTCCTGTCCGTGTCCGCTTGGCCGGAATACGACGAGAGCAAGACGGTCGACGAGACGATCGAGATCGGCGTACAGATCAACGGCAAAGTGCGCGGCACCGTCGTCCTCCCGACCGACTGCGGCAAGGACGAGGCGCTTGCGGCGGCAAAAGCCGACGAGAAGATCGCGTCCTATATGGAAGGCAAGACGGTCGTCAAGGAGATCTACGTCCCGAATAAGATCATCAATATCGTGGTGAAATAATCGCGCTGCGCAGGCCGGGACAAGCGTCGGGATCGCGGTGTGAAAGCAAACCGATCAAAGCGGGGATAAGGCTGCGGGAACATCCGGAAAGGAGCGGACTGTGCCGAAGAAAAAAAGGAAGCATCTGGAATTTCGCTATTATGAAATGCCGGGCGACACCTATGTGCTGGCGCTTCTGGGCGAGAGCTGGGTGCGCGAGTACGGAAGAAAGAGCGATCCCCTGCATTTTCACAATTATATGGAGATTGGCTTCTGCTATGGCGGAGAAGGAGAGATGATCCTGGATGACAAGGCGTATCCTTTCTTTTCGGATATGTTTTCTGTCATACCGCCGAACTACCCGCACAACACGTGGACGAAGCCGGGCAATGTAGGCCATTGGGAATATCTTTTTGTCGATGTGGAACGTTTTCTGAAGGATATGTACCCGGACAAGCCGAGAGTGGTGGAAGATCTGCTGCAGAAGGTATATCAGAAGGCGTACTTTCTTACGTATGAGGGGAACGTGGCGCTGGGCGACGCCGTCCAGGGGATGATCCAGGAAATGCGCTATTATAAGCCATATTATAAAGAACGCATCCGGGGTCTCCTGCTCTCATTTCTCGTCGAGACGGCGCGCTTGTCTTCGGAGCAGAAGGAAGAGGGACGGGAGGATGCGCACAGGCAGATCGACCAGGTGAAGATCGGCAACGCGCTGCACCATGTGGGAAAGCATTACGCCGAGCAGATCCGCATAGAGACGCTGGCGCAGCGGTGCAACTTAAGCGAGACCCATTTTCGCAGGGTCTTTCGCAGTGTGATGAATATGTCCCCTATGGAGTATGTCAATCTGGTGCGCATTCAGACCGCGTGCAGGATGCTGGAGAACAGCGACGCATCGCTGGAAGAGATCGCCATGAAAACGGGATTTATTTCGATGACGACCTTCACCAGGAATTTCAAAAAGCTGACGCACACCACCCCGCATCAGTGGCGCAGGCAGTCAGAAGCCTATTATAAGAATCTGCACCGATATCATATATCAGTGGAGACGGGCTGGAAATAGAGTTATGCAGAGTGCTAAAAAGGCAGTTTCGGCATGGTCGAAATTGCCTTTTTTTCGATCGAATATGATTACATCTAAAACGCAATTGTTGCTACAATATGTTCATAATATGTTTGAAGAAAACATATGAAATGAGCAAAATGCACAAAAAGGAGGGTTTTTATGAAACTGAGAAAGATTTTAAGTGGTGTACTTGCAGCGGCTATGGTGCTTGGCATGACCTGCGTGAACGTATCCGCGGAAGAGGAAGAGACGCTTACCGTATGGTGCTGGGACCCGGCGTTCAATATGAACGCGATGTATGAAGCCGAGAAGGTCTACCAGCAGGATCATCCGAATTTCAAGCTGGATGTCGTTGAGACTCCGTGGGAAGATGTTCAGACGCTTCTCACCACAGCGGCTTCCTCCGGCGACCTTTCGACTCTGCCGGACATCCTGCTGATGCAGGACAACGCGTTCCAGAAGAACGTGATCAGCTATCCGGAAGCGTTCACGGATCTGACCGACAGCGGCATTGATTTCTCGCAGTTCGCTGAGGCGAAGACCGCTTACTCTGTGGTTGACGGCAAGAATTACGGCGTGCCGTTCGACAACGGCACCGTGGTAGGCGCTTACAGGACCGACGTTCTGGAGCAGGCCGGCCTCACAGTCGACGATTTCACGGATATCACCTGGACCGAGTATCTCGAGCTCGGCAAGAAGGTTCTGGACGCGACAGGCACTCCGCTTCTTTCCATGCAGGCAGGCGAGTCCGACCTGATCATGATGATGCTGCAGTCCGCGGGCGCGAGCCTGTTTGACGAAGAGGGCAATCCGTCGATGGTCGGCAACGACGTTCTTGTAGACGTTATGGGGACCTATCAGGAGCTGGTGAAGTCCGGCGTCATGATCGAGGTAAACAACTGGGATGAGTACATCCAGACGATGAACGCAGGTACGGTAGCGGGCACGATCAACGGCTGCTGGATCATGGCTTCCATCCAGACCGCAGAGGATCAGTCCGGCAACTGGGCGCTGACGAACATGCCGTCTCTGGATGGCGTCGACGGCGCGACGAACTACTCAAACAACGGCGGTTCCAGCTGGGCCGTTACTTCGAACTGCCAGAACGTAGAGCTGGCAGCAGACTTCCTTGGCGCCACGTTCGGCGGCAGCGTTGAGCTGTACGAGAATATCCTTCCGAGCGGCGCTCTGGCGACCTACCTTCCGGCGGGCGAGAGCGATGCGTACGCAGAGCCGTCCGAGTTCTTCGGCGGCGACGCGGTATCCGCGAAGCTCACTGAGTTTGCGGGCAAGACCCCGAGCAACAACACGGGCGTTTACTACTACGAGGCGCGCGACGCTGTCGCGACGGCTATCGCGAACGTGATCGCGGGCGGCGACATCGAGTCTGAGATTCAGACAGCAGAAGACACTGTGAAATTTGCGATGGGCATGTAATTCACGGGGAATACAAAAGCGGGGAACGGATCTTCGGACCCGTTCCCCTTTATCATGATACGGGTAAACCGTATGCAGTAAAGGGGGAATACATGTGAGTCAGCCGAGAAAGAAAATGTCTCTCAGCAAGAAGCACAGCTTGTCCGGCTGGATATTTCTGGCTCCCGCGACGATTCTGATCGCCGCTATGAGTTTTCTGCCGATGATCCGGGCATTGATCCTTTCGTTCAAGACGGGAGTCGGTGTCAATATGAAATGGGCGGGTCTGTACAACTACACCCGCATGTTCCAGGACAGAATTTTTAAGACGGCTCTTGTCAACAACTTTTTATACCTGATCATACAGGTGCCGGTCATGCTCGTGCTGGCACTGATTCTGGCTTCTATGCTGAACAACAAAGATCTGCGTTTCAAGGGCCTGTTCCGCACGGCGATCTTCCTTCCGTGCGCAACGTCTCTGGTCTCTTACGCGATCATTTTCCGCTCGCTCTTCGCGGTGGACGGATTTGTGAACAATGCTTTGATCCATATGGGCATTCTGAAGACTGCCTACAATTTCCTGGGGCATCCGACCAGCGCGCGCATCATTATCATCATCGCGCTGATCTGGCGGTGGACCGGGTACAATATGGTATTTTACCTGGCGGGATTGCAGAACATCGACTATTCGGTCTATGAGGCGGCGCGTATCGACGGGGCGTCCCCGATGCAGTCGTTCTTCCGGATCACAATTCCGCTTTTGAAACCGACCATTCTTCTGACGACGATCATGTCGACAAACGGTACGCTGCAGCTCTTCGACGAGTCCGTGAACCTGACAAGCGGAGGACCGGCGAACGCAACGATCACGATGTCGCATTACATATACAATATGTCATTCCAGAACGTGCCGAACTTCGGATACGCCGCGGCGCTGTCCTACGTGATCCTGATCCTGGTGGCGATCCTGGCGTTCTTCCAGATGAAAGTAGGTGATAAGCGTGAGTAAAGGGAAAAAAGCTGCGCAGTATATATTTCTGACAATTATGTCGATCATTTCCGTTTTTCCGCTGTACTGGATGGCGTGTTCGGCCACGAACAAGAGCGTCGACGTCGTCCGCGGAAAGCTGGTTCCGGGTACGTACCTGATCGAGAATTTCAAGAATCTGATCGCAAGCCAGAATCTGGGTGCGGCGATGGTCAATTCGTTCAAGTACTCCGTGATCCTTACGCTGATCTCGCTCGTGGTGTGTTCCCTGGCCGGATACGGCTTTGAGATCTACCACGACAAGGGAAAGGACCTCGTGATGTCGATCATTCTGCTCGCGATGATGGTGCCGTTCGCGGCGATCCTGATCCCGCTGTTTCAGATGTTCTCCAGCGCGAAGCTGCTCAACACGACGATCGGCTTCATGCTGCCGACGATCTCGACGCCGTTTTTGATTATGATGTTCCGGCAGAGCGCGCGTTCGTTTCCGCACGATATCATCGAGGCGGCGCGGCTGGACGGACTGAGCGAGTTTCAGATTTTCTATCGGCTGTTCTTCCCGACGATGCGGTCGACCTACGCGGCGGCGATGACGATCACGTTCATGAACGCGTGGAACAGCTATCTGTGGCCGAAGGTCATCATGACGAACGGAAAGAGTCTGACGATGCCGATGCTTGTTGCAAACCTGGTGGGCGGCTATGTGACGGATTACGGTATGCTGATGCTGGCCGTTCTGTTCTGCTCTGTGCCGACGATCGTTGTATTCTTCATTCTGCAGAAGAGCTTTGCGGAAGGCATCACAGGCGCGGTGAAATAGGGCGACGGACAAGAAAAAAGTAAAAGGCTCCATGTTGTTTTGCGGCACGGAGCCTTTTCTGACAAAGGAATCAGAGAATTCCGGGACAGCGGCAGGCCGGCGGTGCCTGCGCGGGAGGAGAGATATGTTCGACTACAAAAAATTGAGCGACCCTGAGTTTTTCAAGGAGAATGTGCTGCCGGCGCATTCCGACCACATCTGCTATCCGGACGAGGCGCATCTGATGTCCGGGGAGAATCCGTTTCGATATTTTCTGAACGGTCTCTGGAAATTTTCCTATGCGAGGAATCTGACGGAGTGCGCGAAGGGTTTCGAGCTGCCGGAGACGGACTGCCGGGGCTGGACGGATATTCGCGTGCCTGCGCATATACAGATGGAAGGCTATGACATTCCGGCGTACGTGAACGTGCAGTATCCGTGGGACGGACACGAGCAGATCTGGGCGGGGGAGATTCCCACGCGTTTTAATCCGGTGGCAAGCTATGTGAAATATTTCACTGTTCCGCAGGCTATGAAAGGAATGCCCCTTTTCATCTCCTTCCAGGGCGTGGAGAGTGGGATGGCCCTGTGGCTGAACGGACATTACATCGGCTACAGCGAGGACAGCTTTACCCCGTCCGAGTTTGAACTGACGGATTACGTGCAGGATGGCGAGAATAAGCTGGCGGTGCAGGTGTTCAAGTGGACCAGCGGAAGCTGGACGGAGGATCAGGATTTCTTCCGCTTCTCCGGAATCTTCCGTGATGTCTTTCTCTACACGCACCCGCGGGTGCACATCAAAGATCTGAAGATCAAGACGCTGCTGGACGAAAGCTGTACAAAGGCAGAGCTCTTCGTCACGGCAAAAGGCTGCGGGAGCGGGAAGGTCAGCGTAAAGCTGTCCGAGAGCAATCTCCCCGAATACCGGCTGACGGAGCTTCTGGAAAAGGGCAATCGGCCCACCGACGGCGCGGTTCTTGCGCAGACAGTGTTCGACTTTGCCGACGGCGAGGGTTTGCTTGCGCTGCCCGTCTCAGATTTTAAGCTCTGGAGCGCGGAGGAGCCGAAGCTTTACGAGCTGCTGCTGACCGTGCGCGACGAGGATGGAAACGTGACGGAGGCGATCTGCGAGGCAGTCGGTTTCCGACGCTTTGAGATGAAAGATCATCTGATGTGTCTGAACGGGAAGCGCATCGTCTTCAAGGGAGTCAACCGCCATGAGTTCAGCTCACGCACCGGCCGTGTGCCGCAGGCTGAGGAGATCCTGACCGATGTGACCACCATGAAGCGTCATAACATCAATGCCATCCGCACCAGCCATTATCCGAACGACTCACGGATCTACAGGCTCTGCGACCGCATGGGGATCTATATGATCGATGAGAATAATATGGAGTCGCACGGCACATGGGATCCAGTCGCGCGCGGCGCGGGAGAGGCGGATCTCGCCGTTCCGGGCGACCATCCGCAGTGGCGTGAAATGATGCTGGACCGCGTCAATTCCATCTATCAGCGCGACAAAAACCACGCCGCGGTCCTGATCTGGTCCTGCGGGAACGAGTCCTTCGGCGGATTGAATATCAAGCAGATGGCGGATAAGTTCCGGGAGCTGGACGACAGCAGGCTGGTGCATTACGAGGGCATATACAATGACCGCCGCTACAACGAGTCCAGCGACATGGAGAGTCAGATGTACCCGCCGGTGGAGCGGATCAGGGAGTTTCTTGCGAACGACCGCAGCAAGCCTTTTATCTGCTGCGAGTATACGCACGCGATGGGCAATTCCTGTGGCGGCATGCACAAATACACGGATCTGACTGACACGGAGCCGTTGTACCAGGGCGGATTCATCTGGGACTATGTCGATCAGTCGATCTGCAAGAAGGATCGTTACGGCGTGGAATTTCAGGCGTACGGCGGCGATTTCGGCGAGCGTCCGACCGACTACAATTTCAGCGGGAACGGAATCGTCTACGGCGGCGACCGCAGCCCTTCGCCGAAGATGCAGGAAGTGAAATTTAATTATCAGAACATCAGCGTACAGGTGGAGAAGGACAAAGCTTTGATCATCAACAAAAATCTCTTTGTCAGCACCGCGGAATTTGCCTGCCTTGTGACGCTGGCGCGGGACGGACATGTAATCGAACGCGCTGCGCTTGCGACGGATGTCGCGCCGCTTTCAAAGAAGGAATATGCTCTGCCCTTGCAGACGCAGACCCTTCCGGGCGAGTATACCGTCACGGTATCCTTTGTTCTGAAGGAGGACAGCCTGTGGGCGAAAGCGGGGTATGAGGTGGCGTTCGGGCAGGGTGTGTACCGCATCGAGACAAAGCAGAAGGCAGAGCAGAAGCCCATACAGCTGGTCAGAGGTTATCTGAACGTAGGCGTCCGGGGCGAGCAGTTCGAAGCGCTGTTTTCGTATGCGAGCGGCGGGCTGGTTTCATACCGTTATGCCGGCGTGGAGATGATCGAGTCGATCCCGAAGCCGAATTTCTGGCGCGCGCCGACCGACAACGACGAGGGAAACAAGATGCCGGCGCGCTATGCGCAGTGGAAGATCGCGAGCCTGTATCTGACCTACAAGGATCCGGAGACAAACGTGTGGGTGGAGCCCTTGGTGACGGAGGAGAAGGATTCGGTCACCGTGACCTACCTTTATCATATGCCGACCACCCCGTCCGCATCCTGCGCAGTGGCGTACCGCGTGTACGGCGACGGCACGATAGAGACGACGCTGAGCTACGACCCGGTGGAGGAGCTCGGCGATATGCCGGAATTTGGAATGATGCTGAAGCTGAATGCGGACTATGATCAGCTCAGCTGGTATGGAATGGGACCGGCGGAGACCTACGCGGACCGCTGCCGCGGGGCGAAGCTTGGCATCTACCACAACGAAGTGAAGGACAATCTTGCGCGTTATCTGGTGCCGCAGGAATGCGGAAACAAGCTGGGTGTGCGCTGGGCGAAGATCTGTGACAGGCGCGGACGCGGCCTGCTCTTCGAGGGAGATGAGATGAATTTTTCGGCGCTTCCCTATACGCCGCACGAGATGGAGAACGCCATGCACCCCTACGAGCTGCCGCAGATCCATTACACGGTGATCCGAGTGTCGAAACAGCAGATGGGCATCGCCGGCGATGACAGCTGGGGCGCCCGTCCGCATCCGGAGTATCTGATCGACGTCAGCCGGAAGCTGGAGTTTACCTTCCGCTTCCGCGGGATTTAGAAAGAAGAAAAGCGGAGGTATCACATGGAACACGGACACACAACGGGCAGGGTGACCATCCCGACCGATCTGGACGTGGTGGAGGAGACGAAGCAGCTGCTGGCGCGCTGGGGCGCGGACGCGATCCGGGACTGTGACGGCACGGAATATCCGGAAGAGCTGCGGACCGTGGACGCGAAGGTGTATGCCACCTACTATACTACGCGCAAGGACAACGAGTGGGCGAAAGCCAATCCTGATGAGATTCAGCAGATGTATCTTATGACGGACCATCACACGGCGCAGGCGGAAACGCTTTCCATCTGTCTGATGGATCATCTGTATCCCGATATGCTGCAGGTGAATACGCGCGACGACCGCCGCCGCTGGTGGGAGGTGATCGACCGCACCACGGGGGAGGTGGTACCGGTCTCCGCATGGGAGTACGACGAGGAGAGCGGCTGCGTGATCATCTCCCCGGCCGTGCCGTTTCACGCATACACGGTAAGTTTTCTTGCCTATATCATGTGGGATCCGGTCCATATGTACAACGCGGTGACAAACGGCTGGAAGGATGTGGAAAAGCAGATCACCTTTGACGTGCGCCAGCCAAAGACGCACGCTTATTCCATGCAGCGCCTGCGCGCATATCTGGAGTCGCACCCGTATGTGGATGTGGTGCGCTACACCACCTTTTTCCATCAATTCACGCTGATCTTTGATGAGCTGGCGCGCGAGAAGTATGTGGACTGGTACGGATATTCCGCCTCCGTGAGTCCCTATATTCTGGAACAGTTTGAGCGCGAGGCAGGTTATCCGTTCCGCCCGGAATACATCATCGATCAGGGATATATGAACAACACCTACCGCATTCCGTCCAGAGAGTTTCTGGATTTTCAGGCTTTTCAACGCCGCGAGGTGGCGAAGCTGGCGAAGGAGATGGTGGACATCACGCATGAGTACGGCAAAGAGGCGATGATGTTTTTGGGCGATCACTGGATCGGGACAGAGCCGTTTATGGAAGAATTCGCCGGAATCGGGCTGGACGCGGTGGTGGGGAGCGTGGGGAACGGCTCCACCCTGCGTCTGATCAGCGATATCCGCGGCGTGAAGTACACAGAGGGACGTCTCCTGCCTTATTTTTTCCCGGACACTTTCCACGAGGGCGGCGATCCGGTAAAGGAGGCAAAGGTCAACTGGGTGACGGCGCGGCGCGCGATTCTGCGAAGCCCGATCGACCGCATCGGATACGGCGGCTATCTAAAGCTGGCGTTGCAGTTCCCTGAGTTTGTCGACTATGTGGAGAGCGTCTGTGAGGAGTTCCGGCTGCTGTACGAGAACGTCAGAGGGACGACACCCTATTGCGCAAAGCGCGTGGCGATTCTGAACTGTTGGGGCAAACAGCGTGCGTGGGGCAATCACATGGTTCACCATGCTTTGTACTACAAGCAGAATTATTCCTACGCCGGGATCATCGAGGCTCTGAGCGGCGCTCCTTTTGATGTGCGCTTTCTCAGCTTTGATGACATCCGGCAGGATCCGCGGACCCTGGACGGGATCGACGTGCTCTTAAACATTGGGGACGCGGATACCGCCTACACGGGCGGAGAGAACTGGACCGACGGGAAAGTCATATCGGCGGTGCGGGAGTTTGTATATCGGGGCGGCGGCCTGATCGGTGTGGGAGAGCCGACGGCGCACCAGTGGCAGGGACGGTTTATTCAGCTGGCGGACGTACTCGGGGTGGAGTGGGAGAATGGCTTCACCTTAAATCGGGACAAATATAACTGGGAAGAACACGAGCATTTTATCACGCAGGATTGTAGAGGCGGAATCGACTTCGGCGAGGGCAAAAAGAATATCTACGCCTTGGACGGGACCTTGATCTTACGCCAGACCGATCACGAGGTACAGCTTGCGGTGCATGAATTCGGAGCGGGGCGGAGCGTGTATATCAGCGGCCTGCCGTACAGCTTTGAGAACAGTCGTCTGCTGCACCGGGCGATCCTCTGGGCGGCGGGCGACGAGGCAAACCTGAAAAAGTGGTTTTCCGACAACTATAATGTGGAAGTCCACGCATATGTGAAAAACGGAAGATACTGTGTGGTGAACAATACCTATGAACCGCAGGACACCGTCGTCTATAAGGGAGATGGCAGCAGTTTTGCGGTGCATATGGAGGCGAACGAGATTCTCTGGTATGAGATATAACTGAATGATTTATGCCGTCAGATGAAAGGCGGCGGAATGGAGATTTATTATGAAAGATGTTACAAAGCAGCGGATCAGGGAGGCTATTGCGGAAGCCGTGAGAGATGGCGTGACGGCGGGAGCGAATCTTCTGATCGTGCAGGATGGGAAAGAAAT
Source organism: uncultured Lachnospiraceae bacterium (assembly GCA_947626285.1). Taxonomy (GTDB): domain Bacteria; phylum Bacillota; class Clostridia; order Lachnospirales; family Lachnospiraceae; genus Choladousia. Next base: position 17,950 of record CANQRR010000039.1, read on the forward strand.
CCTGTATGAAGAACAGGGATACGCGGACCTGGAGGAGAGGACGCCCATCCGGCGCGACACGATCTTTCGCCTGTATTCCATGAGCAAGCCGATCACCGCGGCGGCGGCGATGCTGCTTCTGGAGCGCGGTCAGCTGGATCTTTCCCAGTTTGTATCGGATTTCCTGCCGGGCTATGCGCAGCTTACGGTGGAGAAGGACGGAGAGATCGTGCCTGCGCAGATGCAGATGACGGTGCACCACCTTCTGAACATGACGTCCGGACTCACCTATGGGGACGACGTGACAAAGTCGGGGCGGCAGGTGTCTGCCCTGCTCGAGGAGGCAGTGCAGAAGCTTCACACGGACGAGGCGATCACCACGGTGGAGTTGGCGGATCGGCTCGGAAGGCTGCCGCTTGCGTTTGAGCCGGATTCCTCCTGGCAGTACGGGCTTTCCGCGGATGTGCTTGGCGCGGTCATCGAGAAGGCTTCTGGCGTTCGCTTCGGGGAATTTCTGAAGACGAATCTGTTTGAACCGCTTGGAATGTGCGACACGGATTTCTGGGTGCCGCAGGAGAAGCGCGGGCGCCTAGCGAAATCCTATGAGAGCGTGGGGAAAGGTGAGATGCGGCTCTATACCGGGGATAACCTTGCCGTCTCTAACGATATGGAACGGCCGCCTGCCTATGAGGCCGGAGGCGCCGGTCTGGTATCTACGATCGACGACTATGCGCATTTTATGCAGATGTTGCTGGATCGTGGGAGCTATGAGGGGAAACAGATCCTTGCGCCGCGAACGGTGGATTACATGGTGAGCGGCGACCTGACGCCTGCGCAGCAGGAGGCGTATCGCAGATGGGTGGGATTGGAAGGTTTTTCCTACTCCCATCTGATGCGCGTAATGCGAAACCCGGCGATGGCCGCGGGGCTTGCCGGCATGGGTGAATACGGCTGGGACGGCTGGCTTGGCTGCTATATGGCGAATTTCCCGCAGGAGCGTATCTCTCTGCTTTTGATGCAGCAGAAAAAGGATTCGGGTACGATTCCGCTCACGCGGAAAATCCGCAATATCCTGCTCTCCGGACTGGAGTAAAATGCTTCGGGTAAAGCTTAGGAGAAGCAGAACAGGCTGAACAGCGATACCATGTACGGTCCGCAGTCGTATTCCATTCCGCATTTATCCGCCAGATCTTTGACATAGATACAGTATGCGGACATGCAGGAGAATTGCAGATCCGGGAAACGGCAGGGCTCCCCGCTTGTGATGGCGCAGGGGTCGCAGAGGTTGCATCCGCTGGCCCCGACCATCAGCCCCGTCTTTCCGGTCCGCTCTATGAACTGTCGGGTCAGCTTGTTGTGCTTGCCCTTGGCGGGTTTGGTGAGATTGCTGTCCAGCGGGTCAATGTCCCAGAGCGTCTGCAGCACGATGGCTTTCGGCCATTTCCGGACTCTTTCCTTCATCTGTTCCACTGTGCCGCAGTCCGGCGGGCAGGCGTAGTTGACGCCGTATTTTCCGCAGAGATTCTCTTCGCACAGCGGGCGGAAGGCAGGGTTGAATACGATGTCTTTCGTGTCGATCAGCGCTGCGTTTGCAAACCCCATCTCCAGGGCAATGTCTACCAAATGTTCCATGCTTTTTCTCCTTTTATCTCAAATGCAGATTTAATATCTGATATCATTATAGTCGAAATGGGTGCGTTTATCAATCCATTTCAGAAAAATGCATTTACCGAAATCCCTTGCCTTTTTCCTATATAACAATATAATGTAGCAAAAATAGTCAGGAAAAAAAGGAATTGAAAACCAGAGAGGATTCGCAGAGCTATGTCTGTTTTATGAATGAGAATCTGTTTTACCATGTGAACATTGGTAAGTCCCGTACATTTTTGCAGGATGGAACAGAGGAGGATGCCGGAAAGGCCTGCAGCTCCACAATGACGTCACGCTTGTCGCGGCGAAGCCGCGTTTGCATACGGATTTTACAATTGACTTTTGCGCCGTAAAATATAATAATTATGGAGGAGCGGTTTTGACGGGAAACAGCCCGAAGGGAGACAGATCGTGAAAAAGTTTTGCATTCAGAATGGAAAAATATTTGACGAGCAGGGATCTTTCCAAGAGGGATCCCTGTACTTTGTTGGGGAGCGAATTGTGACGGAGGAGGCGTATCGCGCGTCAAAGCTGCCGGAGGAGACAGTGGACGCCGAGGGCGGCTACGTGGTTCCCGGACTCGTGGATATCCATTTGCACGGCTGCGCCGGACATGATTGTTGCGATGGGACGGCGGAGGCGTTTCGGGCGATGGCAGAGTACGAACTGCGCCAGGGGATCACTTCCATCACGCCGGCCACGATGACGATGCCCGAGGAGAAGCTGATGAAGATCGCGCGGGCGGTGAGAGAAGTGAAAACTCCTGACACTTCTGCCCCGGAAATCACTGCCGATATACGGAAAGACAGCGGCGTTGATCTGCTCGGAGAGGACGCTAGTGTTGCCGACGTTTTCGATTTATGCACGGGTCGAGGCGTTGTGCCTGGAGCAGAGAAAGAAAGCCGTGTCTGTGAGGACGCCGCTACTGCTGACGATTGCGGACGCGGAGCCACTCTGCAGGGGCTTTATATGGAAGGGCCTTTTATCAGCGCACAAAAAAGAGGGGCTCAGAAGGCGGACGATATCCGGAAGCCGGATCTCGCGTTTTTTCAGAGGCTGCAGGAGGCGTCCGGAGGGGCGTTTCGAACCGTGGCGCTTGCTCCCGAGACGGAGGGTGCGATGGAGCTGATCCGCGCGCTTTCGGGCAGCGTGATTATTTCGATCGCCCACACGACGGCGGACTATGAGACAGCCTGCGAGGCCTTCCGAAACGGGGCTTCCCAGCTGACGCATCTTTTCAACGCGATGCCGCCGCTTACACATCGCGCGCCGGGGCCGATCGCTGCCGCTGTGGATTTTGAGGGGTGCAGGGTGGAGCTGATCTGCGACGGGGTGCACGTCCATCCGGCGGCTGTGAGGGCGGCATTCCGCCTGTTCGGGGACGACCGCATCCTCTTTATCAGCGACAGCATGGAGGCCACGGGAATGCCGGACGGGGAGTATGAGCTCGGCGGGCAGAAGGTGTTTGTGAAGGGCAGACGCGCGCTCCTGGCAGACGGGACGCTGGCGGGTTCGGTCACGAATCTTGCGGATTGTTTGCGCGTTGCGGTGAAGGAAATGGGAATTCCGCTCGGCAGTGCTGTCAAATGCGCTGCGGTCAATCCGGCGAAGTCGATCGGGATTTATGAAGAGTGCGGCAGTTTGACCGCAGGAAAATTCGCGGACCTGCTGATCCTGGATGACGAGCTGGGATTGAAGCAGGTGTTTCGGCATGGGAGGCCGCCAGGATCATGCTTGTTCCACTTCCGCAATCTATCTATTCAATAAAAATGTTGCGATGAAATCAAAGAAAGAAGTGAGCGTTATGGAAATGAAAGCGGTATTCAAGGAAAGCAGGGGTGAGAAAACACTATGCCCAATCGAGCGGTTCGGACCGGAGACGGCGAAGCGGGCAAGGCGTTTCCATGAGGGCTTTCCGGAGTATCAGGTGACGCCGATGGCTGCGTTGGATGATCTGGCGGAACGTGTGGGAGTCGCCTCGATCTGTGTGAAGGACGAGAGTTATCGCTTCGGGCTGAATGCGTTTAAGGTGCTTGGCGGGAGTTACGCGATCGGGAACTGTATCGCCAAAAGGCTGGGCGTCAGACTTGAGGAGCTGCCGTTCGGGGAGCTGTTGAGCGGGGGCGCAAACAGAAAGCTGGGAGGGCTCACCTTTGCCACGGCGACTGACGGAAACCATGGGAGGGGCGTCGCGTGGACAGCGTATCGTCTGGGTTTGAAGAGTGTTGTGTATATGCCGAAGGGGAGTGCGGCGGAACGGCTTGCCAACATCCGGGCGCTCGGAGCGGAAGCGTCGATTACGGATCTGAATTACGATGATACGGTGAGACTCGCGAGAAGCGAAAGCGCGAAAAACGGGTGGATCCTTGTGCAGGATACCGCGTGGCAGGGCTATGAGGAGATTCCCGCTTTGATCATGGAGGGCTATACTACCATGGCGGCGGAGGCTTTTGAACAGCTTGGCGGAAAACTGCCGACGCATGTGTTTTTGCAGGCCGGGGTCGGTTCGATGGCGGCGGCTGTCGCCGCGTATTTTGCTGCGGTTGGAGGGGAAGAACACCCGACTGTTGTGATCGTGGAGCCGGATCAGGCGGACTGTTTCTACCGGACAGCGGCAGCGGACGACGGAGAGCTTCATGCGGTAACCGGAGAGATGCGTTCCATCATGGCCGGACTTTGCTGCGGCGAGCCGAGTCCGATCGCGTGGGAGATCCTGCGGGACTATGCGGATGGTTTCGTCTCTATGCCTGACGCGGTCGCGGCACGGGGCATGCGCGTATTGGGGAATCCGTTTGGAAAAGATCCCCGGGTGATCTCCGGTGAGAGCGGCGCCGCCGCTTTCGGAGCTGTGTTTGAAATCCTCACAAACCCGGAGCATGCGCAGCTGAAAGAGGAACTGTGCTTGAATGAGAACTCGCGTGTCCTTTGTTTTTCGACCGAGGGAGACACAGACCGGGAGAATTACAGGCGGATTGTGTGGGACGTGGCGGTCTGATCCGAAGAAGATTTTTAGAAAGAATAAAGGAGGATCAAGGGATCACATTTGCAGTAACCTTACCAAAGGCACCGGTGGCTGTGAACACCGACCTGATGAGCACCGATGAAATACATGCGAAGCTGCAGGAAGGGTATGACGATATAAAAGCGGGTAAAGTACGGGATGCAGCGGAAGCATTTGTTAAATTCAGGGAGAATCATCAAATATGAAGCAATACGCAGTAGAAATTACGGATAGGGCTCTTAAGGATATGGAAGAAATCTATATTTATATTGCGGATCAGCTTCAGGCGCCGGAAAATGCGATAAGACAATACAATCGGATTGCGGATGCGGTTCTGAGTCTAAACGAATTCCCGGAGCGTATACACGTCATGGAATCGGACCCGTGACTGCCACTTTCCGCCACGAAAAAAGAGCACCTGTCCGGATGCTCTCAAGCAGGGCTACAAGGATTCGAACCTTGAAATGACGGAGTCAGAGTCCGTTGCCTTACCGTTTGGCGATAGCCCTTTATTCATATGCATTTCTCACATACAAGTGGTATTATAGCGCATGTTTTTCCTTATTGCAAGCACTTTTTTCAAATTCAGGGTGCTAACTTCCGTGAAATATGGTACACTACACTATAAACGCGTTCCCGGAGAATTTTTAACGCGTATGAAGCGCACCATATCATTTTATCCGGTGAGCGCGATTCTATACCGAAAGGGGAAAAATCATGAGTACACTCAACCTCACCTTGCTGACCGATCTCTATGAACTGACGATGATGCAGGGATATTTTGAGAGCAAATCTACGGAGACCGTTGTCTTTGACGCGTTCTACCGCACGAATCCATGCGGGAACGGTTACGCGATCGTCGCCGGCCTGGAGCAGGTGATCGACTACATTAAGAATCTTCATTTCTCTGAGGAAGATATCGATTATCTCAGGAGTCTAGGTATCTTCCATGAAGCGTTTCTGGATTACCTGCGCGGTTTCCGCTTCGAGGGCGATATCTACGCGATCCCGGAAGGATCGGTCGTGTTTCCGTATGAACCGCTTCTGAAGGTCGTCGCGCCCATCATGCAGGCGCAGCTTGTCGAGACCGCGATCCTCACGATCCTGAACCACCAGAGCCTGATCGCCACAAAGGCTGCCCGCGTAGTGCGCGCCGCCCGCGGGGACGGCGTCATGGAATTCGGACTGCGCCGCGCGCAGGGGCCGGACGCCGGAGTCTACGGAGCCCGCGCCGCCATGATCGCTGGCTGTATCGGCACTTCAAACGTGCTTGCCGGACAGCTTTTCGATGTGCCGGTCAAGGGCACGCACGCGCACAGCTGGATCATGAGTTTTCCGGACGAGTATACCGCCTTCAAAAAATACGCGGAACTGTACCCGGACGCCTGCACGCTGCTCGTGGATACATACGACACCCTGCGCAGCGGCGTTCCGAACGCGATCCGTGTCTTCCGTGAGATGCGCGAATCCGGTATCGATCTTAAAAATTACGGCATCCGCCTCGACAGCGGCGACCTTGCCTACATGTCGAAAAAAGCGCGGAAGATGCTCGACGAAGCCGGTTTCCCGGACGCCGTGATCTCCGCGTCCAGCGACCTCGACGAATACTTGATCGACAGCCTGAAATCACAGGGTGCGGCGATCAGCTCCTGGGGCGTTGGCACGAACATGATCACGTCCAAGGATTGCCCGGCGTTCGGCGGCGTCTACAAGCTGGCGGCCGTTTTGGATGAAAAGACCGGGAAATTCATCCCGAAGATCAAGCTCTCCGAGAACACGGCAAAGGTCACGAATCCGGGCAACAAGAAAGTTCTCCGCATTTACGACAAGGAGAGCGGCAAGATTCACGCGGATCTGATCTGCCTGGTCGACGAAACATTCGATGCAGGGCAGGATCTGACGATCTTTGACCCGCTGGAGACCTGGAAGAAGACAAAGTTCAAGGGCGGCAGCTACACGCTGCGTGAAATGCTTGTTCCCGTGTTTTTGAAGGGCGAATGCGTCTACACTTCGCCCTCCGTCATGGAGATCCGCGCATACTGTGCGCAGGAGACCGACACGCTCTGGGAGGAAACGAAACGCTTCGCCAATCCGCACGAAGTCTACGTCGATCTCTCAGACAAACTCTACGACATCAAGCGCGCTCTGTTGAATCAGATGGGACGCGACTGATTTGTCGATTTCGTGCATAAACTCCGCTCTTTTACAGATACTACAAGTACCAACAATAACTGGCACACAGGCGGCATGGCGCCATGTCGGTTTAAGATAAAAGTAAAAGAGATGGAGGAACACGATATGAAAGCAACAGGAATTGTCAGAAGAATTGACGATCTGGGACGCGTTGTCATCCCAAAGGAAATAAGAAGAACGCTGCGGATCCGCGAGAGCGATCCGCTGGAAATTTTTACCGACCGTGAGGGTGAGATCATTCTGAAAAAGTACTCCCCGATCGGAGAGCTTGGCAGTTTCGCGAAAGAATACGCCGAGGCGCTTGCTTCCGCTTCCGGACACAGCGTCTTTATCACGGATCGCGACCAGATCATCGCGGCGGCGGGCGGCATCCGAAAGGAAGCGGTCGGAACTCCGGTCACCGGCCAGCTTGAGGCAGTGATGAACGACCGCGAAAATGTGCTCACCGACCCTCAGTCCAAGAAGCAGATCAAGATCACGAGCGAGGACCACGACGAGAGTATGCCGCAGGTCATCAGCCCGATCCTCTGCGAGGGCGATGTCATCGGCTCCGTGATCCTGCGCAGCAAGGACAACTCCCGCCGCATGGGCGAGACCGAACAGGTGCTTGCGAAATGCGCCGCAGGTTTCATGGGACGCCAGATGGAGCAGTAATTTTTTCGGATTCCGTTTGACAGCCACAGCAAAGTATGCTAAGATATAAAACCGTAGCGGTCATCGTTACGTGCTGCTGTGGCTCAGTCGGTAGAGCGTCGCATTGGTAGTGCGGAGGTCACGGGTCCGATTCCCGTCAGCAGCTTCTGAACCCCCGTATTTACGGGGGTTTTTCATTGGCGTAAACTCTTTTGCTTTGTAAAAGCCATATTTCCACCATTAGATTATTACTTCCATTTCCACGTATACCCGCATTTACTACAGAACCATGCCGGATGACTGCAGAAAATGCCCTTTATCTGCGTGGCACGGATCGTATTTGAATGGTCGACCCACACATTTCCACACCTCGGGCATTCATATCCACCCGAATTGATGCGCATTTGTTTCATTTTTTCTGCTATAATGTCCAGATTCGCCATATCTACTCCTGTTCCGCTTCCGCCCTGATGATCTTTTTCATCTCTCAGGATGCCAGTCTTCATTCATTTTTTTGATTATACCATTTGAGTATAATAAAAACCACCAGAAAATATTCCAGTGGTTCAGCTTCTGAACCCCTGTATTTACGGGGTTTTTCATGTCTGGTAATCAATATGTAATCAAAGCGGAACCTTTTTTAAGGATAATCCGCCTCCCGTGTTTGTGGATGAAATTCAAAAGGCGCCGGCTTTATTCGAGCAGATTAAACTGTTTCTCGATCGGGAACGGAAAAAAGGGCAGTTTTTTATGTGCGGATTCCAGCAGTTCAAAATGATGAAGGGAGTAAGCGAATCCCTTGCCGGCCGCATTGGGCTTGTCACGCTGCTTGGATTCTCTCTGCCTGAGTCCCACGGGATTTCATTCGATGTTCCGTTCTTGCCCACAGAGGAATATTTTTCACAGAGAAAGCTGCACACGGCGGACATTTCCTACGATGAGGTGTGGAATACGATCCATCGTGGATCCATGCCGGAGCTGCAGGAAAATCCTGATTTCAACTGGCAGATGTTTTACGCTGCGTATGTACGCACCTACATCGACCGCGATGTGCGGGAATTGTCAGAGATCGGGGATACCGTAAAATTTACAAAGTTCATGGTGGCAGCAGCTGCTTCTACAGGGCAGCTCTTGAATTTGTCGTCTCTGGCAAGGGACGTTGGCATCAGTCAACCCACTGCCGAACGCTGGCTCTCGATTCTCGTGGCGTCCAACCTTGTATACCTGCTTCAGCCGTATTCCAATAACATTACAAAGAGAGCGATCAAAACGCCAAAGCTGTATTTCCTTGACACGGGACTCGCCGCCTATCTGACCAGATGGAACACGCCGGACGTCCTGAAAAACGGCGCGATGGCGGGAGTATTCTTTGAGAGTTTTGTGGTATCTGAGATCGTGAAGAGTTATTACAATCAGGGCGTGTTGGATCTTCCGCTGTACTTCTACCGCGACAAGGATATGAATGAGATTGATCTTCTGATTGAGGAAAACGGTACTCTGTATCCGATTGAAATAAAAAAGCACGCCGACCCGCAGAAAAAAGATATGGATGCCTTCAATCTGCTGGACAGGATTCCGGGCGTAAAACGCGGTTCGGGCGGAGTGGTTTGCCTGTACGATAAGCTCATAACCCTTCGGGGAGCGGACAAGGTAATCCCCATGAATTTCCTGTAAGGCAAGACATTTCGGCAATGCTATTTATCCATTGCCAAAATGCCTTGATTTACAAGGTTTTTGCACTTCAGTCACGGATCCGATTCCCGTCAGCAGTTCAAAAGCCCCTATATTTACGGAGCCTTTTTCATGCATTCCCCTTTTCTTTCATTTTTTTATAAAAAAAACAGAAAATGCCCTTGACGAAATAATTTGCGAAAGAGTTCCCGTGTTATACTCAATTCAACAAGAGGGAAAACGATTTCGTAAACATAGATAAAAGAGGAGGACAAAATAATGATGAAGGCGAACCTGAAAAAAATGTTCCTGGCGGCAGCGATGGCAGCATTCATGGTAAGCGCTCCGGCCATGGCGGAAGAGGAAGAGCTCATCGTTGAGGAGTCCTTCGAGGAAGTAGAAGATGTTGCGGCAGTAGCAGAGGCACCGGCCATCGAGATCGAGGTGATCGGATTCGAGACGATCGCAGTGGAAGAGGTTCCGACAGAGGTAGCACAGGAAGCAGAGATCGCTGAGACCGAGGCGAACGCGGAAGAGACGGTTGAGACCGAGGCAGAAGAGACCGAGACAGTCGAGACTGAGGCTGAGGCGGCGCAGAGCTTCACATTCGAGAACGATGAAGTGATCATCACGGCGCAGGCAGTGGCGGAGCTTCCGGAGAATATCGAGATGCAGGCAAGAAAGCTTGAGGAAGGCACAGAGGAGTACGAGGCAGCGAAGGCAGCGGCGGCAGCGAACACCGGGGCGGCAGAGGATGCACAGTACAGCTTCTACGATGTGACTTTTACAGTAGACGGCGCAGAGGTTGAGCTCGCAGAGGGCAGCGTATACGTACAGGTAGAGTTCAAGACGGTACAGATCAGCAGCGAAGTAGAGACGCAGGAGATCGTCAGCATCGACGAGGCGGGCGTAGAGAACGTAACGGCTGAGACCGCAGAGGGCAGCAACATGAGTTCCGTGAGTTTCGCAATGTAATCCGGGACGGACGCGACACAGACAGAGAGGACAGAAGGAAGTAGGGACAGGGAGAACGCTATGGAAAAGAAAAAGCTTGCCGGAAAATTTGTGATTCAGATTGAGCGTTGTGAGAACGCGACATGGCAGGGGTCGATCCTGTGGACAGAGAAGAATGTGACGCAGCAGTTCAGGAGCGCGTTGGAGCTGATCAAGCTTGTGGACAGCGCGGTGAGGAAATAGGAACAAAAGCGCGATATGGAAGAGACTATAGCAGAGCATCCGTCCGGGTGCTCTTTTTTTGCCTTTAAGAGCAGAATCATACTGCGGCCGTATGGATCTCAGCCGCAGCCGGATCACTTTACAGCTTCTGATCTGTCTGCGATGGGACGTACTCCGCGATGTCCTCAATTCTGCAATTCAAAATTTGACACAGATCGTTGACAGTTTTCATGCTGATATCCTGCCCGTGTTTCAGGCGGTGGAGCGTGCTGTGCGACAGGTGGTGCTTGCTCGTAAGGGTATACCAATTCTCGTTGGAATTCTTCAGAGTTTCCCAAAACGGCGCATAGTTGATCATGCCACCACCTTCTTCCGGACGTAAATACACTCTTATTCTAAAAGATATTTACTTACTTGAATATCTTCGAAAAAAAGAATATATTGGAAGAGGTGGTGGCGGGTTTCTCTTATTTTGGGTCGTCTTTGAATGAGATAACATCATTGGGATCGCAGTTCAGGATCATGCAAAGTCGCTCCAATGTGAACATAGTGATGCTCTGGTTGTGACGAAGATTGTGAATGGTGTGGGGATTGATGCCGTATTTGTTTATCAGGGCATAGGTGGTAATCCCACGCAGTTTCATCGTGTTCCACAAAGATTCATAGCTGATCAATGGTTTTCTCCTTAGTAAAAGTATTTTTTTGGTGCAACAATCTGTTGCAATCAAATAAAAAAGAGCCTTCCTCCCCATTATCATTGGCAAATTTAGGATTGAACATACTGAAAAATGTATCTATAATTGAGACGAAACCATTTGCAAAGGGAGGGTTTGAATAATGCAACAAAATGAAATATACGGACAGAAAACAGACTTGTTTGAGGAGTTTATGGATGTGACCATGCAATTGTCTGAGGAGGAGCTTCAGGCGGTGCATGGCGTGATCCCGATGACGCAGGAGCTTTTTAACCGATGCGCGAAAAAATGTGAAGAGCTGGGCGCCATCCGGCAGTTTGAAGGTCTGATTGCAGATTTTCCGGAGCAGTTTCGCTGTTATCAGGAGGCGCAGCGGGAGGAGGAGCTCTCAGACGAGAATCTGGAGATGGACGAGGTCTGGAAGAGAATCAATTCGCAACTTGAAAAGAAATAGCAATCGTGGTATCATCTCCGGGAAAGCAATGAGCCGGGTCGGACGGAGTTTCAGTCGGACGCGAAAGTTTGGCTGTCTTTTGAAGACAGCGGACAGGATAAGTACGGCTCATAACAGGACGGAGGCTTTTTATGGCATACCAGTTTGAGAGCAGGGTGCGCTACAGTGAGATCGGGCTGGACCGAAAGCTCACGCTTGGCGCGGTGACGGATTATTTCCAGGACTGTTCCACGTTTCAGTCGGAGGCGTGCGGAAACGGGATCGACTATCTGAAGGGGCAGAACCGTGCGTGGATGGTCTTATCCTGGCAAATGGAGATCGCGCGCAGACCGGCGCTTGGAGAGCGGATCACGGTGCAGACTTGGCCGTATGAGTTCAAGGCGTTCTACGGATACCGGAATTTCACGCTGCTGGACGAGCACGGCGCGTATCTTGTGAAAGCGAACAGCGTCTGGGCGTTCATGGATACAGTGGCCGGGAGGCCGGTGAGAGTGCTCCCGGAAAATATCTCCGGCTATCAGATGGAGCCTCCGCTTGAGATGGGAAATTTTTCCAGAAAGATACAGTTGCCGCAGGACTGTGTGCCGTTGGATTCCTTCCCGGTGGGCAGACATCATCTGGACACGAACAATCATGTCAACAATGGAAAATACATCAGCATGGCGGACGAGTATCTGCCGGAGGGCTTTGAGGCGTCACTGCTGCGAGTCGAGTACCGCGCGCAGGCGAAGCTCCACGACCTGATCGTGCCGATGGTGCATCAGGAAGAAAACGCGTTTACGGTCAGCCTGTGCGGTGAGAACGGGAAGCCGTACGCGATCGTCGCGTATTCCCGCTGAGGGGCGGCACATATCAATAGAAGGAATACCTACAGCCGGGCAAGGAGACGATATGTTTCGTATAGGAGAGAAGCAGGAGCTTGAAATTGTAAAGAGGACGGACTTCGGCGTCTATCTGGCGGAGGACCGCGACGCGAAGGAGCGGGTGCTGCTCCCGAAGAAGGAAGTAGAGACGGGGATGGATTGCGGCAGCCGGATCACGGTCTTTCTGTATAAGGATTCACAGGACCGGCCGATCGCGACGCGCCGGGAGCCGCTTGTGACGCTGGGGCGTACCGCTGTGCTGAAGGTGAAGGACGTCACGAAGATCGGCGCGTTCCTTGACTGGGGGCTGGAGAAGGATCTGCTGCTGCCGTTTCACGAGCAGACGACAAAGGTCTATCCGGGCGACGAGTGCGTGGCGGCGCTTTACCTGGACAAGAGCAGCCGCCTGTGCGCGACGATGAAGGTCTACCCGTACCTGAGCAAGAATTCACCGTACCAGGTGGAAGATCAGGTGCGCGGGCGCGTTTACGAGCTGAGCGGCAATTTCGGGGCGTTCGTGGCGGTGGACGACCGCTATTCCGGGCTGATTCCGAAGCACGAGGTCACGCCTGAACTGCGCGTCGGATCGATCGTGCGGGCGCGCGTCACGGGGGTCAAGGAGGACGGAAAGCTTGACCTGAGCATCCGCGAGAAGGCGTATCTGCAGATGGACGAGGACGCGGAGTACGTTCTGCAGGTGATCGACGAGTACGACGGGGTGCTTCCGTTTGACGACAAGGTATCCCCGGAGATCATCAAGCGGGAATTCGGGCTCAGCAAGAACGCGTTCAAGCGCGCGGTCGGACGGCTGATGAAACAGGGCAGGGCGGAGATTCGGGACGGGAAGATCCGCAGGCTGCAGAAGTAAACGTACAACCGCCCGAGCGGCGGAAAAGAATATGAGGAGGAAGTATTATGAAAAGAGCAATCAGCACAGACAAGGCCCCGGCGGCGATCGGACCGTATTCACAGGCGATCGAGGTGAACGGCATGGTGTACACCTCCGGTGTGATTCCGGTAGATCCGTCGACGGGCGAAATCCCTTCCGGCGTCGAGGCGCAGGCGGAACAGGCGTTTTCGAACATGAAAGCGCTGCTTTCGGCGAGCGGCACCGATATGGAGCAGGTGGTCAAGACGACCGTGTTTATCAAGGAGATGAACGACTTCGGCAAGATCAACGAGATTTACGCGAAATATTTTACCGGGACATTCCCGGCGCGCTCCTGCGTGGAGGTCGCCAGACTGCCGAAGGACGTGCTGCTTGAGGTCGAGGCGATCGCGACAAAAAATCCTTGAACTTTTCCCGATATCGTCGTATATTGTGGTGGTAAAAGAAGGATGGGAGGGAGATAAGCATGAAGGTACAGAATATTACGAATATCGACAAATTCTTTCAGGTCATCGATTCCTGCAAGGGAAAGGTGGAGCTGGTGACCGGTGAGGGCGACCGGCTGAACCTCAAGTCGAAGCTGAGCCAGTTTGTATCTCTGGCGAACATTTTCTCAAACGGCGAGATCCCGGAGCTTGAGATCATCGCATACGAGAGGGAAGACGTCGAAAAGCTGATCAAATTCATGATGTCAGAATAAAACATCAGGCAAAGACAGGCGGCGGGCTCTTAGGAGTCCGCTGTTTTAAGCAATTTGGTGATATGTCAAGAGAAAAATGAAAACAAATAACCTAAAAAATCGGGGAAAAAGAGTACACCAAAA
>CANQRR010000040.1 GCA_947626285.1 uncultured Lachnospiraceae bacterium
ATATGTGTCAATTTTGTTACATAACACAAAATGTAGTGCGGACGGCGAATGCCGCAAATGTGCTGGATTTGTGTTTAATTCACTTTATCAAAGCGGCGTCGGCTGTAATAGTCCGCTGTCCGCCGATTGTCCTCTTACATCTGTCTGCCTGCGTCGGACTACATCCGCCTCAGATCAGACATCTGTATCGGACATGTCGGAACAGCCGGACCACCACAGCCTTCGCCGTGCGGTTCCTGTTTACCTAAACACGAAGATAGATGTCCTGCGGGACATACGCCCGCACGAGGATCCCGTCCGGCCGATACTCCTCCTCCAGCAGTTCGCCCTTCTTCCTGATGAGCTGGATGACCCCGACGCGGTCGTATGGATAGAGACGCTCAATGTAGATCTTCTGGGCTCGCAGGATCTCGCCGACCGCATCCTTCAGCTCTTCCATGCCCTCTCCGGTGTGCGCGGAACCGAGAATGCACTTCTCCGCCCGGAAATCCCGGAAACTCTGGCGCTCCGAAAGCAGGTCCTGCTTGTTGAAGACTGTGATCACCGGCTTGTCCCCGGCTCCGAGCTCCGAGAGCGTCTCGTAGACGACCTGCATCTGCGCTTCCATCTGCGCGCTCGACGAATCCACCACATGGATCAGAATGTCGGCGCAGCAGACCTCTTCCAGCGTGCTCTTAAACGCCTCCACCAGATGGTGCGGCAGCTTGCGGATAAAACCTACCGTGTCGGTCAGCAGGATCTCCTGTCTGCCGGACAGCTGCACTACGCGCGTCGTCGTGTCCAGGGTCGCGAACAGCTTCGCGTCCTCCAGGACGTCCGCGCCGGTCAGCGTCCGGAAGATCGCTGATTTTCCGACGGAGGTGTAGCCCACGAGCGCCACGATCCTCTGCTGCGTTTTCCTGCGCTGCGCGCGGATCAGCTCTCGGTGCCGCACGACCTCCTCGAGCTCCCGCTTCAGATGCCCGATCCGCGTGCGGATCACACGGCGGTCCGTCTCCAGCTTTTTCTCACCCGGTCCTCTCGTGCCAATGCCTCCTCCGAGACGCGAAAGCGAGCGGCCAAGCCCCGTAAGCCTCGCCGCCCGATACCTCAACTGCGCCAGTTCCACCTGGAGCTTGCCCTCGCGCGACGTCGCGTGCCGCGCAAAGATATCAAGGATCAGAAGCGTCCGATCCATCACCTTGCAGTCCAGCTCCTGCTGAAGATTGTTCAGCTGCGCCGGGCTGAGTTCGTCGTCACAGATAATCCCCGTCGCGTCGGCCTCAAGAAGAAACATGCGCACTTCCTCGATCTTCCCTCTGCCGATGTATGTCCCCGGATGAATGTTCTCACGCCGCTGGATCACGGTCCCGACCACATCCGCCCCGGCCGTCTGTGCCAGATCCTCCAGCTCGCGCACCGACTCTTCCGTGTCGTCCCCGCTCTGCTCCTGCACGCCTACCAGGATCACCCGCTCTTTTATTTCCTGCATATTATCTCCACTTTCTGTCATATCTTCGTGTTTAGTTTACAAACAGCAACGAGCCTTGCGAACCTCGAAAAGCCTTCGGCTTTCCTCGGTCGCGGGCAGTCGCCCTATAAAGTTGCCGCCTGACAAAGCCGTCTGCGAGCAGCCGCTTTGCCATTCGTCACCTTTGCACGGCTCGTTGCTAAACACGAATATCCTCTCAGCGCGTCGACAAAAATGTCCACTCTCTGGCGCCTTCCTCATCCGCCGGATACCGCTGCATATACTCCTGCGCCTTGGACTTTGCCGTCGCAAAATCCCGTTTCTTCTCATAGGCGACGATCTCGTTGAAATACAGCTCCTGCTTGTCGCCGCCCTCCAGCGCAAGCCCTTTCGCGATATAGGAAAGCGCCATGTCATACTCCCCGCTCGCGAGCGAGCACAGCGCCAGACCATTGTAGGACGCGGTGTTTTCGCCCAGCTTTTCCTGCAGTTTCCGATACATCCCCTGCGCGTGCACATAATCCTCAAGCGCCAGGTATACCCGCCCCATCAGATGCAGCGCCGGTTCATACTCTTCTTCCACAGGCCCTGTCAACTGCACCTGCGCCTCCTCATAGTTTTCCAGATAATAATAGATCCTCCCGCGATTGTAATAGTGCTCCGTGTCCTCACCCTGGATCGCCAGCGCGCTCTGCAGATACCTGCTGCCGAGCCCGGAGAGGCTCAGCTTGCGGTAACATTCATAGATATCCAGGTATAAATCGTAGCTGTCCGGACGCAAGGCCACCGCGGCGTCAAAGTCAGCTTCCGCCTCCTCCTGCATCTCCTCGTGCAGCCGGCTCGCGCCGCGCAGAAAATACGCGTCCGCATTCTCATGCTCCGCCAGAATCTGATCGCAGGTGGCTGCCGTGTCGTCGTAATCCCCGTCCCGATACTGCGCGGTCGCCAGATACAGCTCAATGTCCAGCACGTTCTCCTTCATCTTGTCGTCCGCACTGGCAAGCGCCGCCTCGAAAGCCTTCCCGGCTTCCTCATACTGCGCGAGCTCCATGCACGCCAGTCCCAACCCCCGGTACGCCAGCATCTGCTCTTCCCCGTCGTTCGCCGCCTCCGCGAAAAGCTGCTGCGCCTGCTCATATTCGCCGCTCTCCAGCGCCTCCTGCGCTGCGAGCGTCTTGGTCCCGGTCGCGCCGCCCATCGAACAGCCGCCGACAGAAAGCGCCGCCATGATCGCCGCGATCCCTGCTGCTATCCTGCCATTGATCTTTCTCATAAGATCTCCCGTCCTCATGATTTTATGTATTCGCCGTCTCTATGCTCTGCCCCGGTCGCGGGTGTTTGGTCCGCCCATCGCGCATAATTGCCTGAGACATTTGCACCCCATCGTCCTCGTACGGCTCATTGCTTTCGTGGACATCATAGCATAAAACCGTCAAATAGTAAATCCTTGGAAAATGGTTCTGTCCTTTCCGGACATTCTGTGTTAAAATCATCTTTATACGGATTTTTGTGGAGGCTTTTGTTATGAGATACTATCGTATTCTGTCGGCGGCGATCCTTGCAGGCGCAATCTTGTCAAGCGTTCTTTTTACTTCCGCCGCGGAACTGTCCAGCGCCAATATTGAGATCGTGGGGATCGAAGAAGTACCGAAAGACCAGATCCGTTCCAACTCCGCACAGGCTTCCCAGGAAACACAGAGATTCTACACGGCAATGACGGAAACAATCGAGATCACAGAGACAGAAACCGAAACAGAAATGCAGACGGAAGAGGCCGCTGAACCAGAAACGGAGACACCTTCAGAAAAAACTTTTGAATCGGAGTCAGAAACACAGACCGACAAAACCGCCGCTCCCGCGAAGGCTGCACAGGGACTCTTCGAGATCGCAAGCGCCCTGGACGGCGATTATGTGCTCGACGTCCGGCACTGTATCGTGCAGGATACTGACAGCCAGTCCATTCAGCTTTACCATTCCCTGAATGTCAATCAGCAGAAATTCTATCTCGAATCTCTGCCGGGCAAAGCTTTCCGCATCAGCGTCCTGCACACGGGCGACGTGCTCACCGCCCTGCCGGACGACGGCTCCGTCGCTATGGCGGCAATGGAACATCCGGAGAACGCCCCTGCCTCAGAAACGCAGTCCTGGATCTTTGAGCGGGCGCCCCACGGTTATTTCTATATCAAAGCACAGTCCGGGCAATACCTGACGCTCGACTCTTTCCACTCCTATGCGGGAGCGCCTGTCGTTCTCGGCGAATTCACCGGCGACGTGAACCAGCTGTGGCGGCTTTCCAATACGTGGATCAGCTCTGAAGATTACGCCGACACGGATCTCGTCAACCCCTACGGTGAGGACGGTCCGTACGACGACCTGCGCATCACGCTCCTGTTTGGCGAGCATACCGAGACGATCACTGCGGACGACCTGTCCGCGCAGATCACGGAAAATGAAGAGCATGAGCTGGTTTTCGATTCTGAATACCTCGACGCTTTCGTAGAGCAGCTCGCCGAAAAATATGACACGCAGGGGCAGCCGAAGCGCTTCCGCACCAGCTACGGGAACGAGATCACTCTGTACGAAGGAGATTTTGGCTGGAAGCTCGACAAGAGCACCACCAAAAATCTATTGCTGGAATATCTCGAGACGAACCAGGTCCGGTTCCTGAGACCGGTATGGGCGCACAAGGGGCGTTCCCTCGATGGGGACGATGTGATTGGCGACAGCTATGTAGAAGTGGATCTTGAGGGGCAGAAAGTCTTCCTCTACAAAGACGGCAAAAAACTGCTTGAGACGGACTGCGTCTCCGGCACCTTCGGGGATCCCGAACGCGAGACCCCGGGCGGCGTCTACAGCATTTACTATAAAAATTCCCCGGACGTACTCGACGGCCCGGGCTACAGCGAAAACGTGACCTACTGGATGCCGTTCTTCGGCGGCTACGGCCTTCACGACGCCACCTGGCGCAGTGAGTTCGGCGACGAGATCTACAAGACCAACGGCTCCCACGGCTGCATCAACCTGCCGCTCTTCGCCGCCAGACGCATCTATAACACAGTCGACATCGGCTATCCGGTCGTGCTATATAAGTAAAGCAAAAAGGACGACTGCGCGTCTGTCGGCAATCGTCCTTTTTTGATGTTTATCAAGCTTCTACCACCACAGAATATAGATCAGCGTAAGGCACAGACCGATGCCAAACATCAGCAGCGCGAACGACAGGCTGCGCCCGATGATCGTATTGTTCTCCTTCAGGGCCGTGTTCCGCATCGCGAGAATGTGCACATAATCCTTGTGCGCCGGTCTGCGCCGCCTCCAGGTACAGTTCGCGATGCTCTGCCAGAAATTCATTACATGTCCCAGCGTCGCCGTGACGATATTGCCCTCCGGCCGCTCATGCGGCAGCGGGCTGTCGCAGTAGACTGTCTTTCGCAGCGCCACGACCAGCAGGTCGACAAAGCTGTCCATCACCCTGCAGAACACGCCGCCGGCCGGCAGCACGAAACGCAGCAGCGTCTCCAAAAGTCTGTCGAGGAAGCTGCAGACCGCGCCGAACACCGACGGAAGAAACTCCAAAAGCAACGGGCGGTAGATCAGGCTCTCAAGGTCGAGCCACGTCGGCCAGAGATCGACATACGCCGCGCTTTCGCTCACACGCTTTCCCTTTGCAGTTCCTCTTTCCTCCCGGCGCATCAATACCTTCCGGATCACGAACAGATAGACGACCGCACCGATCGCAATCGAAATCATCGCTCCGGAGAGATTCTTCAGACTGAAATAGTCCACCACATGGCCGAATTCTTCCAGATGCATCAATCCCTGTCCCAGCGCAGCTGCGCGGTCCATGATCCCGTGCGGGAACAGTCCCCAGACCAGAAGCGCCAGCGCACTGCCCGCCAAAGCGAAGGTGCTCGCACCGTTCATGTAATCCTTCTGCGCGTCGTATTTCCTCTGGCGCTCGGCGCTCTCGTTGCGCTCCACGAAGATCGCCACGAAAAGCTTCGTCATATAGGCGACAGTCAGACCGCCGCTGAACAGGAAAATGTATTCCACCGCGCGCATGATCCAGCCGCCGCCGTACTCTACGATGCTCTCGTGCAGCAGCGTCTTGCTGATGTATCCGCCAAAGAAAGGGATGCCCCCGATCGCCAGCGCGCCCACAAGGAAGATCGCTTTCAAGAGCGGCTTCTTCCTGCCGTAGCCGCGAATCTCATTGAGATCCAGCGCGTGCGTATTCATGAAGATCACGCCGGCCGCCATGAAGAGCACCAGCTTGATCATCGAGTGGTTCACCATGTGCAGCAGCGTCCCGTGCACAGCGAGCGCGTTCTCCTCGCCGAGCAGGCACTGCATCCCGATGCCCACCAGGATAAACCCGATCTGCGACATCGAAGAACAGGCGAGCGTGCGCTTCAAATCGATCGAGAAGACCGCGAGCAGCGCTCCGCCGAACATCGTGAGCACGCCGATCGCGAGGATCAGGCTGCCCCAAGCCTTATCGTGCAGGAACAGCCCGCTCGTCGTGACGAGCACGCCGAAAACGCCGGTCTTTGTCAGGATACCGGAAAGCAGTGCGGACGCCGGAGCCGGAGCTACCGGATGCGCCTTCGGAAGCCAGATGTGCAGCGGAAACGCGCCCGCCTTCGCGCCGAAACCGAAAAGCATGCACGCGCCCGCCGCGTACAGAAGCACATGGCGGCCCTCAATCGTCGTCGCAATCGCCGTCTTCGATGGCAGGGAACCTGCCGTCCCAATCGCCTCATTCAGATATCCCTGCGCTGCCGAAAGCAGCTTCGCCATCTCCAGCGTGCCGAGCTCATGGTACACGAGAAACAGTCCCATCAGCATCACAAGCCCGCCGATCACCGCGACCGCCAAATACGTGAGCGCAGCGCGCAGCGACGGAGCGTTCTCCTCCTGCGCCACCCAGACGTAGGAGGTAAAAGACATAATCTCAAAGAAAATAAACGTCGTGTACAGGTCCGCCGAGAGAAACACGCCCATCGTCGCGCCGAAGGTCAGCAGCAGGAACAGATAAAAACGGTTCCGATTGTGATGACGCGCGAAATACTGCCGCGACAGGATCGTCGTCATCATCCACATCAGGCAGGCCACCGCGCCGTAGATCAGGCGGAAGCCGTCGAGCGTGAACGACAAGCCGAACCCGCAGAGCCCCGGAATCCGGCACGCTGCCACCGCGCCCTCTCCCGCCGCGGATGCGTAGCGCGCGAACAGAATCGCCATGGCAAGGAACTCACTCACAACAATAAAGTTCGCCACATAATCCCGGCAGGCGTTGTTGTCTGTGCCGAGTTTATTACCGAACAGCCTTCCGAGCTTTGCCCCGGCAGAACCATTCGGCTTTTTTTCAGACTCCTGCTTCCTGCTGAGTGCTTTCTTCCTTCCACCGACTTTCTGCAGCAACGCCTCTCCATAGTTCCCCGCAAGCCACGCGAGCACTCCGCCGAGAAACGGATAAAACACGAGAAATGCCAGAATAAAATTGCTCTTCATATCCGTCCCTCCTTTCTACGGCAGCTGCGCCGCGATCGATTCCAGCCCCTGAATGAGCGGCCTCGAGTGCAGACCAATCACCACAATCGCGATCACGAAGATCGCGAACGGCAGGAGCATCTTCCAGCCGGGATCCTTCACATCCCGGATCGTGTCATAGTCAAAATCCTTTCGCGGGAAAAACGCCCGCACGACGATCGTAAGCATATAGATCGCCGTCAGCAACGCCGAGATCATCAACGCCGCCACGCCTGCGTACGCCAGCGGATTCTGACTGTCCACCGCCGCGCGCACGAGCTGCCACTTGCTGATGAAACCACACAGCCCCGGAACGCCCATCAGAGCCAGTCCGGCCACCGTGAAGGCAGCGAACACCTTCGGCATCTTCCGCCCGAAGCCGTCGAGCTGATGCACATACTCCCGCCCCGTCTTGCAGATCACAGCGCCCGCGCACAGGAACGAACAGATCTTCATGATCGCGTGCGCCACCATGTGGCTGAGCGCGCCCACCAGTCCAAGCGGCGTCATGATCGCCGCGCCAAACAGAATATAGGACAGATTGCTGACCGTCGACCAGGCCAGACGGCGCTTGATGTGCGTCTCCTTGACCGCGCGGCTGCAGCCGTACACGATCGTGAAGATCGCGAGCGCCATCACCACATTCTGCGCCCAGGTCCCGCGCACAAAATCCGGCCCGAAGCTGTAATACGTGACGCGCATGACCGCGAACGCGCCTGCCTTGACGACCGCCACCGCATGCAGAAGCGCGGTCACAGGCGTAGGAGCAACGCCGGCCTGCGGCAGCCACGACGAGAACGGCCACATCGCCGCTTTCACGGAAAAGCCCATGAAACACAGCACATAGATCAAAAGAAGAATGTTTACCCGGTCTCCGACCGCGGCGAGATCGAGCACGCCGCCCGGCGTGAAGTTCGGCGTCGTCCCGTAGATCAGGATAAAGATCACGCCGATGAACGCGAACGCCGCGCCGCCCAGCGAATAATACAGATACGTCCGGCTCGCCAGCACCGCCTCCCGCGTCAGCGTGTGCATGATCAGCGGCAGTGTCACGAGCGTCAGCATCTCGTAGAAACAGTACATCGTCACGACGTCCTCCGCGAGCGCGATCCCGAGCGTGACTCCGAACGTGATCACGTAGAACATGAAAAAGATCTTCTCATGTTTCTCATGTTCCATATATTCAAACGCGTACAGGACGCACAGCGGCCACAGCACCGACACGATCGCCGCGAACACCGTACCCATCCCGTCCAGGTGAAAACTCAGCGTCAGATTACTCGTAAAACGGAATAAGACAAAACTCCCCTGCGGCTGTTGAAACAGCATAGTGATCGCCAACACGGAATCTATGAGCACGAGCCCCTCCGTGTAGACCATCATCTGCGTCCGGTTTTTGAACGGCAGCAGAGGGATCAACACTCCGCCGAGGATCGGGAGTAAAATTACGACTGCCAGAATTGCCTCGCTCATCTTCTCCCTCCTCTACATCACGGACGCGGCGATCCTGCTCGCAAAATTGATCAGCGGATTCGGGAACAGGCCGAGCAGCACCGCAAGCGCCGCAAGGATCGCGAGCGGGATCAACATCTCGAGCGACGGCTCCAGGTTAGAATCTTGTTTCTCTTCCGCCTTCACATGCTTCACGATCCCGCCCGGGAAAAATCCGCTCGTCGTGATCGGCAGCAGATAGCCCGCGGTCAGCAGCGCGCTCACGAGCAACACCGCCGGACCGACGATCCCGAACACGCCGACGCCGGCCTCCAGCGCGCCCTGCGCCAGATACCACTTGCTGACAAAGCCGCTGGTCGGCGGAATACCGATCAGTGCCAGCGACGCGAAGGTATAGCACCAGAGCGTCTTAGGCATCTGCTTTCCGATCCCGCGAAACTGCTCCACCCGCGTCTCGCCGCACTGGAAGATAAAGATACCTGCCGTCAAAAACAGCGCGCACTTGATCACCATGTGAAACACCACATGCAGCAGCGCTCCGGTCATGCCGACCGGGGAGAGCACGGAGAGCCCGAACAGAATGTAAGACACCTGGCTGACCGTCGAGTACGCCAGTCTCTTCTTGAATACCGGCTCGCGAAACGCCATCATCGAGCCCATGAACACCGTCAAAAGCGTGAGCGTCATCCACGCAGTCTGCACCCAGGTCCCGCGCAGGAAATCCGGCCCGACTACGTAGAACACGACACGGATGATCGCCAGAACGCCCGCCTTCGCGATGACGCCGGAGAGCACCGCGGATGCCGGGGACGGAGCCACCGGATGCGCCGCAGGAAGCCACGCGTGCAACGGGAGCATACCGGCCTTTGCGCCGAAGCCGACCAGCATACCAAACACCGCGATCAGCAGGATCGTGACGTTCCCCTGCGCCAACCCGGGATTCAGCGTGCCACCCGCCGTGAAGGTCAGCGTATCGCAGTATTTGTACAGGAAAAAGATACCGAACAGTCCGAGGTACGCGCCGCACATCGAGTAAAACAGATATTTGAGCGCCGCCATGATCGCCTCGCGGGAGCCGTTGTGCAGCACCAGAGGCATCGAGGTCAGCGTCATGATCTCGTAGAACAGGTACATCGTCACGAGGTTGCCCGCGAACGACAGCGCCATCAGCACGCCGTACACGATCAGATAGAAGCCGTAGAACCGCTGCTCCTTCCCCTCGTGCTTCATATAGACAAAAGAGTAGAACGCAACGACCAGCCAGACGATGCTGATGACGATCGCAAACAGCCGGCTGATGTCGTCCACATGGAAGTACACGGGGATGCCCTTCAGCAACTCAAACAGCGTTACGCTGTGCTCGCCGCTCAAAGCTGCCGCCAGCGCAAGCGCCGCGGAAACCGCGAGCACCGCAGCCACATACCCGTGCAGGCTGTGCAGCTCCTCCGCGCCCGGCTCTCTGTCCGGCTGTCCTCCTCCGTTCTTTTTCTTGTCAAACGCCAGCGATAACAGCAGGATCACTCCCGCGAGCACCGGCAGAATTACCGGAAGCAAAATCCATGCGTCCATGTTATTCTCCTCCATGTACAAAATTTGTATATTGTTGAGCCGTGCCTAACCTCGAAAAGCCTTCGGCTTTCCTCGGTCGCGGGCATTCGCCCTATCATCCGATGCCAAAATACAGCCGCTCGTGAGCAAGCTCCCGCGTCTGTATTTGCGCCGTATGGCACGGCTCATTGCTTACGCGAACATCTGCAGTCCTTCGCTCAACAGCCGCACGACCGGCTCCGAGCAGAGCCCAAGCGCCATGTTCAGGATAATGAAACAGACGAGCGCCGCCGACTTCGCCTTCTGGTCCGCCATCGTCACGTTCCGGAAACCGCGCCGCTGTATCTCCTCCCGGTCAGCCGGGGTGTAAATGCGGATCACCGTCTTCATAAAGTAGACCGCGTTCAAGATCGTGCTCACTGCCAGCGCGATCAGCGCCGGAAGCATCTTGTAATACGCGCTGTCGACCGCCGCCTGCGCGAACAGCAGCTTCGAGATGAACCCGGAAAACATCGGGAAACCGACCATTGACAGCGAGCCGACCGTGAACGCCACGCCGGCCAGCTTGTTGCGGTACCCGGCTCCGGTCAGATCGAAGAAGCTCGTGCTTTCACCGGACGCGTCCGTGATCCCGGACGCCGCCACAAACAGCAGCGATTTCGTTGCCGCGTGCGAGAGAATGTGGTATAGGCTCGCGATCACGCCGGCCGTCGTCCCGATGCCGAAACCCATGTAAATGTATCCGATCTGCGCCACCGAAGAGTAGGCGATCATCCGGCGGATGTTGCCCTCCTTAATCGCGCTGACCGAGCCCATGATCATGCCGACCACGCCGAACGCGAACAGGATGTTGACGATCTTGCTGTCGCGCACGATATCAAAACCGATCACGCGGTAAAAGATCTTCACCAGCAGGAAAATATATCCCTTCGAGACCAACGACGAGAGGATCGCCGCGGAGGAAAGCGTCGAGTAGCCATACGCATCCGGAAGCCAGGCGTGGAACGGATACAGCGCGCTCTTGATCGCGATACCGACCGACATCAAGCTGACCGTGACAAGCAGCGAAATGTGATAATCGCCCGTGGCATGCAGGATCTGCACCTGCTCCTTGATGTTGCTCATCAGCAGATGCCCCGTCATGTCGTAGAGGAAGCAGATGCCGAGCAACAGAAGGCCGGAGCCCAGAAGACTCATGATCATGTAACGCGTCGCCGCCTCGATCGTGCGCCCGTTCTGCCGAATCATGATCAGCCCGCAGGCGGAGATCGTGTTGATCTCCACGAACACGTACGCCGTAAACAGGTCGTTCGTGTAAATCAGCGCCAGCAACGACGAGAGCAGCAGATTTACCATCACATAGTAGAGGTTTTCCTTCTCCGCCTCGATCTCGAGCGCGCGCTCCAGCGAACCGCCTACCATGCTCAGAAACATGACAACGCAGAAAAACAGCGCCATCAGAGCCTCCAGCACGCCGACGCGGATCTCGTTGCCCCAGGGCGCCGGGAAATGCCCCATCAGATAGACGTACGCTTCCCCGCTGCGGATCGTGAAATGCAGCACCGACGCAGACATCGCCCCGACCACCGTGATCACGACCAGATTGATGCGCCTGGCCGCCTTCCCGCCGATCACGGAGCACAACGGCCCCGAAAACAGCGAGAGCAGGATCGAGAAGAAAGGAAAGTTCTGCACAAACTCCATCACAGGCCCTCCTTCTTCAGCCGTGTCGTGATCTCATCGAGGTCCAGCGTGTGGTACCTGCGGTACAGCCGGATCGTCAGCGCCAGCATCAGCGCGGACACGGAGACGGACACCACAATGCCCGTCAGCACGAGGCCGCTCGGGATCGGGTTGACGTACGCCTTCACGCTCTGCACTCCGTCCACCACGATCGGAGCCTTGCGCCCCGCGATGTAACCCTTCAGCGCCAGAAACAGGTAGACCGCCGTATCCATGATATTCAGCCCGATGATCTTGCGGATCAGGTTCTTCTGCAGCAACAGATTGGAAAACCCGATCACAAACAGAAGCATCGCGACCGCCTCTTCATAATTGCTTGCCAGATTTGCAAAGTTCATGATCAATAGCCTCCTTTGCGGAACATCACGAAGAACGTGTACATCGTCCCGGCGACCACGATCCCGACGCAGATGTTCAGGATCAGGATCAGACCGCTGCTCAGAATCGCGCCCGGAGTACCCAGCGGGATCACGCTCTCTATGTGGTTTGCTCCTGTATAAAAGGAATAACACTTCGACAGAGAATAGCAGGCCAGCGCACAGAAGCTGAGCCGCTTGTACGTCTTGGCAGTGAAGAAGCGCTCCGTCTTCTCAAAGCCGAACGCGTTCAGATAGAGGATCAGTCCAGCCCCAATGATCGCGCCGCCGGAGAAACCTCCGCCCGGCCCTAGGTGTCCGCAGAGGATCACGTAGATGCCAAAGATCACGATCGTCGGCACGAGGATCTTCGCCACGGTCTGGAGGATCACATCATTCTCCGGCTCATAGATGCTGTCGTTCTGCTCGTCCTCCAGCTCTTTCTTCTTATTCTTGTCGATGCGCAGCAGAATCAGCACCGTGCACGTCGCGATGAAGAGCACGTGCGATTCTCCGAGCGTATCGAACGCGCGGTAGTCAAGGATCATGCCGGTGACAATGTTCACCGACCCGGTCTCCTGCAGACCGTTCTCAATGTAGCGCTTTGACACCTCATTGTTCACGGGGCGCTGCGCCTCTCCGATCGTCGGAAGCTGCGAGATCGCCATCAAGAGCATTGTCAGAAGCAACAGACAGAACAGCGCGCACGACACGCGGTATATCTTCTCAAAAACGCGGACCTGCTTATTGTTGTTGATGTCATAAACCTTCTTCAGTACGCGCTTCTTCTCCTCCGCGCGGCGCTCTTTTGTCTCCTCGTCCTCCTCAAACGGCTTCTGCGGCCGCATCTCAACGTTGTCGAGGAAGAGCTCCTTGTCCCCGTCCAGCCACTTCTTCAGACGATAGGAAACGGTCTTCTCATATTCCCTCTCAGGAAGCTTCCTGCTCATCCGTCTTTTCCTCCTTCTTCTCGTCTGACTTCACGATCGCCCGGATCTTTTTCAGTGTGACAAAGAACAGCAGGCTTGTGACGCCCGCGCCCACCGCCGCCTCCGTGATCGCCAGATCCGGCGACTCCAACAGCAGCCAGATGATCGACATCACCAGACTGTAGGACATATAGATCAAAATCGAATTCAGCAGATTTTTGGACAGGCTCACCGAGACGGCGCAGACGACCAGAAATCCCAGCAAGATGTTCATGAATACTGACATGTCACGCCTCCTCCTGTTCGCTGTTCAGTTTCTCCTCCAGCTCCCGGATCGTATATCTGTGATAGTGTTTCTCCGGCTCCTCGTCGGTCGTTACCTCCAGACGCGCGATCAGATGCGAGGACACCGGCGACGAGAACCACAAAAACACGATCACGAGGAACAGCTTCAGCGAAGTGAATGTGAAGCCGCTCATCAGGATCAGACCGACCAGCGAGAACCCGATACCCAGCGTATCGCCCATCGCTGCCGCGTGCATCCGGTTCAGCACGTATTTGAACCGGAACACCCCGACCATCTCGATCAGAAAGATCACAAGGCCAAAGAGGAGCAAAAACGCCCCGGCCAGAAAACGGATCCACTCAATCGCTGCCATGACGGTTCTCCTCCTTTGCTCTTCTCTCCTGCTTTTCCCGGTAAACGCCCATGTATACGCGCGTCAGCACGATCACGGCCAGGAAACTGAGCATCGCGTAGATCAGACAGATGTCCGCGAGATAACCCTCCTCGAGCATCAGCGCGAGGATCGCGATGATCACCATGACCATCGTGCCCATCATATTGACCGAGACGATCCGGTCCGCCACGCGCGGCCCGATGATCGCGCGCACCAGGCAGAGCACGACCATGATCGCCAGAAAGATCAGCGCCCCGGTAAACAGCACATGATACGCCTGCTCAAGCCCCGGTATCCCTTTTCCCATTGTTATCCACCTCATTTTTCGTTCTTCGTCCGGCGTCCTTTCTCTTTTCATCCCGTACACGGACGCCGCCGGATACTCCGATATTTATACACAAACACATCTGCGCCCTTCGTCTCTCTTCAGGCGCAGATGCGATCTTCCCTTATTCTTTTTCCAGATCGGACAGCATCTCCACAAACACGGAGCTGTCCACGCCTTCGCCCAGACTCTCGTCCAGGCAGTGCACGACGTACTCCGACCCCTCCAGAGACACCGTGATCGTCCCCGGCGTCAGCGTGATCGCGTTGGCCAGAAACGCTCTCCCGGTCGCGGTCTTCATGTCGGAGTGAAAACTCACGAGCGCCGGCTCCAGCTCTTCCCGCTCAGAGAGGATCATGTGCATGACCGCGAAATTCGCCGCCACGATCTCCTTCACCAGCACGACCACATAGCGGACAAAACCGACGCAGCGCTTCACAAGAGCCTTTTCCTTTTGGATGCTGTAATCCATAAATCTGCAGACAAACGCGAACATGAGCGCCGCGATCACCAGCCCAAACACGCAGATCTCCGGCGTGATGTTTCCGTTGAAGATCACCCACAGCGCAAAAAACAAAAGATACATGCGGCAATGCCTTCTTTCCTCTCAGTTACGTTCCATACATTTTAACGCAGTCCCGCGGTTTCGTCCAGATTTTTTTGAAAAAATCAAGGCTGGGCGCTCATCAGAAGTAACTGCCTCCCTGATAGACGATCCCGAAGTACACCAGCCCGCAGATCAGATGCGCGAGCAGCAGCACGACCGCCACGACCAGATAGATCAGTCTCCATAGCTGTCCCCTGTCCGCCTTCACAAATGCGGCGAGGGAAGCGCTCCCGGACTCTTTGTACCTGCTGTACAGCTCCCTTATATTCCGATAGAACCAGCAGAGGCAGACGACAAAGACGAGGAACAGACAGAAGCTGTAGCCCCAGGTGAGGTTTCCGTCCTCCTTGCGCGGCCCGGTCTCATTGAGAAACAGGAATTCCAGAAAACCGAACAGCCAGATCAGCCAGCTCACCCGGAAACGGCGGTCCGTCTTCAGATCGCGGAAGTTCGCCGCGAGCACGAGCAGCGGAAACGCCGCCGACTGCAGAATCGAGGCGACCGGATGAGGCGCGCGCAGCCGCAGGACGTAGGCCAGAGACAGCCCGATCGAGGAATCGGCGTCCGTCCCCGTGAACAGCTTCGTGCTCTGGTAAATGAGCACGACCAGCGAGATCAGCACGGGAATCCCGAACAGCACCTGTCGACCGAACGTCTTGCCCCTCGACGCGATACAGTCTGTCAGCAGCATCACCGCCATCGCCGGCGCGAACGCGACGATGAAGTTCGGTTTCACCAGATTGGCAAACGCCAGCAGTATCGTGAACCAGATGAAATCTTTCGCCGAAAACTTCTCCTGGTAAGTCTCCTGATAGTAGAAGTAGAAATACAGCACGCACATCCCGGCCAGCTTCATGCCGGTGTAGGTCGAATTGTGCCAGATCGTGGCGGACTGAAGGCCCAGATAGCGGCGCGGGTTCAGCGCCCGAATATAGATCGGCATCACGAACATGCTGACCGTCACGAGCAGCATCCGCACCAGCGGGCTTCCCTCCGGCACCAGTCTGCGCATGACCTGATACGTCACCCAGACCGTCGCGAGCACCACCAGCGCGAGGAAGACTCCGACCGCCTTCTGGTTAAATCCGAGCGTGTCCATCAGAAAGCCGAACGCCGACTCCACCAGACTGTACCCGGTCCCTGCCCTGCCCTCCCGGATGTGCGCCATCAGGTCAGACGGATAATTGCCGAGCTTTCCGGGGAACGCGATCGCCTGGCGCATGAACATCCGGTACAGCATCGCGCCCAGACCGGCGTAAAACACGGCAAACAACGCGCCGCCCATGATTTTTTTCTTCTTCGTATCCATATTTCTCCCTTTCCTCTCCGGTTCTCCCGGTCTTATCTTCCCTTTTCGTATCTCTCAACTATCCTTGCCGTATCAAAAAATCGTATCAAAAAATCTCCTGCCCACACCCCTGACTGCAAACGTAAGATTCCTATAACACCAGCGCCTGGTACAGCGCGCGGATCGCGGTCTCAAAATCGCCGTTGCTGACGCCGATCGTGCAGTTGATCTCATTGGAACCCATATCGATCATCTTGATGTTGACCTTCGCCTCCCCGAGCGAACCGAAAAATCGTGCCGCGATCCCGCTCTCAGAGCGCATCCCCTTTCCGACGACCGTCACGAGCGCCATGTCCTCATCCACGCTGATCTTGTCCGGATGGAGCAATCTCTGCAGCGAGGCCGTGATCGCCTCCTGCTTTTCGCGATACTCCTCCAGCGGCAGGATCACGCTGATCGTGTCGATACCGGACGGCATATGTTCAAAGGTAATGTGATTCTCATCGAACGCCTCGAGCAGCCTATGGCAGAAATCAATCTGCGCGTTCATGCGGTTTTTCGCAATGCTGATCGCCGCGAAGCTCTTCCTGCCAGCAATCCCGGTGATCGATACCTCCTGCTCCGGCTCAAGCTTCCGGCAGATCAGCGTACCCGTCTCGTCCGGATGATTCGTGTTGCGGATGTGGATCGGAATCCCCTCCCGGCGCGCCGGATAGACCGCGTCCTCATGCAGCACAGCCGCCCCGCGGTAGGAGAGCTCCCTCAGCTCCGCGAACGTCATCGCGTCGATCTTCTTCGGATCTTTGACGATCGCCGGATCCGCCAGCAGGAAACCGGAGACGTCTGTCCAGTTCTCATACCGATCCGCCTGCACAGCGCGCGCGACAAGCGCTCCCGTGACGTCCGAGCCGCCCCGCGTGAAAGTATGGATCTCCCCCGCGTCGTCCGCTCCGTAAAAGCCCGGAACCACAGCGCGCTGCGCCCTTGCAAGTCTGCCTTTCAGAAAGAAATTCGTCCGCTCATCTTCAAAATGCCCGTCCTGTCCGAAGCGCACGACCTCCGCCGCGTCCACGAACTCATATCCCAGATAATCCGCCAGCAGAAGGCCGCAGAGATATTCGCCCCTGGAGGCCGCGTACGCCTCCCCCGCGCCCTTCGAGAATGCGTACTCGATGCGCTCAAACTCCTTCTCCAGCGAGACCGAAAGCCCCAGCTCGTCTATGATCTCCTGATAGCGCGCCCGTATCTTTTTCTGCGTATCGGCGCCGTCTTCGCCCCGGCTGAGCTGCGCGTAGTATTCGTACAGGAGATCTGTCACCTTCTCATCGCCCTCAAAGCGTTTCCCCGGCGCGCTCGGCACGACATAGCGCCTGCCCGGATCGCTCTCCACGATCTCCTTCACTTTCCGAAACTGCTTCGCGTCCGCGAGCGAGCTTCCTCCGAATTTCGCGGCAATCACCTGTTCAGCATTCATTCTGTCTGCTCCTTATCCTTCCGGCAACAATTCAATGCCCTTATTGCCTTTTGTTCTTTATTTATGTTTTCTTTCTTTTATCGGTTCTCACATCATTCTCACAGGTATTTCCCCAGCATCTCCCCGACGATCTCTTCGATCTCGTCGATGATCTGCCCGCAGCGCTTCTTTCCAAGACCGGCACCCTCGCCCACCGCGAGGAGCTGCTTCCTGCCGGGACGCGCGCCCTCACCATCCACTGTCGTCGTATGCTCCCCGTAATACGTGCTGCTGTACGTCAGATCGTAGGCCGGACTCAAACGCCATTCCCTTTTCACATCGTCATACAGAAAAGAAAAATTCTTCGAATGGTCGTCGCGGTTGTGCGCAAACACGTTGAAACACATCCGCCGGAACATATTCTCCACATCCGCCGGGTGATCGCGGGTGAGGATCTTCGTCAGCTTCATCAGCCCGTGGTAATCCAGACTCGGCTGTTCAAAATCCAGCTCCAGAAGCGCCGCCGCCGTCAGCATATGGATCCTGCCGCCATCGTCCGTGCGGTCAAACCGCTTCGCTCCGAAATAGCCCGCACAACGCGCGGAAGGAAAAAGGTGTGTCTGCGGCATATCGATCCCGCACTCCCTGGCGCAGAGCGAATAATCGTACTCCATCCGCCCGACATCCGGACCGTCGATGTGCGCCGAAAACTTGATGATCCAGTCCTCACCGTTAATCTCCGTCAATATTTTCGGCCGCGCGCCGCCGCTCGTACCGCCCAGACGGTAGAGCTCTTCCAGAAAAGCGCAATCCGTTCCCTGACCATTTTCTTCCGTTTCTCCGGACATCTCGCTTTGGATGTCCGGCTCAGAAGACGGTCGCGTACTCCTATATTCCGTTTTTAGAACCTGGGCACACTGCCGCGCGATCTCATCCAGGTCGAACCCGGTCTGCCCGACCTCCATGCCGAACTCCGGCTCGTACGTGAGCGCCCCCATCCCGGAGCTGCCGACGATTGCCAGTCGGTCGAGTACATTCAGCGTATCCGGCAAGATTCCCTGACTTCGCAGCAACCGATCCAGCAGCAGATTTCCCCATGCGTCCGGCAGGCTGTCCGCAAATACCCCAAACAGTCCCCGAAAATAATTCTTCGATGGAAAAAACACCTGCTTTCGAAGCGGCAGCGAAAACGGACTGATCGAGAACCCTTTCTCGATCCAGCTGTCCTCATACGCAAAAGCGATCCTCCGGTCCGCCGTCATCGCCAGCGTCCCCACCGGGTCTTTCTTGTATCGCACCTGCAGCACCTTATCGGTTCTCACGGATAACCTCCTGAATGTTCAGATATTCCACCTGTGTAAACAACTCACGCAGCTCTTCCGCGCAGCCCAGAGCGAGTGCGATCTTCGTCAGCGACAGCAGCGAGATCTTGCCCGTGGCCTCAAAACGCTTGACCGAACCGAAACTGACCCCGCTCATCTCACTCAGCTTCTCCTGTGAGATCGCGCGCCTCTTCCGTATCCTGCGGACTCGCTGCGCAAGCTTCTGATCCAGCTCCTCCGCTGTCTCCCAGACGTATTCGTCCTCAAAATAGTTCACCGCGTCCTCCTGTCCATATGCAAAAACAGATAAAATATTATACAAAATCATGGTTTATAGATAAAAATAGATAAAAAATTATCTGTTGCCATTATACTCTATCCGTCTCAAAATGTCCATGAAAAAATACCGGAAAACACTGTTTTCTATCATAGCACTACTTCCGCGAAATGGCTATCTTTTTCGCAAAAAACGTGCAGACAAAAACACCTTCGGGCAAAAGCCTCTGAGGACTCTTCCCGAAGGTGCCTTGTTCTTTTAGATTTGTTTTATCTGTCTTACGAAGATTTCTTCCGAGACATTACGATACTCTGAATCACGAGGAACAGGCAGAGCATGCCGGCGATCGTGATACCGGTCCACCACGCCTCGTCGAAGCCCGCCGAGGACACGATGTTCTGGATCGTGCTCAGGGAGAGCACGCCGAAGAGCGTACCGATGATGTTGCCTACGCCGCCAGTCAGCAGCGTGCCGCCGATGATGGATGAAGCGATCGCGTCCATCTCCATACCGTTTCCGTTTGTCACGGCGCCGGATCCGCGGTTCAAAAACAGCACATAGCCGCCGATGCCCGCCAGCAGTCCGCAGAGCAGGTGCGCGAGGAATTTCGTGCGCTTTACGTTGATGCCGAGCATCAGCGCGCTCTGCTTGTTGCCGCCTACCGCGTAGAACGCGCGGCCGAGCTTCGTCCACTTGAGCAGGATGAACAGCAGTACCACCACAAGCAACGCGACGATCACGCCGATCTCGATGTATGCGTCCACATAGATTCCCTTGCGGTTCACGCTGCCGAGGCCGGGAACGATGATCCTCGTGCCCTTCAGCTTGGTGAACGCTTCATTCGCCACGTTGAACGGGGCCGTATGTACGATCGTCGTCATGCCGCGAGCGAAGAACATGCCCGCGAGCGAGACGATAAACGGCTGGATGTCCAGATACGCGACCAGAAATCCCATGACCGCGCCGAACGCCAGGCCGATCGCCAGGGCGATCAGGATCGAGACGAAGATATTGCCGCCCATGTAGTCCAGATAGACCGCGCAGCACATGCTGATCAGCGCCATCTGGCCGCCGACGGAAATATCGATGCCGCCGGTGATCATGACAAGGCTCATGCCGCTCGCCAGAATGATCAGCGCCGCGTTCGTGTTCAGAATGTTCAGGAACGCCTGCGGACGCAGGAAACCGCCCTTGAGGAACACGACAGCGCCGATGTACATCACGAAGAAGATCACGATCGTGATCAGGAGCAGAAGGTTGGAATCCGAAAGCTTTTTCTTATTTTTCATATCAGCCAACCTCCTTTGCATGTGATTTGCGGCTCTTCATCAGGGAAGAGAGCTTCTCCCTCACCGTCGGAGCGCTCGCCACGACGAGGACAATCACGACGACCGCCTTG
Organism: uncultured Lachnospiraceae bacterium; assembly: GCA_947626285.1. Lineage (GTDB taxonomy): Bacteria > Bacillota > Clostridia > Lachnospirales > Lachnospiraceae > Choladousia. Next base: position 20,362 of record CANQRR010000040.1, read on the forward strand.
TACGCCGGCAGAGCGTCTGAAGACACCTTGAAGCGATAGAGCGTCTGCGTGAGGAACTGGATCACGTAAGCGCCGAGGATCGACGCCACCATGTTGAACTTACCGCCGCTCAGCGCGTTGCCGCCCAGAGCCACCGCGAGGATCGCGTCCATCTCAATGTCCTTCGCGATAACTGAGTAGTTGATCGTGGAAAGGCGGCTCACCTTGATGAGTCCCGCCACCGCCACGCACAGTCCGAGGATCACAAAGCTCAGGAACTTAATGAACGTCGGATTCAGGCCGTTTAAGCGGGCGGATTTCTCGTTGATACCGACCGACTGCGTGTAGAGTCCGAGCGTCGTAAATTTCAGCACCAACGCCGTGACGATCATGCAGACGACCGCGATGATGATTGGCGTCGGAATCGGGATCCCGGGGATAGTGCCTCCGAAGTAACCGAACACCGGCTCCTTGATGATCGGGAGCTCGTTGTTGTTGATCCAGGCCGCGATCGAACGCCCCGCCGTGTATAAGATCAGCGTCGCGACCATCGGCTGTATCTTGAAATACGCGACCAGTATGCCGTTGAACGCGCCGAAGAGCATCGCCACGACGCAGCCAACCAGGAACGCCACGATGATCGGCGCCTGCATGGTCTCCGGTCTCGAACCCGCGTTGCCGCAGAGTACGCGGAGCATCACGGAACCCGCGATCGCGATCGCGGCGCCCACGCTGATGTCCTGTCCGCCGGAAGCCGCCGTCACCAGCGTCATGCCGATCGCCAGGATCGCAAGCTCCGAACCAAAGTCAAGAATCGTGATCGGGTAACCGGAAAAGATCATGTTGCCCGCGTTGTTCGCGCTGTAGGAAATCTTGAAGAACGAGGGCCCGGCGATCAGATTGATGATAACGAGAAGCAGCAGCGCCGCCAGCGGAATGAAGATCTGGTTCCGCATCAGCTTGGAAAGTATCCCCCCTGCGCTCGTTTTCTTTTTCATATCACTCATGTGCCTCACCTCCCGCTATCGTGCTCATGATCTTGTTCTGCGTCAGGTCGTCGCCGGAAAGCTCACCCACGACCTTGCGGTCGCGCATGACGACGAGTCTGGAACAGGTGCGCAGCATCTCGTCCGTCTCGGAAGAGATGAACGTCACGCTCATGCCCTCCGAAGCCAGCTTGAGCACCAGCTTCTGGATCTCGACCTTCGTGCCGATGTCAATGCCTCGCGTCGGCTCGTCGAGGATCAGGTACTCCGGATGCATCAACAGCCAACGGGCAAGGATTACCTTCTGCTGGTTGCCGCCGGAAAGCGACTTGATCGGCGTGTCCGCCGAGGCGGTCTTGATCTCGAGCAGCTTGATATATTCGTCTGCAAATTCATACATTTTCGCCTTCGAGAAAGGCTTGAAGAAGCCCTGCAGCACCTGCAGCGCAAGAATAATGTTGTCGCGCACGGAAAGGTCTCCGATAATGCCGTCCACCTTGCGGTCCTCCGGCAGGTAGGCGATGCCGTTCTTCATCGCGTCGATCGGCTTGGAGATCTTGATCGGCTTGCCGTCCTTCTTCACTGAGCCGGCAATCACCTTATCCGCGCCGAAGATCGCGCGGACGCACTCGCTTCGACCGGAGCCGAGCAGACCTGTGAAGCCGTTCACTTCACCCTTCTTTATGTAGAAATCAAACGGTTTGATGCCGGCGTTGCTCTGAAGGCCCTGCGCCTCGAAGACCGGCGCGGAACCGTCCCGCTCCACATAGGTATCGCTGTCGGAGCGAATGTCGGCCATGTCGTCGAGCTCCTTGCCGAGCATCTTGGCGACAAGCTGTACGCGCGGGAGATTCTCGATCTCATACTGCCCCACCAGTTTGCCGTCGCGCAATACCGTGATCTTGTCGCAGACCTCGTAGACCTGATCCAGGAAGTGTGTGACAAAGATGATACCCACACCCTTTGCTTTCAGATCGCGCATCAGGCCGAAGAGTTTCTCCACCTCCTGCTCGTCGAGCGAGGAAGTCGGCTCGTCGAGGATTAGGACTTTACAATCCATATCCACCGCGCGCGCGATGGCGACCATCTGCTGGATCGCGATCGAACAGCTTGAGAGCTGCTGCGTCGATTTGGCCGGAATGTCGAGCGACTGCAGGATCTTATCCGCATCCGCGTTCATCTTCCTCCAGTTCTGCATGAAGCCCTTGCCGCGGCCGATGTACATGTTCTCGGCGACCGTGAGGTTCGGGCAAAGCGTGATCTCCTGGTACACCGTGCTGATGCCCAGCTTCTGCGCGTCCTGCGGGGAACGGATCACAGCCTCCTTGTCCATGCCTTTGAGGAAGATATGTCCCTCATCCTTCTCGTAGACACCGGTGAGTACCTTGATCAGCGTCGACTTTCCGGCGCCGTTTTCTCCCATAAGCGCATGAATCTCGCCCTCGCAGAGCGTGAAGTCCACGTTCTGGAGCGCGCGCACCCCGGGAAAGCTCTTGAAGATGCCGCGCATCTCCAATATGGATTTCTCATTCACCAGCGTATCCCTCCTTCTGAGTTATTTATGATTACGAAAGCGCGCGGATCGCTCCGCGTCTCGGGCTTTCACAGTAAAACAGGCGCAGGGCAGACGTCCTGTCGTCCGCACTGCGCCCTTTTTGTTACCTTTTCATTCTGATAATACCAGCGGATTGCTTCGTGCTACGCACTCCCGCGATCCTGAAAGTATCTCAGATTCGCTCATTTTTCTTCGAAAAATGGCTTCTTTTCATTCCTGACAATTAGATGCCGTAGTTCTCGATATCCTCGTCGGTGATCGTCGTAGCATCGAAGCCCTTCTCATCCATGATGATGGTCTTCTCCTCGAGCTCTTCGCCAGCCTCGAGCTTCTCGATGATGTCAACCAGGTACTCAGACTGGAACGGGTTGCACTGTCCGTCGTAGTTCCAGTTGCCGGCCTTCAGCTCCTCAAGAGCCCACTTGTTGGTGTCGAAGCCCATAACGATAACGTCGCCGTCTACACCGTGAGAGATGCCAGCCGCGTCGAGAGCCGCTACAGCGCCCTTCGCCATGTCGTCGTTCTCAGCGTAGATTACGTTGAACTCGTCGCCGGAATCGATAACGGACTGAACGATCTGCTGAGCCTTCTCAGCGTTCCACTCAGCGGTCTGCTGCGCTACGATATGCCAGTTCTCGTCGTACTCTTCTTTGTTCTCCTCATCAACCTTCGCGTCAAGAGCGCCCGAACGTCCAACCTGAGCTGCGGAACCCATAACGCCCTGGATGTGGATTACATTATAAGCATCAAGGCCCTGGCCTTCCAGCCAATCGATAGCCATCTCGCCTTCCTTCGCCATATCGGATACAACGGAAGCAGCATAGAGGCTCTCGTCAGCGTCGATCGTACGGTCAAACAGGATTACCTGAATGCCCTCAGCCTGCGCGTCCTGTAGAACCGTGTCCCAACCAGCAACGTCAGCTGCGGAGAGAAGCAGGTAGTCAACGCCGTCCTGGATGAACTTCTGAGCGGAAGCGATCTGCTCAGCGTTGTCAAGGCTGTATGCGAACTGCGCATCATAGCCGTTCTCCTCGGTGAAGGTCTCCTCGAGGTCCTTCACGTTCGCGGTACGATAACCGGACTCACTCGGATCGTTGTTGATGATACCTACCTTGATGAGCTCGTCAGCATTCACCGTCATACCGAAAGCTGCAGCCGTGATCACACCGAGAGCCAGTCCCATGATTCTCTTTTTCATTTCTTTTCCTCCTTTAATAATATGTACGTGACAGATTTTTATGAAATCCATCCGATTTCATGTTATGTATTATACTACAATATTGCATAAATTCAAAGAGGAATCTTTTGATTTTTTGTAATTTTTTTTGCCCGCAGGGAGAAACCACGGGCAAACAGTTAAAAATCTTATGAAAAATGTTTAATATTTTATGGCCGGTATCGTCACAACTGCCTTTGTCCCTTCGCCGTACACACTCTCCACCGACAGACCGTACTCCGCCCCGTAATTGAGCTGGAGGCGCTGCTGCACATTGAAAAGGCCGAATCCGGACGGGTCGGAGGGATCCTGCGGACTTCCCGTCTGTCCGGGCATAGCCTGCGGGCCGCCCGCCTGTCCGGGTAAAATCTTCGGATCGCCGGCCTTTCCCCGGATGATCCTGCGGACCTGCGAAAGCTTTTCCTCGTCCATGCCCATGCCGTCGTCCTGCACTGTGAAGATGAGGCAATCGCCCTGCTGCTCTCCGAAGACCCGGATGTGGCCCAGGCCGCGTTTGTTCTTGATGCCGTGGTACAGCGCGTTCTCCACAAGCGGCTGCAGCGTCAGCTTGAGGATCTGATAGCCGTGCAGCTCCTCCGGGATCCGGATCTCATACTCCAGGATGTCCTGATAGCGAAACTGCTGGATCTCCAGATAGCTGCGGATGTGCGCGGCTTCCTCCCCGACTGTGATGTAGTCGCGCCCCTTGCTCAGCGTCGTCCGGAAGAAATCCGACAGGGAGGACACCATGTTCACGACCTGCTCCTTCTCCCCCGACTCGGCCAGCCAGATGATCGTGTCGAGCGTGTTGTACAGAAAATGCGGATTGATCTGCGCCTGCAAAAGCCTGAGCTCCGTCGCGCGCAGGTTTTTCTGCTCCACGCGGATGCCCTCGACGAGATCGCCGATCTGCTCCACCATGCGGTTGAAGCTGGAATTCAGGATCTCCATCTCCTCGATCTTATCCTCGTGCGCGCGCACCTCGAAGTCGCCACCGGCCGCCTGCTGCGTCATCCGGCTGAGGTTCTCGATCGGCTTCGTGACGCTCGCCATCACCCTGCGGCTGATCAGCAGCGCGCCGACCACGATCAGGACGGAGACCACCGTGATGATCCGGATCACCGCGTCCACGTCTGAGCGGATGCCCTCGCGGAGGTTCTCCAGATTCGTCGACTCATAGTAGATATACTGCTGAATCTGCTCCTGGATCAGCTCCGTCAGAATGCGGACGTTCGAATCCAGACGCTCCATATTCTTGTCGTAGGTGCCGCTGACGCGTGCGTCGTCCACGATCTCGTCGACGCGGGTCTCCAGCGTGTCCAGACACTTGAGGATGCGCTGCAGGCTGTTTCGCGCATAGTCGGAATCCGCGATCTCCAGGAGTTCCTCAAAGACGCCCCTCGCCTCGTCGATCATGATGTCCGGCTGTTCCGTACCCACCAACTCCTCGGCGCGCTCGGAGTTCGCCACAATGATGTACATGACGTAATCCAGGTCTTCCTTGAAGTTGATGTTGTAGGCGTTCGCCCTCGTGATGTTTTCCACGATCGTATCGTAGCGGCTGGAGAAGCTGTTCATCAGCACCAGCAGATACACGATAATGACGGTAAGCGGGACCATGCAGACCAGCAGGAGTCCGTTCAGTCTGTTTTTGATAGAGGATTTCTTCTTTTCTTTCATCGCTCAGTATGCCCTCGTTTTGCGCAGCTCCTCCAGGTTCATGCTGGTGTCGAAATAGGTCTCTTCCATATATTGAATCTTGTCCACGGTCCCGCCGCTCTCCAGCGTGCCGATGATCTCCTGCAGCTTCGGCCCGTGCAGCGGATTGCACTCAAAGCTCACGTTGATCTCGCCCGCCATCATCGCGTCAAACGCGGCGCTCACCGCGTCAAAGGACAGGATCGTGATATCACCGTCCGGCCCGCAGCTTTCGCCGGCTTCCTGGATCGCGTCCACCGCGCCGAAGGCCATGTTGTCGTTCTCGCAGACGACTACATCGATGTCGTCATACTTTTTCAGAAGCGACTCCATCACTTCCTGTCCCTTCGCCTGTGTGAAGTCCGCGTCCTTCATCTCCAGCATATCCCAGTTCCCATGCTTTTCCATGACCTCGGCAAAGCCCTTCGTCCGCCCGAGCTGGGCGCTGGAATCCAGCGTGCCCTGCAAGGTGACGATGCGGATCTCCTCGCCCGCGCGCCCCTGCTCTTCCAGATACTGCTCCAGCCACTCTCCGGCTCTTTTGCCTTCGCTCTCAAAATCCGCGCCGATCCAGCAGGTGTACAGCTCCTCGTCCACCTGCGCCATGCGATCCACAAGGATCACCGGAATCCCGGCATCCTTCGCCTCCTGCAGAACCGTCTCCCAGCCGGTCTCCACGATCGGCGACAGCACGATATAATCGACCTCCTGCAGAATGAAATTGCGGATCGCCTTGAACTGGTTCTCCTGCTTCTGCTGGGCGTCCTCGTAGATCAGATAGAATCCGTTTTCCGGAGTCAGCGACGACTGGATTGACTCTGTGTTCGCCGCGCGCCAGTCCGACTCCGCACCGACCTGTGAGAAGCCGACCGCAATCAGGTTCTCATCCATCTCCGTCTCAAACCGCCGGTTCGCCGCAGGCTCCGGCGACTCCTTTGCCCCACAGCCGGACAGGAACAGAAGCGCCCCAAATCCAACAGCCAAGCCTCTCATTTTTCTTATATGGTTCATCTTCGGACGCTCCTTTCTCCCTGGTTTTCCCTGACTTCTTCTGTCCTCCATCTACTGCGGCTTCGCGATTTATTTCCGGATATCGCAACACGGATCCGCTTCGCAGACAGCGACAGTCAATTGCCCTTCGTGACGTCTGTGCGCCGGTTCTTGTATTCCGTCGGACTGCAGCCGACGACCTTCTTGAAGATATAACTGAAATAGTGGGAATCCTTGTACCCCACCTCGTAACCGATCTCGGCGGTGCGCAGGCTCGTGCACATCAGCAGCTCCTTCGCTTTCTCCAGGCGCACCGATGTCAGATACTCCACGAATGTCTGCCCGGTCTGCGCGCTGAAGATCGCGCTGAAGTAGCTGGGGCTGATGTTCACCTGGGAGGCCACCGTGTTCAGCGACATATCCTCGCGCTGATAATTTTCCTGAATAAAAGTACGCGCCTCCCCGATCACCGCGTTGTAGCGCTTCATGGAACTGCTGTCGCGCAGCTTCATAGTCTCGGTGAAGAGTCTGCCGATCAGACGCTTCGTCTCCTCCAGCGTCGTCGCATCCGCCACGATCTCATTGATGTCCCTGCACTCCTCCGGGAGGGCTTCCGTCCCCATCTCCAGATTCACAAGGAAATCCGCCGCGGAGAAATAGAGGTCCATCACCACGTACTGCCGGTACAGCAACGACTGAAAATTCTGCTCCCCGACGTCAAGGAAATATTCTTCCAGGAAATTTTCCACTTCCTCAAGCGTACCGTTTTTCAAAAAACGGTCCACGCGCTCGCGCTCCGCTCTGCGGGAACCCATGCTGCTCAGATCGATCTTCTCTCCGCCACGCTGATGCAATCGGGCGACGTCCTCCGGACAGATCACCTGGTTCGGCTCCGTAAAGAATCTTCCGGCGAACGCTTTCCCCGCCTCCTGATAGGAACTGCGGATATCCCCAAGGCGATGCGCCGCCGGGCCGATCCCGCCGAAATACTGGATCTCCGGGTACTCGGCCACCAGCTCCTTCAGCCTGTCCACGCAGCCGGCAAGGCGCTCCCGCGCCTCCTCGTCTGTCCCGCCTTTTACCAGAAAGATCCAGCCCTCCGGGCTCCGGTCGATCGTCAGCACCTGCTCCCAACTCTCCGCCGTCTCCGCGATCCGGTCCGACACCGCGATCAGCTCGCGCGGCCCGCCGTCGGAACTGTCCCCGGGCATTACCTTGAACAACAGCACCTGATACACGGGCGCGTTGAAATCCATCCCAAGCCTCTGTCCGCCCTCAAGCAGCTCCGCGGACGACAGCTCATTCGCGATCAGCGCGTTCCATAGCTTCTGGCGTTCCAGCAGAAGGTTCTCCGCCATCTCATTTTGATACTGCTCCAGCACCCGATCCTGCTCCCGCTCCTTCTCGATCTGCGCGGCGACTTCCTTTATCGCCTCCAGAAGCTTGGCGGAGCTGATCGGTTTGAGCAGATACTGTGTGACGCCGATGTCGATCGCGGATTTCGCGTAGTCGAACTCGTTGTAGCCGCTCAGGATCAGGATCTTGATCTGAGGCAGCTCCTTCCTGACGATGCGGCTGAGCTCCAGACCGTCCATGAACAGCATCTTGATGTCCGTGATCAGAATATCCGGCTTTTCCTTCATAATAAGCGGATAGGCCAGCTCTCCGTCGCTGGCCTCTCCTGCAAAAACGAACCCTTCCCGCTCCCACGGGATGTTGTTCTTGATTCCGTTGCGGATGACGACTTCGTCCTCCACGAGGAAAACTTTTAACATAACCCACTCCTCATCTCAAAAACAGCTTTATCAGGAAATCTTTCAGTCCGTTGTACGGCTGGTAGCGGAACGGCAGATCGATCCAGGTATACTTCTTCACGATGCTCCTGCGGTGGCTGAACAGCTCGAAGCTGTCGCGACCGTGGTAGCTTCCCATGCCGCTGCCGCCGACGCCGCCAAAGCCCATCCGGCTCGTCGCCAGATGGATGATCGTGTCGTTGATGCAGCCGCCGCCGAAGCTCACGTGTTTCAGCACTTTCTTTTCCACGGCGCGGCTTCCGGTGAACAGGTAGAGCGCCAGCGGCTTTTCGCGCTTGGTCGTGTAGGTGATGACCTCGGAGATGTCCGCGAACGTCATGACCGGCAGGATCGGTCCGAAGATCTCCTGCTTCATGATCGCGTCAGACGGACGGATCCCGGTGAGCACGGTCGGCGCGATCTGCAACGTCTCCCGCCTCGTCTGGCCGCCGCAGTACACGCTCCCGCATTTCAGCAGCCCGCACAGGCGGTCGAAGTGCTTCTCGTTCACGATGCGCCCGTAGTTCGGATTGTCAAGCGGCTGCGCGCCGAACTGCTTCCGGATGCACTTTTTGATCTCCGCAAGAAGCCTGTCCTTCACCTGCTCGTGAACGAAGAGATAGTCCGGCGCCACGCAGGTCTGTCCGACGTTCAGGTACTTGCCGAAGACGATGCGGCGTGCGGCCAGCTTGAGGTTCGCGCTCTTGTCCACGATGCACGGGCTCTTGCCGCCCAGCTCCAGGCAGACCGGCGTCAGATGGCGCGACGCCTTCTCCATGACAAGCTTTCCGACCGCCACGCTGCCCGTGAAAAAGATGAAGTCAAACTTCTGTTCCAGTAGCGCCGTGTTCTCCGCTCGCCCACCCTTGACGACCGCCGCGATGTGCGGCGCGAAGCACTCTCCGATGATCTTCTCGATCGCATCGGAGGTGGCCGGCGAATACGCGCTCGGCTTGATCACGACGCAGTTGCCCGCCGCGATCGCGCCGATGGCAGGCTCCAGCGCCAGCATGAACGGATAATTCCACGGCGACATCACAAGCACGACGCCGTACGGCTCCGGCGACGTAAAGCTCTTCGCGTGAAACTGCGCAAGCGGCGTCCGGACGCGCCTGTCCTTCGCGTAACCGCGCAGATGCCCGATCATGTGCGACAGTTCTGAGAGCACCATGCCCGTCTCGCACATATAGGTCTCTGAGGCGGATTTGTTCAGATCCGCGCGCAGCGCCGCCTCGATCTCTTCCTGGTTCTGCAGGATCGTCTTTTTCAGCGCCTTCAGCGCCGCGATCCGCCAGGCGATGTTCCGCGTCTTGCCTTTCGCGAAGTAGGCGCGCTGTCTGCTGACTATTTGTTCAATCTCCATAACAAACCTCCAGAATCCTCATTACCGCTTCATAAGTCACTTGTCTGGGGTTCACGATGACCGCGCCGTCGTTGAGCGCCGTGCGCGCCACATCCGGGAATTTCGCCGAATCGGCCCCGGCCTCTTTCAGCGTCATCGGAAGGCCCGTCATCTGGTTCAATCGTTTGCGGAGCTTCAGCACCTCCGCGATCATGCGGTCGGCTCGCTTCTTCTCCGGCGTCTTTAGGTAGACCTCCGGTCCGGCCAGGTACAGCAGAAGCTGCGCGTAGGTGTCCTTACAGTAATTGCGGTTGAACATCATGCCCGCCGGGAGCAGGATGTTCATCGCGTCGCCGTGCGCGATGTGGCATACTCCGCCGAGCGCGTGTCCGATCGCGTGCACCACGCCGACCATGCTGTTGGAGAACGCCGCGCCCGCCAGGAAACTCGCGTTCGCCATCGCAGCGCGCGCTTCCTTCGATGTGCCGAAGCGCACCGCTTTGATCAGATTCTTTCCAACCAGCCCGACCGCCGCCGTCGCGTAGGCGTCGCTGAGCGGATTCTTCTGCATACAGCTGTACGCCTCGATCGCATGGCAGAGCGTGTCCATCCCGGTTGACGCTGTGATCCGCGGAGGAAGCGTCGCCGTCATGCGTGGGTCAAGGATCGCCACGTCCGGCAGGAGCTGCTGTGAGATGAACTCCATCTTCACATGCTTCGCCTGGTTCTTGATCACTGCGACCGCGGTCGCCTCGCTCCCGGTGCCCGCCGTCGTCGGCAGCGCGATAAACGGCACTTCTTTTCCTTTCGGGATGCTCTCGCAGCCCATCAGCTCCAGCAGGTCTTCCACCTCCTGAGAGATCAGCAGCCGCACACCCTTCGCTGTGTCAAGCACGCTGCCGCCGCCTAATGCCACCAGCGCGTCGCAGTCAAAATCGCGGTACTCCTTCGCGATTCGGTTCACCACTTCCACACTGCTGTCGCGCGGAATATCCGTAAAGATGCGCCCGATCTGCGTCTCACCAAGCGCATCCGTCACAAGCTTCAACGTGCCAAGCTGCTCCAGCATCGCGTCGCTTAAGATCATCGGATGCTTTGCGCCAAGCATCTCCAGCTCGTAGGCCAGATTGTCAAGCGCTCCCTTGCCGGAGCACAGTTTGGTCGGATTGGTAAATTCGAAGTAATTCATATGCGAATCTTCGCTCCCTTCTTTTCCAATATATTTCTCAGGACATTTTCCGGCAGACGCCAACATACGGGCATGCCATACTTTCCCCATCGTCTCCCTTTCAGACATTCTCCAGCAGCGCCAGCGCGTACACCTTGAGTGAGGCAAGTTGTTTGTCCGGTATTTCCTTCAGTATACGGCCGCTCCAAATGCGCGGGAACAGGTACGCCTCCGCGTATTCCACACAGCGCACGAAGCTCATCGTCTTGTAAATATCCCCCTCCAGCGTGAACAGGTGCTCCGCGTATGCGTCCGCGATGCTCTTCTGCCCGCTCAGTACACAGAACGCGCCTTCAATTGACTTGAAACGCATCGTGATAGCAGCCCTCTGCGCGCGCGGCAATTTCCGCACGCCCACGTGTTCGCTTCTGCGCAGCGCCAGCACTGCGCCGCCCGGTCCGCACACCAGCTTGAATGAAAGATTCCTGTCCCAGCTGTCGATCTCCTCCCGCACGCGGCTGTCGTTCTTGTACAGCACGCGCAGACTGCGGTACAGCACCTGCAGCACCAGAGCGTTGACGCGGTTCAGCAGTTCTTTTTTCATAAAATCACTCCTCTCGTATAATAAGCCTATGCCCTAGATATACAGGGGATTAGGCTTATTCTTTTTGTGCGTATAGAGGGCTC